>JBBIVL010000022.1:0-17069 GCA_037439765.1 Candidatus Bipolaricaulota bacterium
GGCCGCCCATGGTGAGGGAAAGAATCCCCTTCTGCACGTGCAAGCGGTTCTCCGCCTGGTCGTACATCCAGGAAAGCTCGGGATCATCGCAGATCTCGGGATCGGCCTCGTTTCCGCGGTCGATGGGCATGACGTGCATGAGGTACCCGGGTTTCGCTAGCTCCTTTTGGCGCTTGCGCGTGTACTTCCAGTCCTTGAACTTCTCGGCGTTCTTGATCTCCGCGTCTTTGCCGATCTCGTAGCGGCGCAGGCTCATCCAGCCCCGCGGGAACACGATGGTCGCCCCCTTCAAGGCATCGTCCAGATCCGATGTCACTTCGAACTTTCCCCCGCTTTCCTGCGCATACTTTTTGGCAAGTGTGAGGGCCTCGGGCTCAAGCTCGTACCCTTTAGGATGGGCCACCACCACTTCCATCCCGAACCGGGCGGCCACGATCATCTCCTCCTGGACCGAGCCCAGGGACCTGGCCCAGGGAGAGTAGGCCCACATGATGGTGTACCGCACGCCCTTCAGGTCCGAGCCGAGCTTCTCCCGGATGGTGTAGATGTCAGTAAGGCCTTGACATGGATGCCAGGAGTTCGAAGCCATGTTGATCACGGGGATGTCCGCGTGCTCCGCAAATCGGTAGAGGATCTCCGTGTCCTCGCCCCAGCGGGAGACCTTGTCCTCCAAAAGCCGAATCCCGATTCCGTGAGCGTAGCGGCTCATCACCTTCGCCGTGTCCTTGACGGTCTCGCCCGCGCCGGGCTTGTCCTCCAAGGAGAGGCGCAGGTCCGCACCCGTGATGTATTGGGCATGACCACCCAGTTGGGTCATGGCCGTCTCAAAGGAAAGCCGCGTCCGCGTGGACGGGTTGAAAAAGAGCATGAGAAACGTCTTGTCCTTCAGGGTGTACTGGGGGATTCCCGCGTAATAAAGTGCCTTCAACTCGTGCGTGACCTTGAGGACGATCTCGAGCTCCTCCTTCGTCCAGTCCTTCGTGCTGATCAGGTCCTTCCCGAGCAGGTTGTACCAGCTCATTTTTTTCCTCCTTTCCCCTCACCCTAGCCCTCTCCCCCCAAGAGGAGGGGGAGTTTGGAAAGTAAACCCTCTCCCAGAGGCTCTCCCCATGGAGATAGGGGGAGATTCACATGATGAGGGCCATGAGGCCTTTCTGGGCGTGGAGGCGGTTCGCCGCCTCTTCCACGATCACGGAGTTGGGGCCATCGATGACCTCATCGGTGACCTCCATCCCCCGGTCCGCAGGGAGACAGTGCATGTAAATCGCGTCGTTGGTGAGCTTCATCTTCTCCACCGTGGTGATCCAATTTCGGTTAGCTTCAAACAGGGCTTTGGCCTTCTCCGGGTTCATGGGCGTCTTGCCATCCGTGGGTTGGCTGGTCCAGGACTTGGGGTACACCACCACCGCGTCTTTAAAGGCCTCGTCCATGTCGTGAACGATTTGGAACTTTCCCCCGTAGCGCTTCACGTTTTTTTGGACAAAGCCAAGGACGTTGGGGTCCAGATCGAAACCTTTGGGGTGGGCCAGGGTGATGTCCATACCGAAGAAGCTGGCCCCGATGATGGCGGACTGGGGCACGGCCAGGGGCTTTTCCACCGAACCCGAATAGGCCCAGGACATGACGAACTTCTTCCCCTGGAGGTTGGGGCCGAGCTTTTCCATCATGGTCATAACGTCGGCCAGGGCCTGGCAGGGATGATACATGTCGTCTTCCATGTTGATCACGGGGATGCGGGCCCAGCGAGCAAATTCTCGGATGACCAAGTTCCCCCGGCCGTAGATCCAGCCCGTGTTCTTCCCGTAGATGCGGATGGCGATGCCGTGCCCCATTTCCGCCAATACCCGCGCTACGTCGGAGATGCGCTCTGTGGAATAAGCCTTCTCCTCGCCGGGAAGGGCCGGGGTGTACACGGCATCCGGCTCAAGAAAGTGGGCATGTCCCCCAAGCTGGGTCATCCCGGCCTCAAAGGAGTTCCGCGTGCGCAACGACCGGTTGTAGAAAAGCATGAACAGCGTTTTCCCCTTGAGCAGTTCGTGGGGCTCTCCCCGGATCCACTTCCGCTTGAGATCAAACGCGGTGTCCAAGATCGTCTCGATTTCCTCCCGGTCAAACTCCATCAGGGTGATGAAGTCCCGACCCCGAAGATCCGTAGCTGCCATACTTACCTCCTTTTTGTTTTTTTCTGACGCGTCACCCATCACGCGTCACGGGTTATTTGCGTTCCTGTCTGGCCTTGGAGCGCCGCTAGGGCTTGCTCTAGAGAGGCGATCACGGCCCGCTCGCCCCCCGCCTCCACAAACCGCGTGCAAGCCTTGACCTTGGGCTCCATGGAGCCCTTGGCGAAGTGGCCCTCGGCCATGTACCGCTTGGCCTCGCTCAGCGTCATCCGCTCAAGCACCACCTCGTTGGGCTTGCGGTAGTTGAGGCGCACCCGATCCACATCGGTGAGGATAAGGAATACCTGGGCCCCCACGTCCTCGGCCAGACGCTCGCCCGCTAGGTCCTTATCGATCACGGCCTCCACGCCCCGGTACGTCCCGTTCTCCTTGATCACGGGGATCCCGCCGCCGCCGGAAGCGATCACGATGACCCGGTTCTCCACGAGGAGACGGATGGCTTCCTTCTCCACGATGGCCTTAGGATCCGGGGAAGGGACAACCCTGCGCCAGCCTCTTCCCGCATCCTCCACCACTTGCCACCCCTTTTCCTCTTTCAATCGCAGGGCCTCCTCTTTGGTATAGAACGGGCCCACGGGTTTGGTGGGGTTTTGGAAGGCCGGATCGTCCTTGTCCACGAGAACCTGGGTGACGAGGGTCACGATGGGGATATCGGGCCGGCCGCGCCGGGCCAGAATATTGTGCAGGGCCTGCTGGATCATGTAGCCGATCAAACCCTGGGACTCCGCCCCGCACACGTCCATGGGCATGGGCGGGACCAGATGCTTGGCAGCGTCGTTCTGCAGGAGGATTTGCCCCACTTGCGGGCCATTACCGTGCGTGATGACGATCCGCCACCGCCCCGACAGGACCATATCCGCCAGTTGCTCCGCCGTGTGGTACACGTTCCGGAGCTGTTCCTCGAACGTGCCTTTTTGGCCAGGTTGTAGAATGGCGTTTCCACCCAGCGCGATGACTACGGTCTTTTTCTCCATACGTTCAAACCTCCTTTTTCACAAAGTCGGGTTCTCTTCGTTGTGAACTAATCGCCACATCCGCAGCCAATGGGCCTTCATGGCCCGCCGCGCCTTCTCTCCGCGTTTTTCCGCCACACCCTCCGCCACCTGGCGATGGAGGGAGGCCACCTCCACGATGCTTTGCAAATCCTTCATGTAGTACTCGCGGGTGAATTCCCGGTAGATCCGCTGGTCCATGGTGTTCACGAGAGGAATCATGGCCGCGGCCAGAAGCGAGTTTCCCGTGGCCTGGACCAGGGCCAAATGGAAGCGTTTGTCGGCAGCAAAGTACTCCTCGAACTGCGCCGGGTTGGCCAGAGCTTCGAGCTCCTCACAAATGGAGAGAAGAAGTTCTACGTGCTCTTGGTTGCGTTTCTCCGCGGCCAATTCCGCCACGGCCGGCTCGAGGATCGTGCGGGCCTCCATGATCTCGAGACAACTCGCCTCGCTTTCCAAAAGGAAGAGGGCCTCGAAGGCCATGGATTCGCTGGGCTTTTTCACGAAGTTGCCGATTCCCGGGCGGGCCTCGATGAGTCCCACTGCAGCGAGGGCGGAGAGGGCCTCGCGCACGGTGGGCCGGCTCACCCCCATCATCTGGGCCAGCTCCGCTTCAGAGGGAAGTTTTGTATCCACAGGAAAAACCCCCTCCTTGATGGCCCGCAGAAGCTGCTGGGCCACCTCGGTGGAGGCCTTGGTGGGCCGGATCTTCTGGAACTCCATGGACGGGTTGTCTACCTGTCTGACAACATGGTAGCATTAGGCCCCGGTCCTGTCAACTGGGAAAGGAGTGGTGATGATCGACCTCACCGTGCAGGAGGAAGGACGGCGGCGAAATGCCAGGCTCGCCCGGGAGAAGAACATCCTTATTCCCACCTTCCGGGAGATGCGGGATCCCCGCCTCATTCCGGATTGGGTGAAGCAGGAGCTTCGGGAAATTGGGCTTTGGGACCTCCATCCCCGGAATCTCTTCCGCATCACCTGGAAGAACGAGCCCGTTCCCAAGGGCGGTGGCTTTGGCAAGGTCAACTACATGATATTCCCGGAGGAGCTCACCGGGGTTCCCGCGAAAATCGTGGCCCTGGTGGGCAAATGGTTCCCCACCGGCGCGCACAAGGTGGGCGCGACCTTCGGGTGTTTGGCCCCGCGGCTCGTCACCGGTCAATTCGACCCCACCCGTCACAAGGCGGTCTGGCCCTCCACGGGGAACTATTGCCGCGGCGGGGCTTATGTGGCCAACCTCCTTGGCTGCGAATCCGTCGCCATCCTCCCCGAGGGGATGTCCAGGGAAAGGTTCGAGTGGCTGAGCAAAGTGGCGGGCGAGGTGATCGCCACTCCCGGAAGCGAGTCCAACGTGTGGGAGATCTTCATGAAGTGCAAGGAGCTCCAAGCCACCCGGGCAGATGTCATGATCTTTAACCAGTTCGACGAGTCCGGAAACCATCTTTGGCACTATGCCGTGACCGGGCCGGCTATGGAGGAAGTTCTCGCGGAGGAGATGGAGCCGGGCGAGCGCCTGACAGGAGTGACCCTCACCTCCGGGTCCTCCGGCACTTTGGGCTGCGCCGACTACATAAAGGAACGATTCCCCCAGGCAAAGCTTGCTGTGGGCGAATCCCTGCAGTGCCCCACCCTTCTCTATAACGGCTTTGGCGCCCACCGCATCGAAGGGATCGGCGATAAACACGTGCCCTGGATCCACAACGTGCGCAATACCGACATGGTCATCGCCATCGACGACGAGGCCCCTGTTTCCCTCATCCGGCTTTTCAACGAGCCGGCTGGAAAGGAATACCTCGTGAAAGAGGGCGTTCCGGCGGACCTCGTGGAGAAATTGGATTTGGTGGGGATCTCCGGGGCGGCCAACCTCATCGCCGCCGTGAAGTTCGCCCGGTACTTTGAGCTTACTTCTCGCGACTGGGTCATCACCGTCCTCACCGACTCCATGGAGCTTTATCAGAGCCGGCTGCGGGAGCTTCGGGAAGAACGCGGCCCTTACACCGAGCGACAAGCCGCTTTGGACCACCATCGTTTCCTCCGGGGCCTTTCCACCGACTGGATGCTGGAGTTCTCCTACTGGGATCGCCGGAGGGTTCATAACCTCAAGTACTTCACGTGGGTGGAGCAGATGGGGAAGAGCGTGGAGGAACTCCTTTCCCAGTGGTACGACTGGCCCGACTACTGGGACCGCATCCACCGCCAGGTGGCCGAGATCGATGAAATCATTACGGAATTCAACCGCCTAGCGGGCTTCCTGTAATCCGGTTGAAGGCTGGGCCGGGACTTCGGGGTTTGCCTTTGAGGACGGCAGCCCGCTAAGGACCTTGACCAGGGACGGATGAAGCTTGCCCTTGCGCTCAGGAAATTACGCCCTGAACGAGCATGAATCCTTAAATAGCTGGCGAGGTGCGCCCCTAGAGCGGAACCACCAGGAGTGCCAAGAGTTAGGGCGGATAGTCCAGGTGGTTCTGGGGAAGGGGGTGGAGGATGAAGAGCAACGGAACCAGGTACAGTTAGGCCTTCAAGTTCCAGGGGGCTCTTGGCCCTCAAGGCCGAGGGGAAAGGCACCAAAGCCCAGGTGGTGGAAGCCCGCCCGGTCTACCCCCGGCGCGAACCCCAGGGGCTGATCGTGCACCACGACCAGGACTCGGTGTACACGAGCCACGAGTGGCTGCGCCAGCTTTTGCTTGAGGACAAAGTCAGGGTGTCCTATGGCGAACGCGGAGCGAAGGTAAGTCGGATGGAGTCGTTCTGGGCCCACGAGAAAGGAGAACATCTCGCTGTTTTTGGAGGCGGAGCGTCCCGGAGAAAGCGAGCTGCACACACTACGGAGTATACTCCGCCGCAGGTGCCCCCTTAAACCTCGGAACAAGACACAATGTCTCAGTCCAGATCCGTGTGCTCAGCCCCTTTCCGTGCGCAGATAATTCGTTAGGGATTTGGAGAGGTCAAAGAGCACCGGAATTCACTGGAATTGCCCAGCCCGCCGCGGTGCTTTGGGGGGCGTCCAGTTGGGAGACTTCGGGAGGCTACGTGGCGAGCCGCGCGAGAAAACCTTGCACCTCGCTCAGGGTGGGGAGACTGGGCACGGCCCCTTTTTTCGTAGTGGCCAGAGCCGCGGCGGCGTTGGCGAAGCCAATGGCCTCATAAAGCCCCCGCCCACTGCCCAACTTCACGGCCAATCCTGCACAGAAAGCGTCGCCCGCGCCGGTGGCGTCCACCACCTCCACAGGAAACGCCGGGAAATGCGTGAGCCCCTCGGACTCCACGAGGTAAGCTCCCGCTGCTCCCGCAGTGACCACCAGGGCTCGCACGCCCCGAGCCAGGAAGCTCCTCCCGGCCCGCTCCAGCTCCTCCGAATTCCCCGACCAGCCCCCGAGAATTTGAAACTCCTGGGAATTAGGCACGAGAACGTCCACCCGACCCAGGGGAAGGGCCCGCAGATCCTGGGCCGGGGAGGGATTCAGGATCACCAGCGGCCGCTCCGAAGGTAGACGGCTCAACACTGCGGCCACCATGGCTAGTGGGATCTCCAACTGGAGGAGGAGCACATCCGCGGTGCTGAGGACTGGCAACACACGCCCCAAATAGGGCTCGTCCACCAAGGCATTGGCTCCGGGAGCGTAGGCAATCATGTTCTCGCCCCGCGGGTCCACGAGGATCGCGGCGGTGCCAGTTTGGGCATCCACCCGTTCCACAAAGCTTGCGTCCACACTGTTTTCCTTGGCCACAGCCAGGAGTTCCGCACCGAACGGGTCGCTTCCCACACGGCCGAAGAGCATGACCTCAGCGCCGAGGCGGGCCGCGGCCACCGCTTGGTTGAGACCCTTGCCGCCCGGGTAGCGGGCAAACGAGCGGCCCAAGACGGTCTCACCCGGCTGGGGAAGTAGTTCCACCGCCGTGACGAGATCCATGTTTAGGCTGCCCAAAACCGCGATTTTCACAGCTCAACCGTCTCGTGCCAGGCCGGGATGTGCACGGAATAGCCTTGCTGGGTGAGGCGCACCGCCATGGCCCCCAAGGCCTGGGGCTCGCCGTGGACAAGAAATGTCTGCCCCGGGTCCGCATGCCAAGCCCAGTCCGCAAGCATTTCCTGATCGGCATGGGCGGAGAGGCCCTCGATGCGCCAAATCCCAGCGTGCACAGCCACAGGGCTTCCGAAGATCTCCACCTCCGCTGCCCCCTCCAAAATGGCCCGGCCCAGCGTCCCCTCCGCCTGGTAACCCACAAAGACGATAGACGATTCCGGCCGGGGCAGATTGGCCCGCAAGTGGTAAAGAATGCGGCCGCCCGTGCACATCCCCGAGCCGGCAATGATGATCACGCCCTCCTCCTCGGCGATCTTCTTGGACGCCGCTTTGGTCAGGGTGTACTCCAAAAGCTCGAAGTCGAAGGGGTCCTCTTTTTTGCGGAAGATCTTGCGGGCTGGCTCCGGAAATCGCTCCGTGTAACGTTCGAAAATTTTTGTCGCCTGGGTGGCCAGGGGGGAGTCCAGGAAGATCTTGGTGCGTGGAATTTTTCGCTCCTTCCACAGCCGAAACAGGATGTACAAAACCTCCTGGGTGCGCTCCAGGGCAAAGGAGGGAATGACCACGTTTCCCCCGCGCTCCAGGGTCTCCACGATCACCCGGCGGAGCTCCTCCACGGATTCCTCCAGCGGGGGGTGGAACCGGTCGCCATAAGTAGATTCCAACACGAGCACATCCGCCTTGGGTGGGTAGTCCGGGTCCTCCACCAAAGGTTTTCCGCGGTTACCCAAATCCCCGGAGAAGACCAGGGTTTTCCCTTCGGCCTGGATCTCCAGGAAAGCCGCGCCCAGGATGTGGCCGGCATCGTGGAACTTGACCCTGACCCCCTTTCCCAGATCCGCCTCCTCCCCGTACTCCACGAGGGAGGAAATGCGGTCCAGGGCTTCCAGGGCGTCTTCCACGGTGTAGAGGGCCCCGTCCTCTTCCTCCTCTTGGATCCGAGCGGCGTCCATGAGCATCACTTGGGCGATATCCCGGGTGGGCACGGTGCAGATGCCGCGGCCCTGAAAGCCCTCGCGCACCAGGCGCGGAACGAGCCCCAAATGGTCCAGGTGGCCATGGGTGAGGAGAAGCCAATCCACCTCTGCGGGATCGAAGGGGAAGGGCGTGAGGTTCCGGGCCTCCATCTCCGGAAGGCCCTGGAACATTCCGCAATCCACGAGGATTTTTGTGCCTTTGACCTCGAGGAAGAAGCAGGAGCCGGTGACGGTTCCGGCTGCGCCCGCGAACGTGAGCCTCATGCGTCCTCCCTGTGCCTGCGGCAGCATGGGCAGGGCTCGCCCACAGCATGAGCGCGGAATTCCTCGCGGAAGTTTTCCAAGGCTGAACGCACCGGGAGCACCAGGGATTGCCCGAGGGGGCATAGGGAGGTTAAGCGCATGGCCTCCGCGATCTCCACCATTTGGGCCAGCGCGGCTTCCCCGGCGACTCCCGCCCGCACGCCCTCCCAAAGTCGCACAAGAAGATCCGTCCCGGCCCGGCAAGGAACGCACTGGCCACAGGATTCGTGCTCAAAGAAACGAAGGATGCTCCCGAGCATGTCCACGACGCAGGCCGTTTCATCCATGACGAGGACGGCGCCGGAACCCAGGACGGCAGCCCGGCCCGCCAAGGAATCGAAATCCAAGCGAACGTCCAAGTCCTTTTGGGTGAGGAAGGCTCCGGCGGCGCCACCGATGAGCACGGCCTTGAAGGGGCGTCCATCCCGCACCCCGCCGCCCAGCTCATAGATCAGGGCCCGAAGCGGAGTCCCCATCTCCACTTCCACCAAGCCTGGGAAGCGCACATGGCCCAAGATCGTGTACACCTTGGTGCCCGGGCAGGTGGGCGTCCCCAGGGTGCGGTACCAGGCCGCGCCCCGCACCAGAATGTCCGGAACGTTCGCCAGGGTCTCCACGTTGTTCACCACCGTGGGTTTGCCCCACAGTCCATGGGTCACGGGATAAGGGGGGCGGATCCTGGGCCAGCCCCGTTTCCCCTCCAGGGACTCGATGAGGGCCGTTTCCTCGCCGCACACGTACGCGCCCGCGCCCGGCCGGACCTCGATGTCGAAGGAAAAATCGCTTTCCACGATGTTTTCCCCCAAAAGCCCGTAAGCGCGGGCCTGCTCCAGGGCTTTCTCCAGGCGGCGGATGGAAAGGGTGTACTCCCCGCGCACGTAGATGATCCCAAGTTTGGCACCCACGGCATACCCGGCGATGGCCATGGCCTCGAGGATGCGGTGGGGGTCACCCTCGAGGATCAGACGGTCCTTGAAGGTTCCGGGTTCGCCTTCGTCGGCGTTACAGATCACGTATTTTTCGGACCCGGGGGCGCCCCGCACTGCAGCCCATTTGAGGCCGGTGGGGAAGCCCGCGCCGCCCCGACCGCGCAACCCCGCACGCCGGATCTCCTCGATGACCTCCTCCGGTTTCATCTGGAAAAGAACTTTGGCCAGGGCCTCGTAGCCGCCTTGGGCGATGTACTCCTCGATGTTCTCCGGGTCGATCACGCCCACGTTGCGCAGGACCACCCGGGTCTGGCGGCCCAGGATCTCGCCGGGGCGGCTTACCGGCGCCGCCGTGGGGAGGCGCAAGCGCTCCACTGGCCGGCCCTTGAGCAAATGCACCTCCACGATCTCTCCCACATCCTCCGGCTTGACCCGCCCATAGAACACTCGGTCCGGGTACACCGCCAACACCACCCCTTGCCCGGAGACGCCCAGGGTCCCGGTTTCCACCACCTGCACTTCCTCGGAAAGCCCGAAATCGGAAAGAGTCTGGCGCAGGGCAGCCAAAACCCGGTCCACACCGGAGAGCTTGGCCTCCTCGTCCACGGCCACAAGCACATGTAGCCGCGCCGGCCTCATCCCTCCCTCCTTATCCGGGAAATGATCTCCCGCACTCTTTCCGGGGTGAGGTTCCCAAAGACCTCTTCGTCCACCATCATCACCGGAGCCACCCCGCAGGCGCCCAGGCAGCTCGTGAGCTCCAGGGTGAAGAGTCCGTCGGGCGTGGTCTCCCCCACTTCCACGTCCAGCACCTGCTTGAGCTCGTCCAGCACGGACCACGCACCGGCAAGGTGGCAATTGGGCGACGCGCACACCCGGAGGATGTGGCGGCCCCGGGGGCGGAGGCTGAACATGGTGTAAAAGGTGACGGCATCGCGCACCCGAGAGAGGGGCAACCCCAAGTGCTCCGCAGCAAGCTGCAGGTCTGCCGGGGTCAAGTAATTTTGTGGGTTGGCCCGCTGCAGGGCGTGCAGGAGAGCCAGCAGCACATCGGGAGAACGAGGAAATTTCTGCACAAGGGCGTGTTTGTCCATGCTCACCCCTTTCTTCCCGGCCGTTTTAGGACGGCCCCAAATGGGCAGGCCTCAAAGCAGGCCCCGCACCGGATGCACTTCTCCTGGAGAATGCGGTAGGGCGGGGTTTTGGGCGTTCCCGAGATGGCGCCCGTGGGGCAGGCCCGTCGGCAAAGATCACAGGCTCGGCACAAGTCCGGGTCGATCACGTAGTGGAGGAGATCCGGACACACCCCCGCAGGGCAAGCTTTGTCTCGGATGTGGGCAAGGTATTCCTCCCGAAAGTAGCGCAACGTGGAGAGGACAGGGTTGGGCGCGGTTTGGCCCAGTCCACAGAGGGCCGAGCTTTGGATGAGGCGCCCGAGCTCCTCGAGCCTCACAAGATCCGTTTCCTCGCCTTCGCCCCGCACAAGTTTCTCCAGGATCGAAAGCATCAAGCGCAGCCCCACGCGACAAGGAACGCACTTTCCGCAGGACTCATCGGCGGTGAATTCCAGGAAGAATTTGGCCACGTTGACCATGCAGGAGGTGTTATCCAGGACGATCACGCCGCCGGAGCCCATGATGGCCCCGTATTGTTTCAGGGACTCGTAGTCGATGGGCACGTCCAAAAGGGCGGCGGGCAAACATCCGCCGGAGGGGCCGCCGATTTGCACGGCCTTGAGTTCCCGGCCCGCGGGCACCCCGCCGCCCACCTCGAAGATGAGCTCCCGCAGAGTTATCCCCATGGGCACTTCCACAAGGCCCGTGTTCTTGACCTGGCCGGCCAGGGCGAACACCTTGGTGCCCTTGCTCGTTTCCGTGCCCACCTGAGAAAACCAAGAGGCCCCCTGAAGCAGGATATGCCGCACATTGGCGAAGGTTTCCACGTTGTTGATGAGCGTGGGTTTGCCGAAGAGGCCGGAGGTGGCGGGATAGGGCGGACGGGGTCGGGGCTCACCCCGCTTCCCCTCGATGGAGGCGATGAGGGCCGTCTCCTCCCCGCACACGAAGGCCCCGGCGCCCATGCGGAGCTCGACGTCGAAGGAGAAAGCGGTGTCGAAGATACGGGGCCCGAGGAGTCCCATTTTCCGGGCTTGGGCCAAGGCCACCTCCAAGCGTTTCACCGCCAAGGGGTACTCGGCCCGCACGTAAATGTACCCCTTCTCCGCGCCCACAGCGTAGGCGGCGATGGCCATGCCCTCCAGGACACTGTGGGGGTCGCCCTCGAGGATGGCTCGGTCCATGAACGCTCCGGGGTCGCCCTCATCGGCGTTGCAGATCACGTACTTCGGGTTTCCTTGTGCCTCTCGTACAGCCTGCCATTTTTTCCCTGTGGGAAAGCCCGCTCCGCCCCGGCCCCGCAGGCCAGAACGCGCGATTTCTGCGATCACCTGGTCGGGCGTCATTTCCGTGAGGGCTTTGGCCAGGGCTTCGTAGCCGCCCACGGCGATGTACTCCTCGATCCTCTCGGGATCAATTTGGCCGCAGTTTGCCAGCACGATTTTTCTCTGACGGGCGAAGAAGGGAATGCTGCGGGGCTCCGGAGCTGGCGCGGTCCAAAGGAGCCGCTGTACCGGCCGCCCTTTGAGGAAGTGCTCGCTCACAATTTCCTGAACATCGCCCGGTTTTACCCGCACGTAATAGACCCCATCGGGATAGACGAGGAGGACCGGGCCCAGCTCGCAAGGTCCCATGCACCCGGTTTCCACCACTTGGACCTCCTCGCTGAGGCCGTGCGCGGCGATCCCCTCCACCAAGGCTTGTTTCACCGCTAACGCTCCCGAGGACTGGCAGGCCGAGCCGGAGCACAGGAGCACGGAAAGCCGTTTCATCCTTCACCCCCAAGATAGACCCGCAAGCGCTGGAGGAGGGCCTCGGCGGTGCGGCGGGTGCGGGGGGAGAGCCCCTCGCCCAAGGAAAAATCGCGGGCCGGGATGGTCACAAGCCAAGCCTCCGGAGCCCTCCCGAACAGCTTTTCGGACCAGGAAAGCAATCCCTGGGGACTGAGCACGTGGGTGAGGGGCGGGCAGGTACCCGGCCGAAGGGGCTCCCAGCGCACCGGGCCTGTGCCCTTGCGGGCATCCACGAAAATGACGAGATCCGCAAAAGCAATCTGGGGCAGGAGTTCGGGGGACAGCACCTGGGCCCCCAGCACCTTCACCCCCGCGCGCTCCTCCAAATTCTGGGCGATCCAAAGTCCCACGCCATCATCCCGGCGAAGGGGATGTCCTACCCCGATGACGAGGATCATGCCCCGCGCGTCCTTTCCCCAAGAATTTCGCCGTCGGGCCCGATGAGGACCACCCGAAGGGGCATTTCCCCTACGGCGTGCACCGAGCAGGAAAGACAGGGATCATAGGCACGGATTCCCCCTTCCAGCCGGTTGAGGAGGCCTTCGGTGATCTGCCGCCCCGTGAGCCAATGGTCGGCGATCTGGGCCACCGTGCGGTTCATGGCGAGATTGTTGTGCCCGGTGGAGACGATGAGGTTTACCTTCTGAATCACGCCGGTTTCGTCGACCCGATAGTGGTGAAAGAGGGTGCCGCGGGGAGCCTCGTGCACGCCCACGCCCTCCAGTTCGTTCACCCCGGCCTCGGCGCGCACCCGCTCCGAGAGGATTTCCGGGTCGGAAAGAAGCTCCCCGATCTTCTCCAGCGCCCCAACGATCTCGATGAGCCGCGCCCAGTGATAGTGGAAGGAGGAGGTCATGGCTTTCCCGCCGGCGGCGGCCCGGAACCGGGAAAGGGCTTCATCGGCAAGTTTTGTGCCAAACCGGTCGCAGCAGTTGAGGCGGGCCAGCGCCCCCACCCGGTACATCCCCTCCGGATACCCAGAGGGCTTGTAGTACGGGAACTTCAGATACGACCAAGTCTCCACGGCCTCGCCGATGTACTCCGGGTACCGGCTGGGGTCCAACCCATCAGCCACAATCCGCCGCTCCGAATCCACAAAGCGTAGGTGTCCGCCGTAGTGTTCCCAGGAACCGTCGGGCGCGACCAAGGACATGAAAAGGCTTGGGAATTTCCCGAAATGCTCGATCTCCTCAGCCCATTTGGCCATGTTCTTCTCGTAAAAGTCGAGGGCGTCCTGGGCAATGCGCATGGCCTCCGGGAGTTTTGCGGCGATGCGGTCCCGGCCCTCCTCGGTGAGGGGGTTATTGACCCCACCCGGAACGGCCCAGGCCGGGTGAATCCTCTTGCCGCCGAGGATTTCGATGATCTCCTGGCCGAAGGCCCGGAGTCTTATCCCGTCCAGGGCAAGCTTTCGATCGAAGGCCGCCACACCAAAAACGTTGCGGGTTTTGGGATCAGCATCCCAGCCCAAAAGGAGGTCCGGCGAGGAAAGATGAAAGAAGGAGAGGGCGTGGGACTGCACGATTTGTCCGAGGTTCATGAGCCGGCGCAGCTTCTCCGCAGCTTTGGGAATGCGCACGGCGAGGATGGCGTCGCCGGCCTTGGCCGAGCAAAGGAGGTGGGACACCGGGCAGATCCCGCAGATTCGGGCGGTGAGGGCGGGCATTTCCCAGAGGGTGCGGCCCACGCAGAAGCGCTCGAACCCCCGGGCTTCCGTGACGTGGAACCGGGCCTCCTCCACCCGGCCGTTCCCCAGGTACACGGTGATAAGGCCGTGTCCCTCGATGCGGGTCACAGGGATACGGTATTGTTGCGCAACGCGCACAGGTCCTCCTTCACCCGAACTTCAGATCCGGCCCGGAAAGCGCGGGTTTTTGCCCCAAAAGGACGGGCCGGAGGAATTTCCAGATCCGGTCCGCCGAGGGCGGGCACCCGGGAAGGAAATAGTCCACGGGAACCACGGCGGAGAGCGGAAGGGCTTGGGATAGGAGCTTGGGGACCTCCCCCTCCTCCAGGCCCGGCGGGTCCTCCGGACCGTAGACGCTCTTGAGAACCTCCTCCCGCGGGAGGGGGTTGCGTAGGCTGGGAACATTCCCAGTGACCGCACAATCCCCCAAGGCCACAAGGACCTTGGCTTTTTTGCGAATCGCCAGAAGCTCGTAAAGGTGAGCCGTGTTTCCCACCGCGCCCTCGATCAGCACCACATCCACATCCTCAGGAAACTCCTTCAGGTCCACCACCGGCGAGAACACGAGCTCCGCGCGTTCAGCGAACTCCAAGAGGTGCTCGTCCAAATCCAACAAGGACATGTGGCAGCCGGAGCACCCCGAGAACCACACCGTGGCCACCCGGAGCTTAGGCACGGGGCCTCCTTTCCGTGACCTCCGCAAGGACTTCCGGTTTCTTCACCTGTTCGCTTGTGGCCTTTCCGCGTTCGAACAGCGCACCTGTGGGGCAAGCCTGGACACACTTTCCGCAGCCGGTGCACGTTTTCGATTTTCCCCAGGGGTCCCCGAGATCGGCCTCCACCAGGGTGAAAATCCCTCGGCCGGAGAAGCCCCAGGTCATGGCGCCTTCCACCTCGGAGCAGGCCCGCACGCAGCGACCGCAGAGAACACAGCGATTATGGTCGATCCCGTACTTTCCGTGGCTCAGATCCAAGGGGAGAAGGGGCCAGCGGTAGGGGAGCCGCACGTGATCCATCCCCAGCTCCATGGCCAGATCCTGAAGCTCGCAGTGGCCGTTGGAAACGCAAAAGGCGCAGATGTGGTTACGCTCGGCAAACAGCATCTCGAGGATCGTGCGCCGAAGCTCCCGCAGTTTAGGCGAGTTGGCCACCACGTCCATTCCCTCTTGCACAGGAGTGGCACAGGAGGGCACCAACCTTCCGCCCCAGTTGCGCACCTCCACCAGGCATAGCCGGCACGCCCCTCGCGGGGAAAGGCCTTCCAGATAACACAGGGTGGGAATGCGAACCCCGGCGTTCTTCGCGGCCTGAAGGATCGTCTCGCCCTCTTGAGCCTGGACCTTGCTCCCATCGATGGTGAGATTGATCATGGCGACACCTCCCGCAGCTCCACAAGGTGGTCCTCGAGTACCCGACCGTGGAGGACGTGCTCCACCACGATGCGGCGGGCCGTAGCCTCATCCACATCCCCATAGATGGCGATCCGACCGGGCTCGTGCACCTCCACCAGGGGTTCCTTCGCGGAAAGCCCTTTTTCTCCAGTTTGGGTAACCAGGACATCGCGTAGGTTGCGCTGGGCCACCTCGTCGAGGATGGCCCGGAGCACCTGGCGGGCGCCGGCGGCGATCCCCGAGGTGCCCATGCCCACCACGATCTTCACCCGGGCCTGCCCTGCCCTCAGGCGCATCTCCGCCTCCGCCCGCTCCCGGATCTTCCGGAGCTCCTCCAGCTTCATCCCTCCTCCTTCCAGCCTAGCTCCACTAGCGCGCGGCGCAGCTCCCGTTCCAAAAAAGAAAAAACCTCGGGATGGCTAAGGGGCACGTCCCCCAAGGTTTGGCGTATCTCCCGCGTATCCAGGCTCCACGTGGTCCGATCATCGCGAAAGACCAGGCGAAATTCAACAGGGGAAGTGGCCAGGAGGGGCACGAGGGTAGCGACAAGGTCGCCCAGGGGAGGGCGATCTGGGTGATTCCAGGGGAAGCGTGCCTCCACCCGGGTGCCCACGCCCGGCTGGGAAACCACCCGAAAAACCCCGCCCAACGCCTCCGCAGTCTGCCGGAACAGGGCCAGGCCCAGACCGATGCGCCGACCCGGCTTAGTCGTGAAGAACGGATCCCCCGCGCGGCGCTGAGCATCCCCGTCCATGCCTGCCCCGTCGTCCGCCACCCGCACCCGGAACTCCGGCCCGTCCCGCACCAATTCGATCTCCACCCGGCGTGCTCCCGCGCGAACCGCGTTCGCCACCAAATCCGCCAGGTGAAAGGCGATGTCCTCGACGGTCACGGAAAATCCCGCACGATTCGGCGAGCCTTCTTGGGGTCGAGCCGGCCATAGACTTCCTCGTCGATCATCATCACCGGTGCTAGCCCACAACAGCCCAGGCAGCGGGCCACTTCCAAGCTGAATTTCCCATCGCCGCTGGTCTGGCCAGGCGCTACCCCTAACTCCTCCTGCAACGCCGCTAGCACCCGCTCCCCGCCCCGCACGTGGCAAGCCGTGCCCAGACACACGCGGATCGTGTGTTTTCCCGCGGGTCGGGTACGGAAAAAATGGTAAAACGTGACCACGCCCCGCACCTGGGAAGCTGGGACGCCCAACGCCTCGGCCACCACTTCTTGGGCCTCCCGAGGCAGGTACCCCAGGGCATGCTGGACACGGTGCAGGGCTTGAATGAGCTCCGTGGGCTTGCCCGTAAAGGGCTGAACGATCCCCTTGACCTTCTCGGCTACCGCGTTCATTCGGCCTCCTTGCAGGGCGGGCTGGGGCGAACCCGGTGGCCGCCCTCCTCCCGCAGGACCCGCAACAGTTCTGCAAAGCTTGGCTCGCGCAGGTGAAACTCCGTCCAAGCCCGGCCCACCTCCTCGGGGTAGTGGGCATCCGAGGAGCGGAGAATTCGGCGGCCACAGAGCTCCGGCCAGCGGCGCTCGGCCTCCTCCACGGAAAGCCAGGGCGATATCTCCACCGCCGGCCAGTCCCCGGGCGGGAAAAGTCCCAACACCCCAAGAAAACCACCGGGAACGCGGTCCACGTGGGCCGGGATCACCAGGCCCTCCCGGGCCAAAACC
>JBBIVL010000023.1:0-14009 GCA_037439765.1 Candidatus Bipolaricaulota bacterium
ACGTGCAAGGGGAACAAGGGCTCGGGGATTGCTTACTTCGGGAGTGCGGGGGGCACGGCGAAGGGGAACACGTGCACGGGGAACGAGAACTGCGGGATCTACTTGGCTGAGCAAGCCAAGCCGACGCTGGAGTCCAATACCTGTGTAGGGAACAGAGAGGCCGGGATTGCTTACTTTGACGCGAGTGGTGGGACTGCAAGGAACAACGAGTGTGCGCGAAACAAGGTCGGTATCTACGTTGCCCGTACAGCCCGGCCAACGTTAACTGGCAACAACTGCTACAGCAACACTGAGGACAACATCCGAGACCTCCGGTAGAGTTTGGTAAGACCTGTTCCTGGTAGACGCATGGTCCTAATCCGGTGAGGGCTTAGGTCAGAAGGGAGTGAGCCACCTCCCGAAGGTGCGCTGCGGGGCGTGGAGTGAGTTGAGGGGTTGAAGCTCGTGAAGAGTCACAAGACATGGTCCGAAATCCAGCGGAAGGATGGCGTTGGGCCCTATGAATGGCGTGCGGCGACTTCACAATGGACCTCCGAAGGGTTCCTTGAGAGAATTACCTTAAAGATCGTGCAGCAAGGCTTCCTCCTCAAAAAGCTCATTAATTAAATCGTGAGTGATTTGAGAGGTTGACCCTTGTATGGATGGAGCTGCTAGTTGATAAGGACTTTGGTATCCTTCAGAGGACCGGAAAAGATCAGGGGTTTAAGGACAGAGGGTAGGTTCCATCTGGTCCTGGGGGTATTCATTGGCCGACATGGCCATGAAGAACTTCTTTTTGTTATGCGGGGGCTTCCATTGCGGTGGAGTTCTGGGTCACCGCCTTGAGGTCGCGGTTTGCATCGCCTGACGACACGTGGCTCCCTCGATGTTGGGGAAACCAGCTATACTATGGCTAAGTTGACATTCAGACAGCCTGAAAGGCTGTCTCTCGGGGCAAGTAAGTTTGTATTACGCCGGCGCTGTGGGCTCTCGAGTAGCTTCCCACACCTAAGCTACATCAATACTAGGTTCCAGCTCCGAACGCTTGGGTGTGCCAACATTTTCTTTTTTAGCTACAAAACTCCGGTGGGAGGAGAGAAGAACGGGGACTAAAATGGGGCAGACCCAGCCCGGCCGCTCCACCTCCGGCCCAAACAGTAAAGCGTACTCGCCCCGCTTCACGCCGCGAACTTCGGTTACGTCGCAGGCCACGGTATCCATAGCGATCTTCCCCACCAGCGGGGCGCGAAAACCCTGGATGAGCACGTCGCGAAGCTCAGGCCGGAGGCCGTGGCTATAGCCGGCGGCGAGAATGGCGAGTTTCGCGGGGCGTTCGGTGATGAAAGTTCTTCCGTAGCCCACGGGCCAACGGGCGGGAACCTCCCGCACGGCAGCGATTTGCGTCCAGACCCGCGCTGTCGGCCGCAGCAGCACCGGCGGTTTTGCCGGGCCCTCGGGATAACCGTAAGCCGCGGTCCCCACCCGCACCATGTTTAAAGGTGGCGCGGTGGCCTCGTGGAAGGCCAACACCGCCGCGGAATTCGCCAAGTGTTTCCACGGCGCATCAATCCGTCCCTCCCACTCCTGCAGGAGTTTCCGGAACCACCAGACCTGGGCCCGGGTGAACTCCAGGTCCTCCGGAGCCGTCCCGTAGGCAGAGGAAAGGTGAGAGAAGATCCCAGAAAGCTCCACCATTTTCGGGTTCAAGGAGTCTAGAAGTCTTTCGGCTTCCTCGGGGAGAAGGCCGAATCGGCCCATGCCTGTATCGATCTCTAGATGTACCAGTGCCTTCCTTCCTGCGCGTTTCGCCGCGGATTCGATTTCCCCAAGCATTCCTGCATCTCCAACAGGGATGTGGAAACCGGCGCGAATGGCGGCCACCAGTTCATCGCCCACGGGCGGAAGCATGAGAAAGACGGGCTGAGTGAGACCTTGGTTTCGCAGAGCCTGGGCTTCCTGAAGGTTAGCCACCCCGAACCAATCCACGAGTTCTCGGGCAGCCTCCGCCACGGGAAGGAGGCCGTGCCCGTACGCATCTTCCTTGACCACGAACATGAGGGCGATCCGGCGAGGAAGCCAATCCCGGAGCCGCTGAAGATTCTCCCGCACGGTTCGGAGATCGATCTCCGCCAGGACCATGACGGTCTATTTCACGGCCCTGGGTTGCTTGTTCAAAGCGCAGCCGCCCCATAGAACGTGGACAAGCGCCGGCTATACTTTCTGACCCATGCGGCGTCTGCATATCCACGTGGAAGGAACCGTGCAAGGCGTAGGTTTTCGCCCATTTGTGTATCGCATCGCCATGCGAAACGGACTTTCCGGGTACGTACGGAATTTGGGGGAGGCCGGGGTGGAGGTGGAAGTCGAAGGCTCGTACGAGGGTCTGAATCGGTTCCTTTCTGCCCTTTACGAGGAGAAGCCACCGCTCGCGGAAATCACAGGAGTACACATCCGGGAGCTTACGCCTTTGGGGGAGGTGGGATTCAAAATTCTTCCCTCACGGGACGGCGGGGAGGGCGCTGGGTTAATTCCTCCCGACACGGCCACTTGCGATCATTGCCTTCAGGACATCGAAAATCCTCAAAGTCGCTTCCATGGATACTGGGCCACAAGCTGCACGGACTGCGGACCCCGTTTCACCGTGGTGGAAAGCCTACCTTATGATCGGCCCCGCACAGCCTTCCGGGATTTTCCCATGTGCCCCGATTGCGAACGGGACTACAAAGACCCCTTGGATCGACGTTATCACGCCCAGACCATCGCCTGCCCTGTCTGCGGTCCGAGGCTTTCCTTTGTTGCGAAGGGGAAAGATCTTTCTGGAGATCCCATCGCCCTAACCCAGGAATTTCTGAAGGCAGGAAAAATTTTGGCCATCAAGGGTTTAGGCGGGACCCATCTTGCTTGTGACGCCACGCAGGAGGAGGTGGTGGCGGAGCTACGACGGCGCCTGGCTCGTCCGGCGCAACCTTTCGCCCTCATGGCCCGGGCGGATCAAATCCCTCTTTTTGCCGAGCCCTCCGAGGAGGACTGGAAGCTTTTGCGTTCGCCGCGGCGGCCCATCGTGGTCCTTCTCAAAAAGTCCGGGTACCTTGCGGAGTCCGTGGCGCCAGGGCTCCATACGGTGGGCGTGATGCTCCCTTACACCGGCCTCCATCACCTCCTTTTGCGCGGCCTTCCCTTCCCATTGGTCATGACCAGCGCCAATTTCCCGGGCCGGCCCATGCTCATCGAAAACGACAGAATTCTTCGGGAGCTTTCCTCCGTGGCCGACGCTTTTCTCCTTCACAATCGCCGCATCGTGGCCCGCTGCGATGATTCCGTGGTGCGGATGGGCCCTACAGGTCCGGTTTTCCTCCGCCGCTCCCGGGGCTGGGTTCCCGAGGCATTCCCCCTGGATTTGGGCGAGGAACCCCTTCTCGCTTTGGGGGGGGACTTGAACGTGACCTTCGCCCTCTATTCCCGCGGAAAAATCTTTCTTTCCCAGCACATCGGGAATACCGAGGAGCTCGAGACTTTGGAGTTCTTAAGGGAAGCCCTGGATCATTTCCTTCGCCTCCTTGGCCTTTCCCGTCCCAGAATAGTTGCGTGTGACCTGCACCCTACCTTTCCCACGCGGAGGATGGCAGAAGAGATGGGGGAAGCCATTCCTGTGCAGCACCATGTAGCCCATGTCGCGGGGTTGGCCGGCGAGCACAAGGTTTGGGAGCTTTTGGGCATCGCCATCGATGGCTATGGATACGGTCTTGATGGCACGGCCTGGGGCGGGGAGGTGATCGTATGGCGGCGGGGTGAATTCAAACGTGTTGGCCATCTTCGGCCGGTCCCCATGCCTGGCGGAGACCTTGCCACCCATCGGCCTGGCCGCATGGCCGCAAGTTTCCTTTTCTCCGCCGGCCTCCCACCTGAGGAATCCAGCCTTTCTCCAGCGGAGTTTCGAATTGTGCTTTCCCAGATCGAACGAGGTTTGAACGCGCCGCCCACCACCAGCGCCGGAAGATTCTTGGATGCGGTGGCCGCCTGGCTTGGGATCTGTCAAGCGCGCACTTACGAGGGCGAGCCGGCCATGCGGCTTGAGGCCTTGGCCGCACAGGGAAAGCCCATCCCTATTGAGCCTCCGCTCACGAAAAATGGTGAAATTTTCGTGCTCGACACGGTGGAAATTTTCCGAAAGCTTTGGGAGCTGCGGCGGGCTGGACTAACCCCTGCGGATCTCGCAGCCACAGCGCAGGATGTGTTGGCCAGGGGTTTGGCGAGGATCGCCGTTTCCGTTGCGGAAAAAGAGAAAATTTCTGGGGTGGGCCTCACCGGAGGCGCAGCGGTGAACTTCGCTATTGCCCAGGCGGCGAAGGAAGAGGTGGAAAAAGCCGGGCTCGTTTTCCTTGCCCATAGAAAAGTTCCGCCCGGGGATGGTGGGTTATCCTTTGGTCAGCTTGTGCAAGCTGCTTGGAGCCTAGACCTCGTCCCCTCTTGACTTTTTTCCCGCTTCGCCCTATAGTGCGCGTAACGGGGTGAAGTCCATGCGACTATACCGAGAAATTTTGTGGCTTCTGGTGATCAGACTCCTTGGTCCTTCGGCTTTCGCCCCGTTGTGTAGCTGCTAACCTGTCCTTTCCCGTCCCTCGGTTTTCGTCCGGCGTTTCCTTTTAGCCCCGTGTTTTTTACGAAAAGGAGGGAAGGATGAGGGTGGCGGAGAGCGCCATTGATCTCATTGGAAACACGCCGCTTGTGCGGCTTTTCCGCATCGGAAAAGGGCTTCCCTGCGAGATCCTTGGGAAGCTTGAGGCAAAAAACCCGCTTGGGAGCGTAAAGGACCGCATCGCCTGGGCTATGATCAGGGATGCCGAGGAACGCGGGCTCCTCAAACCCGGCGGGGTGGTGGTGGAGCCCACTTCCGGCAACACCGGGATCGGGCTGGCGTTTGTGTGCGCCATTCGGGGGTACCGGCTCATCCTCACCATGCCGGAGACGATGAGTTTGGAGCGGCGGGCTGTCCTTCAGGCCCTGGGGGCGGAGCTCGTTTTGACCCCGGCAGAAGAAGGAATGCCTGGGGCCGTGCGGGCCGCCGAGGAATTGGCGAAACGCTATAACGCTTTCATGCCCCAACAGTTCGAGAACCTCGCGAACCCCAAAATCCACGAGGAGACCACGGCCGAGGAGATCTGGCGGGATACGGAGGGCAAAGTGGACATCTTCGTGGCCGGGGTGGGGACGGGCGGGACGATCACCGGCGTGGGCCGGGTTCTGAAAAGTCGTAAGCCCGGGGTGAAGGTGATCGCCGTGGAGCCCGCGGCTTCACCGGTCCTCTCCGGAGGAAAACCCGGCCGGCACCGCATCCAAGGGATTGGCGCCGGGTTCGTCCCAAAAGTCCTGGATCGCTCCGTGATCGACGAGGTTATCACCGTGACCGATGAGGAGGCCGCGGAGACCGCGCGATGCCTCGCTCGGGAGGAAGGGCTTTTGGTGGGGATTTCCTCGGGCGCGGCCGTGGCCGCGGCCCTCAAAGTCGCGGCCCGCCCGGAGTCCGCGGGAAAAACCCTGGTCGTCATCCTCCCTGACACCGGCGAGCGTTATTTCTCCACTGGTCTTTTTGGCGGAAATTTCGGAGGCTCCCATGTTTCGGGGAATTCGTGAGGACATTCGCGCCGTTTTATCCCGGGATCCCGCGGCCAGAAACGCTTGGGAGGTCCTCCTTCTCTACCCCGGCATGCACGCGATCTGGGCCCACCGCATAAACCACTGGCTTTGGCGACACCACCTGAAATTTTTGGCCCGGTTTTTGGCCCACATTGTGCGGTTTCTCACCGGTGTAGAGATCCATCCCGGCGCGAAGCTGGGGAGGCGGGTGACCATCGACCACGGGATGGGCGTGGTGATCGGCGAGACTGCGGAGGTCGGGAACGACGTGCACATCTATTCCGGCGTGGTCTTGGGTGGTGTCGCCACGGAGAAGAAAAAGCGGCATCCCACGGTGGAGGATGGGGTGGTGATCGGGGCCAATGCTGTTTTGCTTGGGCCGATCCGGGTGGGAAAGGGCGCGCGCATCGGCGCGGGCACGGTGGTGCGGGACGACGTGCCACCCGGCGCCATCGTGCTTGCCCCAAAACCCTGGGTGACCATGAAACCCGATCTTGTGGAAAAACTTCCGCCCACCGAACTTCCCTTCCCCGGTCTAGATATCTAGCACATGTGTGAAAGCTCTTGCACAATTCGTGTTAGTCCAAGCGTAAGTTTGGTGGGCTAGGGAGAAAATATGCTTGAGGACTGGACGCACGAGTTTTTCTTGGAGAAGGCGGAGCTTTACCAGCTCGAGCTCGAGGCCAGGCTTGCCAGGGCCGAAGATGAGGCGGAATTGCTGGTGAAACTTTTCCAAGCTCATGGAGTTCCGTCCGAAGCGAAAATTGTGGACTTGTGTTGTGGCATAGGCCGGCATAGCGTGGCCTTGGCCAAACGCGGGTATTTCGTGGTGGGCGTGGACTTCTCCCCAAAATTTCTGGAAAGGGCAGCGAAGTTGGCGGAGGAAGCCAACGTTCAAAAGCGCGTGGAGTTCGTGCTCCAGGATGTTCGGGAGCTCCAAAAGTTCCCCAAAAAAGACTTCGCCGCGGCCATCTGCCTTTTCACCTCCTTTGGCTACTACAGCGAGGACGAGGACCGAAAACTTCTTGCGTGTGTGCGGAAACTTGTGAAGCCCGGCGGGATCTTCGTGCTGGACGTCCACAACCGCGAGCACCTCGTGCAGGAGTTTCGCCCCCGCAACGTGGCCAAGCTCCCCAGATACATGGTGGTTGAGGAGAGCACGTTTAACCTGGAAGAATCCCGCACCCATGCATGTTGGATGTTTTTCTTGCAGTCCCCCTCTTTCGGTGAAAGGGGGCAAGAGGGGGAAAAGGAGGGATGGATCTACGCAGGAAAAGCCCAGGTCAGCATCCGCTTGTATTCCTTGCACGAGCTCATCCGCATGTTTGCGGAGGCCGGTTGGCGCTATTGTGTCGCTTATGGTGGCTTGGACATGTCGCCCTACACCTTGGGGGCGCGGCGCTTGGTGGTGGTCGCGCAAAACCCAGGCTGAAGGAGTAAACTTTGCGTATGCCCGCGTGGAAAGATCTCCTTGCGCTGGATCGGGGAAGGATGCTCCAGGCTCTCGCGGAATTTCCTGAACAAATTGAACGCGCTTTGGGGCTTGCGTGTCGTATTCCCAATGGACTACAAGGGTTCAAAAGCGCCGTGGTTTTAGGGATGGGTGGCTCAGCCATCGCTGGCGATCTCCTCTCCCGTTTTTCCACCATCCCGGTGGTCACCGTGCGGGATTACGAGATCCCCTCATGGGTTAATGCCGACACTTTCCTCATCGCCATTTCCTACTCCGGGGAAACCGAAGAAACACTGAGCGCCTTTCGGGAGGGGATTCGTCGCACCCGGCGGGCCGTGGCCCTCACCACCGGCGGGGCCCTGGCTGCCTTGTGTGAGGAAGAGGGCATTCCCTGGGTCCCGGCTCCTCCCGGGTTTCAACCCCGGGCCGCCCTTGCCTTCCTCCTTTTCCCGCTTCTGAAGTGCTTCGCCCGCTTTGGCCACCTATGCGGAGATCCGGAGCCTGTGCCCAAAACACTGCGCAAGCTGCGCGACGCGTGCCTCCCCGAAAAAAACGAAAATCCCGCCCAAACTTTGGCTCAAGCCCTTTTCGAAAAAGTTCCGGTGGTCTACGGAGCGGGGGTCACCGTTCCCGTAGCCTACCGCTGGAAAACGCAGCTCAACGAGAATGCCAAGCAGCCCGCGTACTGGGCGGAGCTTCCCGAGATTTGCCATAACGAGATCGTGGGCTATGAACTTGCCGAAAAAATTTTCTCCCAAGGGATGGTGGTGTTTCTGCGCACCTCCTTCGACCATCCGCGGGTGCAAAAGCGCGTGGAGATCCTGAAGGAGATCCTTTCCCGCCGCGGCCTTCCCTTCCTCGAGGTCTTCGGGGAGGGCGATTCACCTCTTGAGCAGGCCCTGTGGCTTCTCTACGTTGGGGACTGGGTGAGCTTTTATCTGGCCCTCCTCAATGGGGTCGATCCTACGCCGGTGCAGCCCATCCAGGAGCTGAAGAGAAAGTTAAAGGAGTTCTGAGCGTTTTCTCCCGATTGTCGAAGGCCATGGGCGTGGCCCTGCGCTAGCTTTGGAGAGCCTGAATAAGCTGGGGCAGGGCCTCTTCCATGGCTTCCTCCCCGGCGCGGATGTTCTCCTTGGCCCGCAAGTAACTTCGCTCTTCCCGGAATTTCGGGCGGATGTAGATCTCCGGAGGGTCTAGGAGAAGCTTCAGTCGCAGGATCTCTTGCACGAGGATCGCCGCGGACTGGTTCAAAATCTCGAAGATTCCGGGAAGCGGGCGGGTCATAGGCCTTTCCTGGCCATATTCATGCAAGACCTCTGCAAGGCTTGTGGGCACCCATGGCCGATGCAGAAGGCCTTCCCGCAGGGTTTGGCTCAAGGCCATCCAGGGGCGGCGGGTCTGGGAGGTGGTGGGGCGCGGCGCGGGATTGGTGTCCACGGCGATGACGATCTCGGCGCCGAGCTCCCGACAAACCCGCACGGGAAGAGGCTCCACCATCCCGCCGTCCACAAGAAGCCTTCCCTCCCAGCGCACTGGTTGAAAGACCCCAGGGATGGCAGTGGAGGCGCGGATGGCCTCCACCAACGCGCCGGATCGCAGGATCACGGGCTCGCCCATGTCGAGGTCCGTGGCCACCGCGGCAAACGGAATGGGAAGATCCTCAATGCGCACATCTCCCAAGATTTCCCGAAGGTAGCGGCGAAGGCCGGCGCCGGAGCTCAGGCCTGTGCGGGGAAAGGTGGGAAGGAAACTGCGCAAAAGTTTCGTGCGGCTGGTGGTGAGCCATTCCTCCTCGATGCGTGAAAGCGCGACACCCGCGGCATAAGCTCCGCCCACCATGGCCCCGATGCTGGAGCCGGCGATGGCCGAGATTTTGATTCCTTCGCGCTCGAGGACCTTGAGAACGCCCACGTGGGCCGCGCCGCGGGCCCCACCTGATCCCAACGCCAATCCCACCCTCTTTTCCCTCATTTTTGGTTGTTCCGTGACTTAGCTCGGTTCAGAGTTTGATCTTTCCGAGGTTTTCGGGAGAAAAATATTCGTCGGGGATGATGGCAGCGGAGCGCTCGTCAACACGCACCTCCGCCCACGATTCCTTCACCAGGTCCTCCGCGCGAAGGAGGGCCGGCCGCACACCGAACTCGTCCGTAACAAGTTCGGGAACGGCGAGGATCCGCGAAAGCTTTCCATCCTTGTCGTAAAACTCGGCGCGCACCACGAAGTAGTGCTCCCGATGCACCCAAAGGAGGATTTTTGTCCACTCCTTGCCCGAGGTTTTCGGGAAAAGCCCGAGTTTCGAAGTGGGATAGTCGCCAAGAACCTCCTCGCCATGGAGCACGCTTTCGTAGTCCTCGCGGTAGCTGAAGCCCTTGGAGATGTCTTCGTAGCTGATCCCGCTTCCGGCAATGAATTCGCCTTTGCGCTCCGTCTCGCCCACAAGTTCCTTGGTGATCTCAAGCTCCGGAAGGTACAGCCACATGCGGGCATCGCCCTCCTTGGGCACGTGGGCTAAGAAGATGGTGCCGGCCACATCCTCCGGCGCGGCATAAAGGAGAAGGAAGTTGACGGTTTCGTCGGCGTACTCTTTGGCCCACACCCGGAAAGCGTAATCCACCTTGGGCTGGCCCTTTTCCTGGATCTCCACGGTTATGGCGACGTAGAGAGATTCCCGGCCCGTGCCGAAGAAGCCCTGTTCCTCCACGCGCTTTAAGATCTCGTCCGCGGTCTGAGCCAAGGCCCAGACCCCCAAAGCCACCACCAATGTGCTAAGGAGAACCCGTTTCATCTCTTTCCTCCTTTTTCTTCCCGGGATTGGTTGTCTCCAAAAGGCCAACCCTGGCCCAAAAAGCGCTCAGCCTTGGCCAGGGCTGATAAACCCTTTCCGGAACCCACACCAAAATCGCCGGCAACACCAAAAGCGCGCCCAACATGCTCGTGACCATGGTGAGGGCAATGAGCCAACCGAAAGTGTTCAGGGCGCCAAAGCGGGAAAAGAGCATGACCAAGAAGCCTAAGGCGAGGGTAAGGGCGTTGACTACAATGGCCCGGCCGGAGGTACGGTAAGTCTCGGCAAGGGCCTCCGCATGAGGCAGGCCCATTCGGCGCTCGTTGCGGTAGCGGTTGAGGAAGTGCACGGCATAGTCCACGCCGATCCCCACGGTGAGGCTGGCGATCATCACCGTGGCCATGTCCAAATAAGCTCCGGCATAGCCCATGACCCCGAAATTTCCGGCCACGGCCACAAAAAGCGGCACCAAGGAAAGAAGCCCTGCGCCCAAGGAGAGCATGAGCACAGCCACGATGAAGCCCACAGCGCCGAAGCTCGTTCCCAGGCTCACGAGCTGTGAGGCAATCAACTTCTTCGAGAGCTGGATGTAAAGGGCGGGCGACCCGGTGACGTACCAATCCCCCACCGTCTCCGGTTTCTTCTCGGCCACGAATCCTTCCACGGCGCGGAGGAGGGCATCGTACCCGGAAAGGCCCACGGAGCGCACCCGGGCGGAGATGCGGCCCACGCGAAAATCCCGGGTGGCCATGGAACCCGTGACCTCTCCGCCTCCCATCTCGTAGAGGAGCAACACTTGCGCCACGGCCCGGGAAGTTTTGGGGATGGTGTAAAACGCAGGATCATCCCCGCGTAGGGTGAAGTACGATTCCTTCACGAGGTTGGCCAGGGACGAAGTGCTGCCCACCTCCGGCCTTGCCTCCAAGAAATTCTGAAGCTCGTCCATGAACGCGAGGACGGCCGGATCCTTAAGGCCGTCGCGCTTTCCCGTGTCGATCACCACAGAAAGCTCCTGGCTTCCGCCGAAGCGCTCGTCGGCCACTCGCAGGGCCTCCACCACCGGGGAATCCTCCCGGAAATAGCGGGTCACATCGGATTCCACCTTGAGCCAAGGAATGCCCAAGACCAAAGCGACAAGCACGGCCACCGCCGCAAGGAGGACGAACATCGGATGGGCCGCGAGGAAGCGGGAGAAGCGTTGAGCGCTTTTCATCTCCGTTTTGGCCGCACGGGCCTTGGGGATGGGCAAGATCACCAGCAAAGCCGGGATGAGAAGGAGGGCCAAAAGGAAGCAGGTCATGACCCCAAACGCGGAGAAGAGCCCAAATTCCCTTGTCGGGACGAGGAATGAGGAAAGGAGGGTGAGGAAGCCGGCGGCGGTGGTGGTGGCTGCGCCAAGGACAGGGACGAACATCTCTTGCACCGTAGCTCGCACCGCTTCCTTTCGATCAAGCCCGCGGGCCACGCGCTGGAAGAACTCGTTCACCACGTGGATTCCGTAGGCGGAGCCCACGGCCACCAACACCACGGGAAGGAAGGTGGAGATCATGGTGAGCTTGTGCCCGGTGAGGCCCACAAGGCCCATGGTCCAGATGAGCCCCACCAACACCACGCCCAAAGGAAGAATCACGCCCCAAACGGAGCGGAAACTCAGGGCCAAAACGGCCACCACCGCAACCACCACGATGGGCAAAAGCCAAGCCAGATCCTGACGCATGTACCGGTTTACGTAGACCAGGAAGGCGGCGTCGCCGGAGATATGGATCCGTTCAGGACCTTCGTATTTTTTCGCTGTTTCCTCCAAACGCTGAAGAATTTGGGCCTGGATGTCCTCGCGTTTTTCCACATCGGCGGAAAGGCGGAGGATGACGAGGGCTCCTGTTCCGTCGGCGAGGATGAGGTTGTCCCGCACCATGCGCTCGGCCAGGGCCTTCGTGCGGAATGTTGCCACGTCCTCCTCCGTCTCCGGCAGGCTGGAGAGGATCGGGCGCACGAAAAGAGCAGCCTCCGTCCCCTCCACGATCTTCACATTGGCCGGGGAGAGAACTTCTTCCACAAGACCTTCCTCCTCAAGCTTTTTCAGCTCCGCCGTGAGGGAAAAAAGCTTTCGGAGAGAGGGAAGGTCGAAGAGGGTTCCGCCTTCCTCGGCGGTGACGGCCAAAAGGAACATGGACTGCCCACCGAAAAGATCCCGGGTTTTCTTGTACTGGGCCACGATGGGGTCGTCCTCGGGAAGCATCTTGGAATAGTCCGCTTGGAACCCAATGCGCGGGAGGAACGCGGCGAAAACGAGGGAGACGAGGCCAATGGCGGCGAGGACAAGATAAGGGTGGCGGGGGACGAGGTGGGCAAGGCGGTTCATGTCATCTGCCTCCCAAGTAGCCCAAAGAGGCGAGAGAGAAGGTCAAAAAGAGGGGGTAGAGGTCCTTCTCCGGGCCGCGGACCTCGCGCAGAGAAAAAAAGGCCTGGGTGAAGGCCTCGCGAAGCCCAGCCAAAGCCAGACGAAATTCCTCAGGTAAACCGGTCTCCGGCCAAGGGGAACAAAACCAGATGTACGGGACTTTGGCAGGGAGATAAACGGCGACCTGGAATGGTTCACCCTCCCAAGGCTCAGCGGGGAATTTCTGCACGGCTTGGAACGCGAAAAAACCCGTGGCTTTGAGGGCCCTGACCACGGCCAAGAGGCGCAACGATTCCTCGAATGTGGTGGATTCGTCCACGATGAACACCCGGACTTGTGCCCAGGCCGTGAGCCCCACGACTAAGAACATGGCCAATACCCAAAACTTCCGCATCGCCCCTCCTTTAAGGTTGGAGAGCATGCCAGGCCAACTCCGAAAGCTCCTGGGCTCCCAGGCGCCGAAACTCCTCGGCCACCGGATCTTTTCCCGCTGCGCGCAAGGTGATCGCTCCCGCCATGCCCAACAGAGCATAGGCTGCGAGAAGGGGGTGGGTGGGGCGGATGGCGCCGGCGCGTGCGGCCTCGGCAAGGATTTGGGCGATGGCCTGGGCGTACTCCTCTAAAAGGGCGCTCAGTTTCTTCCACAACGCGGGATCCTCGGGAGCCCAGACCCGGCTCAAAAGCTGGGCCGTTTCGGGCTCTGCGGCGAAGCCGGCGAAATACGTGGTTAAGACCTCGCGCAGGATGGCTGGGGCGGGGAGGCCCTGCTGGAGAAGCTCGCGGGCCTGGGTCAGCCGTTCCTCGAAGGCCCGGCGCACCACGGCCAAGAAGAGCTCGTCCTTGGAGCGGAAGTAGTGGTAGAGGGAGCCGATGGAGACCTGGGCGAGTTTGGCAATGTCGCGCATCCCGGTGGCATGGAAGCCCTGGCGAGCAAAGAGCTTTCGGCCAGCCTGCACAATCCTTTCCAGTAGGGCTTCCTCGCTCATATCGAACGTTCGTTCAATTATCCCAGAAAAAAGCCTCCTGTCAAGGACCGAACTCCGCCCCGCAAACCGCGCACCGCCAAGTGATCGCCCCCGAAAAGAGGTTCAACCGCACGGGAAGAAGGAGCCCTTCCCCGCAGCGAGGGCAGCGCAAAAGCCCGGTTTCCGCCTGCACGGGCCCCTCCACGGCTACGGAGAACCGCGTGGGTACCTGTACCGGGATCGAGGTCACCCGTACCTCCAAAGGAGCGCTCACAACCACAGGGTTTGCCAACTCCACCGCCATAGGGGCGCGAAGTTCACTCACCCGCACGGGCAGGCCTTCGTGCAGCACTTTCCAGCCGAGCCAGAAAAAGGAACCGAAAACCCCCACCAAAGTCCAAAGCCCGAGAGTTAAGAACCAGCGGTACATGGACCACCTCCGGGCCAAGGGTACCCGGAAAAAAGAAGCGCGCCCGGGAGGACTCGAACCCCCAGCCCTCGGCTCCGAAGGCCGATGCTCTGGTCCAATTGAGCTACGGGCGCGGAACCGGTCCGCTGGCCTGTCCTCGGCCGTTACGGATCTGTCCTTCAGAACCGTTGCATCCTACAACCGCCAGCGAACCAGTTGGGAGGAGCGACGGGACTTGAACCCGCGACCCCCGCGGCCACAGCGCGGTGCTCTGCCGGTCTGAGCTACGCTCCCCTGGCGCGCCCGGGAGGACTCGAACCCCCGACCTACGGCTTAGAAGGCCGCCGCTCTTCTTCCTTCTGAGCTACGGGCGCCCATCCCAA
>JBBIVL010000023.1:14037-17059 GCA_037439765.1 Candidatus Bipolaricaulota bacterium
CCAAAAAGCCGCGAGGCTTTTTGGGGTTGTGGAGCGGGTAACGGGAATCGAACCCGCGTCTCTGGCTTGGAAGGCCAGGGCTCTACCATTGAGCTATACCCGCTCAGCGGGTCGGAGAGGGCGGATTCGAACCGCCGACCTCATGGTCCCGAACCATGCGCGCTGACCAGGCTGCGCTACTCTCCGGCCGGCTCTATTTTACCCGCCTAGGGCAAGAGGATGAACCGGGTGCGGCCCGCACGCACCACCGTGAGGAGGACCTCGTCCTCCTCGCCAAGCTGGGACACCACGCGGGTCCAATCCGCCGTGGAGGCGATGGCCTGCCGGTTCACCTCGACGATGAGGTCTCCCACCTGGACCCCGCCCCAATACCCCCGGGATCCCGGCTCCACCCCTACCACCACGACCCCGGTGTCCCGAGTGAGACCGTACTGGCTTCGCAGCTCTGCGGTTACATCCTGCACGGTGAGGCCAAATTTGGTGATCCCCTGGCCCGGCGACGCCGCGGTCTCCGCGGGCCGCTCCTCCAGCACTACGTCCACGGTGATCGTGCGCTTGTCCCGCACCAGCGTTACGGTGACCCACTCCCCAGGTCGGCGGTACATGATGGCCATCTGGAGATCGTTGCTGTTCCTCACCTTTTCTCCGGCCACGGCGACGATCACGTCCCCCGACTTGAGGCCAGCTTTCGCCGCTGGGGAGTTGGCCACCACCTCCGTGATCAAAGCACCTTCCCGCACCCCCAACTGGCGCTCCATCCCCGGGATCACGTCCTGGATATACACGCCCAGCCAGGCTCGGGTAACCTGGCCGTGTTCCACGAGCTGGGCTAGGACCAACCTGATCTCGTTAATGGGCACAGCGAAATTGATGCCCTCCACGGCGATGCCGGTAGAGGTCTGGCGAGCGATGATGGTGTTCATCCCCACCACCTCGCCGTACGCGTTCACGAGAGGCCCGCCGGAGTTCCCCGGGTTGATAGCCGCGTCCGTTTGGATCATGCGCCGGTAGTACCCGGAGCCGTCGGGTTTGGGCACGTCCCGATTGAGGGCGGACACGATCCCTAAGGTCACCGTGTGGGAGAAGCCCAGGGGGTTACCGATGGCGATGACCCAATCCCCGATCTCCAGGGCGGCGGAATCGCCCAAGGGCGCGGCGGGAAGGTCGGCACCATCCACAGTGAGGACGGCTAGATCCAGGAGTTCATCGCTTCCCAGCACTTGGGCGGGCCAGGAATCGCCGCTTTGGGCCGTCACGGCAATGGAGATCGCTTGCTCCACCACGTGGTAATTGGTGAGGATGTATTTCTTGCCCGCGTAGTCCACAACGAAACCTGAGCCCAAGGAAGTTTGGGTGGTATCGGGTTCCCCAAAGAACCGGCGGAAGAAGGGATCCCGGAAGATTTCGTCCCACCAGGTGTAAGCCCTACGGGTGGCCTCTACTTTGACCACCGCCGGCGCGACCCGAGCGATGGCCGCTTTGATGGCCGCTTGGCCCGAGGCTGCAATGGTCTCCTGCACGCTTTGGGCCAGGACCACCCCGGCCCACACCACAGCCAGTCCTAAAGCGAACAACCTCCGCAGCATAGTGCATCACCTCCGTCCCCAGTTCTACTCCAGGGAATTGCACATTCCATGAAAACCTTGTGCAAAGGGTGTGGAGATCCTCGCAAACCGGACCTATCATAACGAAGAGATGGTCAGTGCGCAGAAGAAGGCGGTGGCCCTCCTTTCGGGGGGGTTGGACTCCGCCTTGGCCGTGGCTCTCACCCAACGTTTGGGATTCGAGGTGGTGGGGCTGAACTTGGCCACGGGGTTTTGCACCGGGCAGGGTCGGTGCGACACGGTCCTGGCCCAAGGCCTGGCCTTGGGCATCCCCGTGCGCCTTTTGGATGTCTCCGAGGAGTACCTTGAGGTCGTGAAACATCCGCGGTTCGGCCGTGGACAGGGCATGAACCCTTGTTTGGATTGCCGGATCTTCATGGTGCGGAAGGCCGGGGAGGTTATGAAGGAAGAAGGAGCCTCCTTCGTGGTCACGGGCGAGGTTTTGGGGCAGCGGCCCATGTCCCAACATCGGCAAGCTCTGGAGTTGGTGGCGCGGGAGTCCGGCCTTGGGGAGAAGCTCGTGCGCCCCCTCTCGGGGCGCCTTTTAGGGCCAACCTTTCCCGAGCGGATGGGCTGGGTGCGGCGAGAGGATTGGCTGGACCTTGAGGGCCGCTCCCGCAAACGCCAGCTCGCGCTGGCCAAGGAATGGGGCATTCCGGTGTTTTCTCAGCCCGCGGGCGGCTGCTGTCTCCTCCTGGAGCGGGCCTATGCCAAACGTCTGCGGGACCTCATCCGGGAGAAGGGCGTGGATTCCCTCACCAAGGACGATTTCGCCCTTCTTCGCTATGGCCGGCATTTTCGGTTGGGGCCAAGGACGCGGCTCGTGGTAGGCAGGAACGAACTGGAAAACTCGGCCCTCCTCTCCTTTTCCGGGGATCATTACGTCTTCACCTTCCCGGACGTGCCGGGCCCGGTGGCATTGATCCTGGGCGAGGTGGGCGAGGAGGAGCTGAAGCTTGCTGCGGAGCTTGCCGGCCGCTACAGCGACGCCCCGTCTGGCGCGCTCCTCCGTGTGAAGGTCGAACATCAGGGAGAGACGAGGGAGCTTTGGGTGCGGCCCCGGCCGGCGGATGACCCCTTGCTCGCCGCGCTCCGCATCGATGGAAACTTCTCGACGTCCCTGCAAGCTAGCTCAGGCGTGATCACGCCAGGGAGCGGCTAGACCGGCTGGAAGCGAGCCCGGAAATGCCGAAGCGGCCCACTTCCCGCCACAACTTTCAAGCCGCGAATATTCTCGCGGTTCTCCAAAACCCGGGAAAAGGTATGCACTACGTGGCGGAGGTGCTCCTCGGTGTAGACGCGCCGGGGAATGGCCAGCCGCACGAGCTCTAGTTTCGCCGCATCCCCAAGCATTCCTGAGCCTACTTCCACCGCCCGCACCCCACCTTCCACATACAGGGCGCACACCAGGGATTGTC
>JBBIVL010000024.1:0-7930 GCA_037439765.1 Candidatus Bipolaricaulota bacterium
TCCTGGAGCGCTTGAATCAGCGCATTCTCGTCCACCACCCCACCGCGGGACGTGTTGATCAGACAGGCTGAGGGTTTCATCTTGGCCAAGACTTTGGCGTTGACGAGGTGCCGCGTACTTTGCGTCAAAGGGACATGGAGGGAGAGGAAATCACTCCGCACAAGCAGGTCCTCAAGGCCAACGCGTTCCACCCCCTCCTCCTCAAAGATTGTGTCGGGAAGATAGGGGTCGTAAGCGATCACTTTCAAGCCGAGCGTTTTGGCCTTCTTCGCCACCAGGCGGGCAATCTTGCCAAAACCCCAAAGGCCAAGCACTTGGCCTTGCAAGCGGCGGATGGGCCGACCGGTTTTCCAATCCCATGTTCCTTGGCGGGCCTCTAAGGCGTAGTGGACGATGCGCCGCGCCCAGGAAAGAAGTAGGGCCAACGTGTGGTCGGAAACCTCCTCCTCGCAGTAGGAGGGCACGTTGATCACGGCAATGCCCCGGGCCGTGGCTGCTTGGACATCAATGTTATCCACGCCAATCCCGTACCGCCCAAGGGCTTTGCATCGTCCCAGTCCCTGGATCACCTTTTGCGTGATGGGTGCATACTGGGAAATCAAGGCATCGGCCTCCTTGGCCACCGCTAAGACTTCCTCTGGGGTTTTACACTGGCTTGGGATCACCCGTGCATCCCACTGGGCCAATTCTTCCGTCTCCACGGAAAGATCCGCGTAGTTGTAATCGGTTATGATTACTGTCCACCGCCTGTCACCACCCATTTTTTCACCTCCGGGGTAGTTTATACTTCTCCGGAGGGCATTTGTCATAGGCAAAAGGAGGCTATAGTGCCGAACTTCTCTGTAGATGGCCGTGTAGCTTTGGTAACGGGCGGTGGTCGGGGATTGGGGAAAGCCATGGCCCTGGCTCTAGCGGCGGCCGGCGCCAAGGTAGCGGTGGTAAGCAAGACCGGAGAAGGCTTGGCTGATACGGTGAAGGAGATCGAAGGCTTTGGTGGGGAGGCCCTGGCCCTCACCGGTGACGTGGCCATTTCCCGAGAATGTCAGAAGATTGTGCAAAAGACGGTGGAGCACTTCGGCCGCCTGGATGTGCTGGTCAATGCTGCTGGCGTAAATCGGCGTGTCGCCTCCGCGGAGGTAAATGACGCGGACTGGGATTGGATTGTGGACACTAACTTGAAAGGAACGTTTTTCATGTGCCAGGCAGCCGGGAGGATCATGATCACCCAAAAGAAGGGGAGCATTATAAACATTGCTTCCCTTCTTTCGGCTGTGGGGATTCCTACCCTCGCTCCCTATGCGGCCTCCAAAGCTGGGGTTTTGGGGATAACCCGCGTGCTTGCCGCCGAATGGGGGCCTTATGGGGTGCGCGTAAATGCCATTGCTCCCGGATACTTCCGCACCCGCATGACCGAGAGGCTTTTTGCCGACCCCGGATGGACAGAGAGATTTCTTGAGCAAGTGCCGTTGGGCCGTGCCGGGGATCCGGCGGATTTGGCGGGTCTCGCTGTGTTTCTCGCATCCGACGCCTCGGCTTATCTGACGGGACAGGTGATCTACGTGGACGGAGGATACTTGTGCAGTCGCCCCGCCTAGAAATTTTGCTAAATCCAAAGAATGTTGTCAAAAACCAATAGCGGGGGTAGATTTCCTGCAAAAAGGAGGGGCGTGTGACCGGACAGTCCATCGTTCAGCGACTGCTGGATACCGGAGCGTTGGGGATTATTCGCATTAAAACGGCAGAAGACCTTATCCGCATTGCTCAAGCTCTTCACGACGGCGGACTTTCCTGTCTGGAGATCACCATGAACACACCGGGAGCGCTCCGGGCCATTGAGGAAGCCCAGGAGAAGCTTCCTGAGGTTCTTATGGGTGCGGGAACCGTGCTGGATGCAGCCACTGCTCGCCAGGCCATCCTGGCCGGGGCCCAGTTCCTCGTTACGCCGACAGTGAAGTTGGACGTGCTGGAAATGGCCCACCGCTACGGGGTTCCCGCCATCATCGGGGCCATGACGCCCACAGAGATCCTCACCGCTTGGGAGGCCGGAGCCGCCATGGTGAAAGTTTTCCCCGCCAGCGTCCTGGGCCCGAAATACATCCAGGAGGTGCACGGCCCGCTTCCCCAGGTTCCCCTGGTGCCTACCGGCGGGATCACCGCGGAGAACGCGGGTGATTTCATCAAAGCCGGCGCGGCCCTGGTCTGCGTAGGTTCCTGGCTTGTGGATAAGAAAGCCGTGGCCGAAGGCCGCTACGAGGTCCTCACTCAGCGGGCCCGCGCTCTCATGGAAGTAGTCGGGAGAGCCCGCGAAGAATGCCACGGTAGATGAAAGGAAGGAGGAATCGATGCCTTACGATCTTGTGACGTTTGGGGAGACGATGATTCGCCTTTCCCCCCCGAATTTTCAGCGTCTGGAGCAGACGAACTCCCTTGATGTGAACGTGGGCGGGGCGGAGTTGAACGTGGCCGTGGCCGCCCAAAGACTGGGCCTGCGCTGCGCCTACGTGACGCGCCTCACCCACAATCCCTTGGGCTTCATGATCGCCAACAAAGCCCGGGAACATGGGGTGGACACCGCCCACATCGTTTGGACCAAAGAGGACCGCGTCGGCCTTTATTTTGTGGAGTTCGGGGCGAGCCCGCGCGCAAGCTCCGTCCTCTACGATCGAAAGGACTCGGCCATCGCCAAAATCCGCCCAGGCGAGGTGAATTGGGACAAGATTTTCCAGGGAACCAAAGCATTCCACACCACCGGGATCACGCCCGCGCTTTCCCCGTCTGCCGCGGAGGCCACCAAGGAAGCGGTGAGGAAGGCCAAGGAAAACCACGTGCGGGTGTCCATCGACCTGAACTACCGCGCGCGGCTTTGGAGCCCGGAGGAGGCCCAGCGGGTCATGACCGAGCTCGTCGCCCAGGCGGATGTCCTCATCACCACCGAGGAGGACGCGGAACGCGTGTTCGGGGTGAAGGAGGACTCCTTCGAGAAGGTGGCCGAGCGCCTAAACCAGATGTTCAAGAATCTCCAAGTGGTGGCCATCACCATTCGGGAGACCCCCTCCGTTTGGCGCAACACCTGGACGGCGTTGGCCTATAGCAGCGGCCAGATCTTGCGCGCGCCTGTGTTTGACCTGGAGATCGTGGACCGCGTGGGCGCGGGCGACGCCTTTGCCGGTGGTTTCCTCTTCGGTTACCTCACGAAAGATGTGCTGACCGGCCTCCATTATGGAGTGGCTATTTCCGCCCTCAAACAGACGAACCCCGGCGATCTCGTGTGGGCTACCAAAGAGGAGTGCGACCGGATTCTCGCTGGTGGCGGGCTCCGCATCGTGCGCTGAAAGGAGCGAACGTGAAGATCGTCCGATTTGGCCGAGGAAGTTGGGGTATTTTAGATGGCCAAACGATAAGGGTCACGCGCGGCCCCGGCGGGCCGTTCATTGGCAAGAAGGTGCCCCTTGGCGAAGCCAAGCTCCTTCCACCCGCCAAGCCCACGAAAATCGTGTGTGTCGGGCGCAACTACCGAAAACATGCCCAGGAGATGGGGGAGGAAGTGCCGCCGGAGCCCGGACTTTTCTTGAAGGCTCCCAATGCCCTGGCCGCCCCCGGCGCACGCATCCCTTACCCCTCCTTCACCCAAAGCCTCCATTACGAAGGGGAGCTCGCGGTGGTGGTCGGCCGCCGGATGCGCCACATTCCCGAAGAAAAAGCGCTTTCTTACGTGTTGGGCTATACATGTGCCCTGGATCTCACCGCCCGCGACCGCCAAAAAACCGATCTTCAATGGATTCGGGCTAAATCCGCCGATTTATTCTGCCCCCTTGGCCCATGGGTGGAAACGGAGCTCGATCCCTTCAATCTTCGGCTGCGCTCGTTTGTGAACGGGGAAATTCGCCAGGATGGCCGCACTTCGGCCATGATCTTCTCTATCCCCACGATCCTCGCGTTCATCGCGAGCTTCATGACCTTAGAGCCTGGCGACGTGGTTCTCACGGGAACGCCGGAAGGGGTGGGGGAGCTAAAACCTGGGGACGAGGTGGCGGTGGAGATCGAGGGAATTGGCCGCCTTGCTGTGCAAATTGTTCCTGGGGGTTAGGGCCGGAAAGCTACCTTGATCCCCCGGCGGGAAAGCACCGTGGATAGGGCCGCGCGGTAATCCCCAAGCGGGAAGGTGTGGGTAACAAGTTTCTCCAAGCCCGTAGCCAGTGGGAGCATTTCCACCGCCTGGCGAAAATCGGCCTCGCTATAGGTGTAGGTGCCCACCACCTGAATCCCCCGGAACCAAAGGGGTGAAAAATCGAGTTTCGCCATTCCGGGCGCGCCCAAAAGGAGGATCGTCCCGCCCTCGGCTACTGTCCAAAGCGTTTGCTCTAGGCTAGCTCCAGTTCCCGCGGCATCAATGACCAATGAAAAACCTCCGCGCCAGGCTGGGGGACCGAGGGGGGCTCGGTAACTCTTAGCTCCCACGCTTTTTGCGGCCTCGGAAGCCGAGGAGTGCGCGGCCGGAGCCCCCAATTCCTGGGCCATTTGGGCCTGAATTCGGTGGCGGGCTACGACGTGAATTTCTCCGGCATGTCCCAGAAGCTTCAACGCGGCCACGGCCAGAAGGCCGATGGTTCCTGCGCCAAGAACGAGGAGCTTCTTGTTTCTCGGAGGATTAGCCAAGCGCAGGCCCCGCAAAACCACGGCCAAAGGTTCAGCCAAAAGGCCGCGCTCCGTAGGCATTTCCTGAGGCAACGGATACGCCCTGGCCGGATGAACCACGATGTGCTCTGCCCATCCACCAGGAAGATCGCGGTGATAGCCAAGCATTCCCGGAGCGAGGTTTCCCTCGGCGACGTTCTGACAAAGGGCGTCCTCACCGTTCTCGCAGGCCGGGCAAAGGGGAAGGCCCCGCTCCCGGCAGGCCAACAGGGGATTGATGGCCGCCCGCACCCCGCCTACTTCTGCCACGATCTCGTGCCCCAACACCGCGGGAAAGGAGAAGAACGGAGCCAGCCTAGGAGAACTTTTTCCAAAAAGAAGGGCAAGATCCGAGCCGCAGATTCCGGAAAGAATGACCTCGGCTTTCTCCCAACCTGCGGGTTGCTCAGGCTCAGGGATCTCCCGAAATTTGAGGGGCAAAAGGCCCAAGGGCGCGCGTTTCCCCAGGGCGCGCGCCACGAGGTAACGAGGAATCGAGGTGGTATAGACGAGGGCTTTCATGTCATGGGCACTTGACGGATGAGTTTCCCTTCGATGCGCTCAAGAATATCGGAGAGGCTTCGTCCAGTGATCGTGAGGCCGTGGTTTTTGAGGCCGATCACGGCCCTGGCCGGATCCGGCGCCCTCCGGACAAGCTCGGCCACGGATTGCGCCAATTCATAGCTTCCGCACGGGTAATGAGCCTGGGTCGCGGGAACACCATCCATCCAGGCGTGCACGTGGATGATGGCTCCTACTTCCGGGTGCTCCCGGTAGATCATCCAGTGCTCGATGGCGTCCACCGAAACTCGGCGAGGTTCGATATTTGGAGGAACGGAAAGGACGATGGCGTTCTCGGCTGGATCGTAGTCCTTGACCAGGAGGATGTCCCGACCGATCACCCGAAGATGGGCCTTGTCCACGCCGGAAGCGGACATCCAGAAACGTTTTTCGTCCTTGCGCACCGAAAGGTTTCCGTAAGAGAGGCCACCGATGCCGTAAAGACGCTGGACATGCCGAAAATCCTCAGGAGGGAGGATTTTGTCGATGGGGAACGGTGCAGGAAGGAGGTTCCAGGAATCCAAAATTTTTCCGGCCCGGCTGAGCTCGCGCGTGCGCTCGTCCCCGTCCCACAGTTCCGGCTCCAGGTCCTTATCGAATCGATTTCTGATAACCAACCTTGCCGATGCCATGGGATGAAGACGGGCCACAAGCCGTTCGTAAAATCTCTCGCCTTCCGGTTCGGCATAGTGGCCTAAATCGAGGGTGAAAAAGTGCGCCTCTTTCCCGGGGACGTAGGCCAAAAGCAGGTTAGACAGGGTGCGGACAAGGTAGGGATACATGGCCTGCACGGCATCCTTCGGCACTTCTTGCACCTCCAGCAGGGAGAGGACAAACGTGCCTTGGGACTTGCGCCGGTACGGCTTGGGATTCTCCACGGAGGCAAGGTTGAGAACAAGGCTAGGCGGCTGATCACCTTGGGCTGGGCGGTATCCCCGGCTCTCCAAGATCTCGCTCAAGCCGCGGGCCAACATGGAAATCCCCGGTGTACCCTCTCCGTGAACAGCGTAGGTCAGGGCCATAAACCCGATCACCTCGCGCTCAGGTTACCCAAGGATGTGGCTCCGCGCTAATGGAGTATGGGAAGAGGCTCGGGGCGGGTGTTTAGCCCATCCCCGAGCCCCTTTCCGCGTTCCGTTCGTTACGGTGCGGCCTCCAAAGTCACGGAGGGGGCTAGGCGGGGAAGCCGGCCCTCCAGAAAATCCTTGTACGCGGCCATATCGAAGTGACCGTGGCCGGAAAGACCGATAAGGATGACCTTTTCTTCCCCGGTTTTCGCGCATTCCCGGGCGATGTCGATGGCGGCCCGCACGGCATGGGCCGACTCCGGCGCAGGCAGGATGCCTTCACACCGGGCGAAAAACGCTGCGCCCTCAAACACATCCACCTGGTCCAAGGCAACGGCCTGCACCACCCCCCGTTCCACAAGATGGGTGATGATGGGGGCCATGCCGTGATAGCGCAGGCCTCCGGCATGAATGGGCGGGGGAACGAAGCGATGACCGAGGGTATGCATGCGAATAAGCGGAGTCAGTTCGGCCGTGTCGCCGTAGTCGTAGCGTATCTCTCCTTGCGTGATGCTGGGGCAAGCCACCGGTTCCACCGCCAAAAATTCCACGGGCCTTTGCCGTTTGCGCGCGTCGTAGAAGAAAGGCAGCATGAGGCCGGCGAAATTGGAACCCCCGCCCACGCAGCCCACCACCACGTCCGGATAGTCTCCAGCCATCTCCATCTGCAACAGAGCTTCCTCACCCACGATCGTTTGATGTAAAAGGACATGGTTTAGAACGCTGCCTAAGGAGTATTTGGTCCCGGGTTCATGCAAGGCGGTCTCGATGGCCTCGGAGATGGCAATGCCCAGGGATCCCGTGGAATTCGGGTTTTCCGCGAGGACTTTCCTTCCTGCGGCGGTGCGGAGCGAAGGAGAGGGCACGACCTCCGCGCCGTAGACCTCCATCATGACCCTGCGGTACGGCTTTTGCTCGTACGAAACGCGCACCATGAACACAAGGCATTGGAGGCCAAACACGTGGCAGGCAAAGGAAAGGGCGCTTCCCCACTGGCCAGCTCCCGTTTCCGTGGTGAGCCTTTTGGTGCCCTCGACTTTGTGGTAATAGGCTTGGGCCACGGCTGTATTGGGCTTGTGGGAGCCGGTGGGGCTTGTGCCCTCGTACTTGTAGTAAATGCGAGCGGAGGTACCCAATTTCCGTTCCAGGTTTAGGGCCCGGAAGAGAGGAGTGGGCCGCCATAGGCGATAAACCTCTAGCACCTCCTCCGGGATATCGATGAACCGATCGGTGGAGACCTCCTGGGCCACGCATTCCTTGGAGAAGAGGGCCAGTAAGGCTTTAGGATCCACGGGTTCCAGGGTCCGGGGATCAAGCGGTGGAGGGAGGGGGCCGTCCAAATCGGCCAAAACGTTATACCACCGCTTAGGAAGCTCCTCTTGAGCTAACTGAAAAATCCTTTTCATGGTACCTCCTTTTCTGGCTTTCACGGGTTTGGGTTAAGGTGGATTTCAATAACGCCAAAAAGGAGGCCACCAATCTTTGAACGGAGGATGGCAAGGGGGAAGCCTAACGCTTAGGCCAAAGAGGACCACCTGGCCGATCCGTTACTCTGACCATCAAGTTGCTATTATGTGCTCGACCGTTTAACCAGGCAACTCATTGACCAAAGGTGCCTTTCCGTTACC
>JBBIVL010000024.1:8030-16998 GCA_037439765.1 Candidatus Bipolaricaulota bacterium
TTGGTGACCGAGAGAGCATTTTTGCTGGCTTCCTTCCAGGCTTAGCCGCAGGTGAATAGCCTAGCTCGCCTCCCGTTAAGTAACGGACCGCGGTGGGTAGGAGCCGCAGACTTTTTCCTTCGCGTTGACGAACCTGGTAGAATGCTCGCGCGTTAAAGGAGGTGAAGACGGATGAAAATCTTGACGCGACTGGTGGCCGGTGGGGGTGTGGCCGCGTTTTTCTTCTTCAGTTGGGTGATCATGATGCTGTGGAACAGCATTGTTGCCGGGCATCTCCGTGTTTTCCCGGAACTTTCCTATCTTCAAGCCTGCGGCCTTTGGTTTCTCCTGATCCTTCTCTTTTCCTGGGTGGGGATTGGCGCAACCTGGCGGCTCACGCTGGCCTGGCGCAGAGAGCGCCGATGGGAGGAACACGGACGGAACATCGAGACCAAGATCAAACGAGGGTTGGCCCGCTGGGTGGGGGTTGCGGAGGACGTTGACTGGGATGAGTTAGGGGAGCGGCTGGAGCGGAGGATCAAGGAGAAGTTTCGGGAGTGGTCGAGGGAGGAATAAGCAGCCCCTCATCACGGCTCAGCCAGGATCTCCTCTGGATGCTCGTAGATCGCTTCCCCAGCTCGAGCTTAGGCATGTTGGGTTTTCTCTTGGTCGCCCTGGGTGCGGTTTGGTCAGGGGCTGCACCTCAAGTTTTTGTGCCCGTGGGCGTGCCTGCTTTGGGTAAATTATGGACAGTGTTATCTTCTAAAATGCGGGTGATTCGGAGCTCGTTTTGGGGCCCCTGGCACCAAGCTGCATCTGCACTGCGGCAGCTTTCCCCTGTAACCGCTTTGGCCTTGGAGAAACGCTCTTGAACAAAATCTTTTCCGGGAAGAAACGCTTCCCGGGGCCATTTCGGTAAGTGGGGAAGATGCTTCCGCTCCCATTTTATGGCTTTCCCAAGCGGAAAGCTTGCCAGAGGGAGTGCGATTCACGGTGACACGAGGTCGGGGTGCCTGTGGTATCCCTCGTGGGCGGGCTTCGAAACTGGCGTGCCCGTTTCGGCTCGGCTTGGTTGATCCCACCTTTCTGGGCTTCTCCGTAGGCCGGCCTTGCGCGAAGAAGGGCCAGGGGTATCATTGCATCCGTGCGCAATAAAACAATAATGGTGCCCGAAGAAGAACTTGTGGCTTTGGGCCAGGCCCTCTCCCATCCCGCGCGAGTGCGCATCCTCGCCATCCTCGCCCAGGGCGAGCGCTGCGGCTGTGAGCTCGCCCTGCTCCTTGGCCTTGACCCCTCCGTGGTCTCACGGCACTCGAACCTTTTGGCCCGCGCCGGCTTGGTTTCCTCTCGGCGCGACGGCGTGCGCGTCCTTTGGCGTTTGGCTTCTCCCGAGGTTTGGGAAACCCTCAAGCAATTGTGCCATTTGCGCTTAGAAAGAGAGATGGCATGAGCCGTGAGATCCGCCTCTCGCTTCTGCTCTTGGGCACGTTCCTCGCCGCCTATTTTGTTCCCTGGTCCGCGCCAGCCGTGCAAAAGGCTCTCTCCGAGGCGTTTTTGCTCATTCAGGACTACGCCCGTGCCCACGTCCTCACCTGCTTGATCCCCGCCCTGTTCATCGCCGGGGCCATCGCCACCTTCTTGTCTCAGGCCTCCGTGATCCGCTACCTGGGTTATGGAGCGAAGAGGGTCTTGGCCTACGGCGTGGCCTCGGTTTCGGGGACGGTGCTGGCCGTGTGTTCGTGCACGGTGTTGCCCCTTTTTGCCGGGATCTACACCCGCGGGGCTGGCCTGGGCCCGGCCGTAGCTTTCCTCTACTCCGGCCCCGCCATCAATGTCCTGGCCATCATCCTTACCGCACGGGTTTTGGGAACTTCCTTGGGTCTCGCGCGGGCCCTGGGCGCAGTCCTTTTTGCTATCCTCATCGGCCTGGCCATGCACGTCCTGTTCCGCAAGGAAGAGCAGAGGAAAGCGGAGATGGCTGCCAGCGCTCCGGCACCTCCCCCCGCGCGCCGCCCCCTTTGGCAAACCGCGGTGCTCTTTGCCCTCATGATCGCCGTGCTTGTCTTCGCCAACTGGGGCCGGCCCACCCAGATCGTCGTGACCCTCCAGGACGGAGCCGTGCTTTCGGGCACACGAGCCGGCGAGGAAACGGATACGCTTCTCCTCAAGGTGGGGGAAGCGAGCGAACTGGTCGCCATCCCGAAGGCGGAAATCGCTGGAATGGAGTACACCCCGTCCCCTTACACCGCGCTTTGGCGTTATCGCTACGCCGTGGCCGGGTTTTTCTTGCTGCTGCTTTTGGGACTCCTTCCGGCGTGGGTGGGGTGGGCGGAGGGCAAGGCCTGGCTTCGCGCCACCTGGGAGTATGCCCTGCTCATCCTCCCTTACCTTTTCGGCGGGGTTTTGGTGGCGGGGTTTCTGCTGGGGCGGCCGGGAGAGGAAGCCCTGATCCCGGCGCGGTGGGTTCAAGCCGCCGTGGGCGGAAACTCCTGGGCGGCCTGTGCCGTGGCCTCGGTGGCCGGGGCCTTCATGTATTTTGCCACCCTCACCGAGGTTCCGATTCTGCAGGGCCTCCTTGGTGCAGGAATGGGACAGGGGCCGGCCCTGGCCCTTCTTCTTGCCGGACCCGCTCTTTCCCTTCCCTCCATGCTTGTGCTTCGCCGCATCCTGGGCACAAAAAAGACCCTGGCTTACATCGCCTTGGTGGCCGTCGCCGCCACTTTGGCCGGAAAACTTTATGGCACGGTCGTGGGTCCATGAGAAGGAAGCCGCACGTACCTAAGGGGGACGAAATGGCAGAGAAAGCGCTTCTTGTGTGTTTCGGAGGGATGTCCAACGTGGGAACGTTGAGCGGCTTAGCGGCCCTGGAGGTGGCCCGTGCGGGAGAGGCCACCATTTTCTGTCTCGCCTCTTTGGCTAACGGCGACCCCGTGGTGAGAGAGCGCCTGGCGAAGGCCGCGCGGATCGTGACGGTGGATGGGTGTCCCCTAGCCTGCGCGAAAAGGATTGCGGAAAGAGCCGGCTTCCCGCCGCATCGGGCATTGGTTCTTTCCCAGGACTTGGGGATCAAAAAAGGGCCACCCACGGACGTTTCCGAAGAAATGGTAACCAACGCAATTGTATTAATTCGGGAGGCGCTGCAAGGCGATGACTGAGGCAAGGAAGCAGGACGATCCCGAACTTTTGCGCGGCTTCCTCAAAATTGAGACCTCCCTTCCTCCCTGCCATCCCGGGGAAGTGGAATGGGTGCGGGCCGAGGCCGAGCTTACCGACGACATCAGTCCCGTCTTCCCCTACCTCAACGCCATCATGAAGGGAACGGTTTACGATCCGGTTAACCAGACGCTCACCTTCACTTTGGGCGGTCGGGGGGTGACGTTGCGTCCACGGACAGTCTTGGTCACAAAGCTCAAGGATGTCCCAGAAGCTAGGGAAGTGTTGGAGCGGCTGCGTAACCTCATCAACCGTACTTGGGAGCAGCGGGAGGAGATCACCCCCAGTTACAAAACGCGGGCCAAGCTCACCCCATTTTCCGTCTATAAGGTTTTGCCGAAGCTCAACTGTGGTCGTTGCGGGGAGCCCACCTGCATGGCTTTCGCCCTGAAGCTCCTCGGCGAGGGCACGACCATCGAACGCTGCGAGCCCCTATTGGGGGAGGAGCAAAAAGAATCACGGGAGCGGCTTCTGGCGCTCCTTTCCGAGGCCGGATACGTGACGTGAAAGGAGGTGGCGGTATGAAGATCGAGGTGTTGGGCCCCGGGTGCCCCAAGTGTCAAGCGACCCTGCGCAACGCAGAACAGGCCCTGCGGGAGCTTGGCATTCCCGCGGAGTTCGTGAAAGTCACGGATCTCGGGGAAATCGTAGCCCGCGGGGTGATGATGACCCCGGCGTTGGCCGTGAACGGCGAGATCAAGGTGAGCGGGCACGTGCCCACTGTGGAGGAGATCAAGCGCATCCTTCGGGGCTGAGCCATGTAAAAGGAGAGATGCTGCGATCTGGGCGGAGTCGGGTTCCTCGAGGTGGGCGGCCGGCGCGTGGGTCTGCTCGGGCTTGAGGAGGCCTTCGCGGCTGTGGCGGCCTGCCCAGAACCATGCCGGGAGAAACTCGCCGCCCTGCTCTTGGAGAAAGTGGGGGAGAAAAATTGGATCCCCGCGGAAAGCCGGGAGGCCTATGCCGAAGCGCTGGTACGCGCGTACGCGCGCTGGCGCAAAAGCTCGGCTGGGCCTACCTAGAATGCAGGCCTCTCTAGGAGACCAAGTGAAGTGGATCGGGGCTGAATGGACGGCCAAACTTTCCGGGCCGCGACCGGGGAAAACTAGGGCAATGCCGGGGCTTCCGCCCCTAGGCGGGGGAACCCGAAGCCCTGGAGAAGTGTACGTTGCATAAAAGGAGGAGAAATGCGGAGCGTTCTGTTGGCGGCTGTTTTCTTCGGGGTAGCATGGGTGGGGCTTTCCGCCCCAAAAATCCAGGTGGATCTCGAGCTCTACGACTTCGGCGTGGCCGTGGATGGCGAAGGGATCGAGTTCTTTGTGACCATCACCAACGCCGGGGATCAGCTCCTCACCATCACCCGCGTTTCCTACAACTGTTCGTGCACAAGCTATGAACTTCCCAAGCGAGACCTTGTCCCCGGGGAGTCCGTGAAAATGAAGATCCGGTTTAACACCCGCGGCTATAGCCGCTATGTACAACCGGTTTCCCAGACGGTGACCCTCTACACCAATGATCCGGCGCGACCGCAGGTGGTGATCACCGTGCGGGGAACGGTGCGCACCATGTCCGCCCACGAGGCGCCGGCTACCTCCCTTCACCAGAACTTCTTCCTGCTTCTCGATGTGCGCCCGCCCGAGGATTATGCCAAGGTGCATCTCTTGGGCGCCGTGAACATTCCCCTTGAGGAACTGGCGACCTGGACGGATAAATTGCCCAAAGGGCAAGTGATCTACATTTACGACAACACCGGCGAAAAGAGCGCTCAAGCCGTGACGCTTTTGCAGCAAAAGGGGTTCCTCCTAGCCCGTTCCCTTCGCGGGGGACTGGTGGGCTGGTGGCAGGAGCTGGGCGATCTTTTCCTCGTGTGGGGGGCGGGGATGACCCCGGCGGCACCCCAGGGCTCGGCTTACCCCGCCATGGGATTCAGCGTGGTTCCCTCCCAACTAGCGCGCAGCTTCGTGGTCGTGGTGGACGTGCGCCAGCCCGAGGATTTCCAAAAGGGCCACATCGCCGGAGCTATAAACGTTCCGCTGTTCACGCAAAGCGAGCTTGTCAGTTGGGCTGGCACTCTTCCCGCATCCCGGCCCGGATACACGCTCAACCTCTGGATCGTGGACGAGGATGGAACCCGTGCCTGCTCCATCGCCAGCTACCTCCGGGACCACGGCTATCCCGAGGCCAAATGCCTCTTTGGTGGAATGCGGGGCTGGACGAATCAATATGGGGTAGAGCTCATCTGGTCTGAGCTTTAGCTCTAACCCACACTACGAAAGGAGGTCTTGTGTCCCAGGGCAAGGGTTTGCCTTTTTTCGAGCGCTATCTAAGCCTTTGGGTGGCGATTTGTATCCTCGCTGGGATCGGCATTGGCTGGCTTTTTCCGGCTTTTCCGGAGCTTCTAAAGCGAGCGGAGGTGGCCCAGGTCTCCATCCCCGTGGCCGTGCTCATCTGGCTCATGATCTACCCGATGATGGTCCAGATCGATTTTTCGCGGGTGGTGGAGGCCACCAAGCGCCCGAAAGGCCTGGCTCTTACCCTCACCGTGAACTGGGCGATAAAACCCTTCACCATGGCTGGCTTTGCCGCCCTCTTCTTCTTCCTCCTCTTTCGAGCTTGGATTCCTCAGGATTTGGCCCGGGAGTACTACGCGGGCGCGATCCTCCTGGGTGCGGCACCCTGTACAGCGATGGTGTTCGTGTGGAGCTATCTTTCCGGCGGAGATCCGGCCTATACCCTGGTTCAGGTTGCGGTCAATGACCTCGTTTTGATCCTTCTTTTTGCCCCCATCGTGAAGGGGCTACTGGGGCTTTCCCAAATCTTTGTGCCCTACCTCACCGTGCTCCTTTCCGTGGTCCTGTACGTGGTGATTCCCTTGGCCTTGGGCTATGCCTCGCGACGCTGGCTTCTTGGGAAAAAGGGTGCAGTTTGGTTTGAAAAGGCCTTCCTCCGAAGGCTTCGGCCGGTGACCATCGGCGGACTCCTTCTCACCCTGGTCATCCTCTTCGCCTACCAAGGGGGAAAGATCGTGGCCAACCCCTTGCACATTTTCCTCATCGCCATTCCCCTCGTGATTCAAACATTCTTCATCTTCGCCTTGGGGTACGTTGCCGCTTGGTTTCTGCGCCTCCCGCATCCGATAGCTGCCCCTGCTGCCCAAGTTGGGGCCAGCAACTTCTTTGAACTTGCCGTGGCGGTGGCCATCTCCCTCTTCGGTTTGGGCTCCGGCGCGGCCTTGGCTACAGTTGTGGGGGTGCTCGTGGAGGTTCCGGTGATGTTGACCCTGGTGGCCATCGCTAACCGCACCCGCCATTGGTTCACCGGGTTTGCGTACGCAAAAGAGCCTGTGCTCACAAGGAGGTAGAAGTGCGGAAGATTTTGGGATTGTTGGCCTTGGGGATGCTGGCCCTGTCCGGTTGGGCGGCGGAGGTGGAACTTCACCTCTTTTGGTCCGCCACTTGTCCGGACTGCCACGTGATGAAGGCTTGGCTGGAGGAGCTCGCTAAGGAGTATCCGGAGCTCGTGATCGTGGATCACGAGGTCACGTTCGATCCCGACAACTGGCGGCTCATGGTGACCTTGGGCCGGGCCTACGGGCTGAAAGAAGAGACGGTGCCCACCGTGATCGTGGGCGATTTGGCGATCACCGGGATTGGCCGAGCCGTGGAGCTCCGGATCCGTGAGGAAGTGGAGCGGTGTCTTGCTCAGGGCTGTCCTTCGCCCATGGAGCGCCTTCCTGAAAAACGTGCGCGGGTCCTGAGCCCCTTGGAGATCGCCCTCCTGTTGGGGATCGTGGTGGTCGTTCTATTCTTCGTGGTCAAATGACAAAGACGCGGGTTTTGTTTTTGTGCACGCATAATTCCGCCCGCTCCCAGATGGCGGAGGGGCTTCTGCGGGCTCTGGCTGGCGAGCGATTCGAGGTGGCCAGCGCGGGCCACAAACCCACAGAAGTTCATCCTTTGGCCATCGCTGCCATGCGGGAGATCGGGATCGATATCTCCCGCCAGCACGCCAAAAACGTCACGGAATTGTTGGGCCAAACTTTCGACTATGTGGTGACCCTCTGCGGCGACGATGCCCCTGGCTCTTGCCCGTTTTTCCCCGGAGGCAAAAACTACATCCACGCACCGTTTTCCGATCCTGCCTCGGGTGGGATCGAGGAATTTCGCGAGGTGCGCGAGGCTATCAAAGCATGGCTAGAAAACGTCTTCCTCAAAGGAGAAGTCCATGCGTAAGTCGCTTTTTGGCATTTTATTCTTGGTTGTTGGCCTTACCGCTTTTTCTGTAGAGGTTCTTTTCTTCTACGACGAAGGATGTCCGCACTGCAAAGAAGTTCGGGCCTTCTTGGAGGAGACTCAGAGCCAAGGCCTGCCTTTCGAGCTCAAAACCTACGAGATCCATGCACCCGAGAATTGGCAGCTCCTGTATCGACTCCTTTCCCTGTACGGGGCAGACGTAGGGCCGGTGCCCATGGTCTTCGTGGGCGATGTGGCCGTGGTGTACCACACCTTTTACGGGCTTGCTCCAGAGCCCCTGGTGTACGAGGGGTTGGCCTATCAGCTTGTTTTGGAAGAGGTCCTCCGCCAAGCCCTTGCGGAAAACGCACCCTCGCCTCTTTCTCGTCTTCCCCCTACGGCCACTACTGCCGTCCTTGTCCTTCCACCTCAGGAGACGCCAGAGTCCCTGTTCTACGAGTCCCTAGCGGCAGAACTTGTTGCGGATTTTCCCGAGCTTGGGTTACAGGTGCTGGACCCCACCACTCCCGAGGGTCAAGGCCGGCTGGAGAAACTTTTGCGCCTCTACGGAGCTAAAGGGGAGGCCCCCGCCCTTTTTGTGGGCGACCTCGCCTTGGTGGGCGGGAAACTCTACCTTCCCCGAAAAGAGCCGATGCCTTATCCGAGCGCTGAGGGGGAGAAAGCTCTGCGGGAAGGGGTGGCCCAAGCCGTCGCTGAGAAAGCCCAGTCCCCGCTAGATCGCCTGGCGTTACGGGAGAAACTCACCCTTGGGGCCGTGGTGGCCGGCGCGGCCCTGGATTCCATCAACCCCTGCGATCTTGCCGTCTTGGTCCTCCTTTTGGGGACGCTCCTTGTGGTGGGAAAGCGCACGAAAGTAATCTGGGCCGGCCTGGCCTTCGCAGCCGGCGTTTTTGTCACCTACTACATCACCGGGTTTGTCCTCTATTCCATCTTGGGGATCACCGTGGGCACGCGTTCCTTCCGCGCCCCCTTTATCTACGCCGTTTCCTCCCTGGCCATCTTGGTGGGGCTTTGGGAGATGAAGGACCTTCTTTGGTACGGGAAGTGGTTCTCCATCGAGGTTCCGGAGCGCTGGAAACCTTCGGTGAAAAAGATCACGTCCAAAGCGATTTCCATCCCCGGGGCCTTTCTGGTGGGTTTTATTGACGCCTTGTTTCTTGCTCCCTGTACCTCTGGTCCGTATCTCGTGATTCTAACCCTTCTTTCCCAGACCACCGCTCGTGTGCAAGGAGCCCTTTGGCTCCTTTTGTACAACTTTATCTTCATCCTGCCCATGGTGGCTGTGGCCTTCCTCGTGCACCTTGGGGTGACCACCACCGCCCGGGCCGAGCGCTGGCGGAACGCCCGTCTGGGCTGGCTCCACTTCGCCACCGGACTGGTGATGGTCCTCCTTGGTGCAGGAATGATTGTGGGTACTTATTTAGGCTATTTGTGAAGTTTGCTATTTTGGGGTATAGTTAAAAAACTCGCCAGAGACTCCAGTCAGGCTCAAGAGGAGGTGTTAATTGGGCCGGCTCATTATCATT
>JBBIVL010000025.1:0-16990 GCA_037439765.1 Candidatus Bipolaricaulota bacterium
CGACGCCACGAAGGCGGTGGGTACAGCTACTGTCTCCACCCCGCCTTTCGCCATAAGCTGCGCCTCTTCGAAAATCCGGGATAACGACAAGGGCCAGAAGCTCGCGGTGTGTTGGGATCTCCTTCCGGTTGCGGGAACAACGAAGACGAACTTTCTTGCCGTGGCTAACCTTGCTCCCCATCCCAATGCTGCCAAGCTCCTCATCCGCTTTATGCTAGGGGACGCCAATGGCGGAGCAGGGTTTGCTCCGTTCTACGTAGCGGGGCAATGGTCACCGCGGACCGACGTGCCCGTCAAGCTTCCCACCCCACCAACCCTCCGTTGGGTGACGACGCTGGAGGAGCTCCATACGAAAACCTGGTTCTACGATTACGATTGGCTCTATACCCATATCGTGGAGGTCCAGGACTTCTGGCTCTCCCTTCGCTGAGCTGTGGGGGGCTGCGGTCGCCTGAGCGATCGCAGCCCCTTGTTTCTGGGGAAAGGTGCTGCGCGTGATGCTCCAGCTCAAGCGACGAGGTGCCCGGGTTCTCCGACGCCCCGAGCGGCTTTGGGGGGTCTTTCTTCTCCTCGCCCTACTGGTGTTCGTGGTGATTCCCCTGCTCTATATTGCGGTGGGGTCGTTCCAATACGACAGTTGGGGGCCGCGGTACGTGCGCGGGGCTGAGCCCGGCCAGTTCACCTCCTTCTATTGGCATCGTGTGCTCTTTAGCCAGATGTCTTCCTCCATTTTTGGGGAGCCGTTTCTGCACAGCTTGCTGATTGCTTCTTTGGTTGTTCTAATCTCGATTCCATTGGGTTCCATTTTCGCTTGGCTTGTGGTGCGCACCGACCTGCCGTTCAAGAAATTCTTCAGCTCTGTTCTCATCATTCCCTACATCCTCCCCGCGTGGACCGTGGGGTTGGCCTGGCTCACGGTGTTCAAGCATCCCCAATTTGGCGGGCAACCGGGGCTGCTTTTCGGGCTGTTTGGCTTGGAGCCCCCGATTTGGATTAGCTATGGCCTTCTGCCCATCGTGATCTCGCTGAGCGTTCATTATGTCCCCTACACGTTCACGCTCCTCAGCGGTGCCCTGGCCACCATCGATGCCCAGCTTGAGGAAAGCGCGGAGATCTTGGGGGCGCACCGGGCGAAGATTTTGCGCAAGATCACATTCCCCCTGGTGTTGCCGGCTCTGGGGTCCGCCTTCATCCTCACTGTGGGCCGCGCCCTCGGGGCGTTCGGCGCCCCCGCTTTTTTGGGACTTCCCGTGCGCTACTATGCCCTTTCCACCCGAGTCTACGCTGCCTTCAGCAATCGCCAGCAAGCGGAGGGCTACGTGCTCACCGCCCTCCTCATCCTCTTTACCACCTTGACGGTGCTGGTGAACCAGAAACTTTTGGGCACCAGGAAGCGGTTTACCACGGTCACGGGGAAGGGAGGGAAACAAAGGCTGGTGAAGCTGGGACGCGGAAGGATCCCAGCTCTTTTGCTCCTTGGGGCATTTGTTGGGCTCTTTGTTTTTGCCCCCATGGCTCTGGTGTTCCTGGAAACGTTGCTCAAGATGGAAGGTCGGTATGCCTGGGACAACCTCACGTTGCACTACTGGGTGGGCCTGGGCGTGCCCGAGCTGGCCGAGGGCCAACCTGGAGTTTTCCGAAACGCCGTGATCCTCGGAGCTATTACGAATTCCGTGTTTCTCGCCCTCATGACGGCCTTAGTGAGCGGCGTCCTCGGGATTCTCCTGGGTTACACGGTGGTCCGAAACCGAGGGAAACCCCTGTCCCGGGCACTGGAATCCCTGAGTTTCGTTCCCTACATGATCCCGGGGATCGCCTTCGGCGGCATCTACCTCAGCCTATTTGCTCGTTCTTGGGGACCTTTCCCCGCTCTGTACGGAACCATGACCATCTTGATCCTCACCTGTACCATGCGCAATCTTCCGTTCGCCGCCGGGGCAGGCGTGGCGGCGATGCATCAAATCGACGTGGCTTTGGAAGAAGCTGCTGAGCTTCATGGAGCCCGCTGGCCTAAGCGCTTCGTGCGCATCATCCTTCCCCTTTCCAAGAGCGGTTTTCTCTCGGCCTTCATCCTCACGTTCATCACTTCCATGCGTGCTTTGGACGAAATCGCTCTCCTCGTAACCCCGCAAACGCGTACCATGACCTCCATTATCTTTCGCTTTCAGCAGCAGGGCTTCACGCAGCATGCCTATGGGATCACCGTGCTCATCGTGGCCATAACCCTCGTGGGGAACTACCTTGCACGTCGGCTCGGTGGCCGCGTTAGTTTCTAGGGAGGGAGCGTGCCCAACATCTCCATCCATCGCCTGACCAAGAAATTCGGGCAGGTCATGGCCGTCCGTGACCTGACGCTCGAGGTCCAGGACGGGGAGTTCGTGACCCTCCTTGGCCCATCGGGGTGCGGCAAGACTACCACGCTTCGTTGTCTGGCGGGTCTCGAGGAACCCGATCAGGGGGAGATCTGCTTCGGTCCACGGTGCGTGTTTTCCAGCCAAAGGGGCCTGAATGTCCCGCCCGGAGCCCGTGGCATTGGCATGGTGTTTCAAAACTATGCCCTGTGGCCGCATATGACGGTTTTCCAAAACGTCGCTTTTGGCCTTGTGGAAAAGGGCATGGGCCGAGAACAAATTCGCCGGGAAGTGTCCGGGATCCTCGAGCTTGTGGGCATGCAAGGGTATGAGAAGCGCTATCCCAGCGAGCTTTCCGGCGGACAACAGCAGCGGGTGGCCCTGGCCCGTGTTTTGGTGACGCGCCCTCAGATCGTTCTGTTCGATGAGCCACTCTCCAACCTGGATGCGAAGCTTCGCATGACGCTGCGGGCGGAACTGAAACGGCTGCACGCCGAAATCCAGGCCACCGCAGTGTACGTTACTCATGATCAGCTTGAAGCTCTGACCCTGTCCACCCGGATTGCAGTGATGAAAGAGGGGGTGGTCCAGCAATACGGCTCCCCGCAGGAGGTTTATCACTTCCCTGCGAATCTTTTCGTGGCCGAATTTCTCGGCAATCCTACGACGAATTTGGTCCCTTGCGTGGTGAAAGACGTGGGGCCGGTGACGTGGCTTGAGGTCAAAGGAGGTGGGCCAAGCCGGTTCGCCGTGGAGCTTGCGGGTTCCCTCAGGCTCGGGCAGGAGCTGATTTTGAATGTGCGGCCCGAGGACGTGGTTTTCCATGCCCTCCCTCATGAGGGAGCTATTCCCGCCCGGGTTTTCGCGGCCTTACCCACCGGGGCCGAGTGCATCATCTACGCCCGCCTCCAAGACGCGGCTAGCGAGATCGTGCTCCGCGGCCCCGAGGAGGAAATGCAATGTCTGCGCCCAGACCAACCCCTCTGGTTGGGCTTCAAACGGGGAAATCTGTTCGACCCCCAGAGTGGGCATCTGGTGTGTTCGTTTGGATTCGCAACCTAGAAAGGGGACACGATGGATGCGCCTCAGCTTACGCTTGGTATCGCTCCCAGTCGGACGTTCCCTGGCAACTGGTGGGATATGGCCGAACTCTGCCAGCGGCTGGGCTTGGCAGGTGTGGAGTTCAAACATGAGCTTCCGTTCATCCTTCCCGAGCGCTGGTCGTGGGAAATGGTGAAGCGCATTGGTTCCCTGGCCCGGGATAATGGGTGGTTCTTGTCGCTTCACGGTCCCTACACCAATATCGGGGCTCTGCTTCCAAAGCGCTGGCAACATGCGGTGGACGAGCATTGCGAGGCCTTGGAGGTTGCTCGAGCTTTGGGCGCCCGTACGTACACCATCCATCCCGGTTGGGTGGAGGAGAAGTACTGCACGCCGGAGTTACTCCACCGCTGCCGGGAAAAGACCCGTGAGGCTCTGGCCAAGATCCTTGCCCACAGCGAGGGAGTAAGGATCTGCCTGGAGAATCAAAATCCCAGCGAAAAAGAAAAGGCCAAAGCTGGTGTCAGTCCCGAGCACTTGCGGGGCTTGGTGGAGGGACTGCCCGGCGTCATGATCACCTTCGATCTTGGGCACGCTCATGTCTTCAATGGGCGTCCTGAGGATTTTGTGGCTGCCTTGGACCCCAAACGCGTGGGAATTGCCCACGTGCACGATAACAGCGGGAAGGAGGATACCCACCTGCCCCCTGGCCGAGGATCTGTGGATTGGGAAACCTTTCTCTTCCGCTATCATGCTGGCGGTTGGGGATTCCCCCTTTTCCTGGAGACGGTGGGGGATGAGCGAGCGTTTCGCGAAGGCCGCGATTTTATCCTTCAGCTTTGGGAAAAGACTTTGGCGAAGGGAGGAGCCGATGTCCAAGGTTGACGTCCTGGCCATCGGGCACATCGATAAAGGTCGGGTCGTGGTGGGGGGAAAGGCGCAGCACATTGCCGGAGGGGCAGTCCATTTTGGGGGAATGGTTCTCCTTGCTTTAGGTCTGCGGGTTGGAGTGGTCACCCGTCTGGCCCCCGAGGATGAAAAGCTCCTTTCCGATCTCAAGGAGGCCGGAGCCCTCCTCTTTCCTGTGTCCACGAGCGAAACCACAGCGATCGAGAACGTCCTTCCCGACCCTAATTCGGATCAGCGCCGCTGTTTCCGGAGGGGGTTTGCGGGAACCTTCCGCGCGGATGATCTTCCGTCTGTTTCCGCACGCCTCTTTTACGTGGGCACGATCATCACCGATGAAGTGGATCTTCCTTTTCTCCAGGCGGTGGCCGCACGAGGGCCAGTGGCTCTCGACGCTCAAGGATGCCTGCGCAAGCTTGTGGGCGAGGAGCTTGTGACCGATGGCTGGGATTGGATGAAAGAAGGCCTGTCATTGGTGCACTACCTCAAAGTCGACGACCGGGAGGCCCTTGCGCTCACGGGCCTTACCGACCTGAAAAAGGCCGCGGAAAAGCTTTCTGGACATGGCCCTAAAGAGATCGTGCTCACTCACCAAGGGGGGGTTCTGGTTTATGCCGATGGGGATTTCCACGAGGCGCCCTTCCGGCCGAGGTCTTTGGCAGGCCGTACAGGAAGAGGCGACACCTGCTTCTCCGCGTATCTGGGCCGGCGCCTCCTTGGCGATGGGCCAGCGGAGGCCACCCGGTTTGCGGCCGTCCTCACCACGCTGAAACTGGAACGCCCCGGGCCGTTTCGCGGATCCCTTACGGAGGTCCACCGCCTCTTGGCGGCTTCCTGAGCCCGTAGCGTGGGCCGTGGCGCGGAAAAAGCCAACGGCTTAAGAATGTGGCCCGGGGACTTGACGGGCGAGGGTCCGCGGTCCTACAATGCTTCTGCAAACGGTTGTGAAAGGGGGTGATGCCAAGAACTCTCTTTTGTTGGGTGATTCCAAAAATCTAAGGGGGTGGATATGCGCAAGAGCTTTCTTTTGTTGCTTGTCTTAGGCGTTGGTTTGGCGGGTTGGGGAGCGGCAGGGGTGCTGCACATGTATACGGCGTTAGATGTGGACGAGGCCAAGATCTACATCGAGGCCTTCCAGGCGAAGTATCCGGATATCAAGGTGGAGTGGGTGCGGCTCTCGGCCGGTGAGGTATTGGCCCGCCTACGCGCGGAGGCGGCGAACCCGCAGGCGAGCCTCTGGCTGGGTGGCCCCAGCGACACGTTCATCGTGGCCAAGATGGAGGGCTTGCTCGCCCCCTACAAGGAATCCTTGGGCTGGCAGTACCTGCCCGGGAAGTTCAAGGATCCGGACGGATATTGGGTCGGCATTTACACTGGGTTCATTGCCTTCGCCAGCAACCGGGACTACCTCGCGGCGAATGGGTTGGAGCCCCCCACTTCCTGGTCGGATCTTCTGCGTCCCGAGTTCTGTGGGAAACTGTCCATGGCGTTCCCTTACACTTCGGGAACGGGCTATACGCGCCTGGCCACGCTTGTCTTCTTGCTAGGGGAGGAAGAAGCGCTGGCGTTGGAGAAGAAAATCGCGGGCTGCATCCATCACTACACCAAGGCGGGCTCCGCTCCGGTGACGGAGGTGGGTTTGGGCGAGGTCGCGGTGGGGATTGCTTTCTCCCACGACGTCATCGCCAAGGGGATTTCCAAGGGTTACCCCGTTGTCCTTTCCTTCCCCAAGGAGGGGACGGGGTACGAGGTCGGCGCCATGGCCCTCATAGCCGGGGGGCCGGAGCCCGAGTTGGCCAAGATCTTCTACGATTGGATGCTCTCTGCCGAAGCCCAGTCCTTGTTCAAGAAGTGGTTCCGCGTGCCCTTGAACCCCGAGGCCGAACTGGCGGAGGGTTTGATCACCGCAGACATGGTCAACTTGGTGGACTACGACGCCCTGTGGGCCGCGGAGAACCGGGATCGGTTGGTTGAACTTTGGCAGGTCGAAACGGGTTACTGATGGCTAAGGGGAGGGGGGTGGGCGAAACCCGCCCCCTTTTTTCTTTTTCCCGCACGGGTCTAGGGCGCCTTTTCCAAGACCCCGCCTTGCTGCTCGTGGTATGCGTTGTCTTCGCTTTGGTGGGCCTCTTTGTGATTTACCCTCTGGCCCGGGTTTTCCTCGCCAGCTTCGTTCACCGCGGGACTTTCAGCGCCCGATATTTTCTGTACTTCCTGGAAGGGCGTCCGTATCTTGTGCGTCCCTTCGTAAACAGCCTCACGGTGGGCGCCCTGGTGGCGCTCCTCGGCACAGGGGTCGGGTTCGTTTTTGCCTACGCCGTCACCCGTACGGATATCCCCGGGAAAGGCGTGTTTCGGTGGATCGCCACCTTTCCCATCATCTCCCCTCCCTTTCTTCTTGCGCTGTCCGCTGTCCTTCTTCTAGGCGAGAACGGGTTGATCACGCGGTGGCTGTTCACCAGATTTGGTCTACGTTGGAGCATTTACGGGCTCCCTGGGTTGGTCCTCACTGAAACCTTGGCCTACTTTCCCCTGGCTTTTCTCACCCTGGAGGGCGTCCTTGGGGGCATCGACCCCGCCCTCGAGGAATCGGCCATGGATCTTGGCGCCTCTAAACTGCGCACGTTTTTCCGGGTCACCTTGCCTCTGGCTACGCCGGGCTTAGCCGCCTCCTTCCTTCTCCTGTTCATTCGCTCCTTGGAGGATTTTGGGAACCCGGTGGTCCTGCAAGGCCGTTTCCCGGTTTTGACCGTTCAGGCCTATCTTGCCATCACGGGAATGTACAACCTGCCTTTGGGGGCCACCCTGGCTATTCTTCTTCTCGTGCCCACCGTCGCCGCCTTTGCCCTTTTGCAGTTTTGGGTGGGCCGACGCTCCTACGTCACGGTGACCGGCCGCCCTTCCTCCGCGGGGCTGCGCTCCACCGAACCCTCGGTGAAGTGGCCCCTTTTTGGCGTGGTGATCCTCCTTTCCGGCATCATCCTCCTTTTCTACGGAATGGTGGTGTACGGGGCATTTACCGAGCTTTGGGGGGTGAACCACGCTTTCACGCTGGAGAACTTCCGCTATGTGTTCAGTACAGGAGCCACGTATCTTGTAAACACGCTGAAACTGGCGGGGATCGCCACTCCGGTGGGGGGAATCCTGGGCATTGTGATCGCCTATTTGGTTACCCGGAAAAAATTCCCGGGCCGGCGACTTTTGGATTTTCTTTCCATGCTGAACTTTGCTGTCCCCGGGATCATCGTGGGCATGGGCTATGTATTTGCTTTCAACACCCCCCCACTTCAGATCACGGGCACGGCCCTCATCATCGTGCTGGTGTTCATCTTCCAGCGCATGCCCGTGGCCATCCGTGACGGGGTGGCCATGCTTCAGCAAATTGATCCGGTAATTGACGACGCTTCCGCGGATCTGGGAGCCGGGTTTTTCCGAACGTTCCGGCGGGTGACCTTGCCCCTGGCCGCCCCCGCCTTGATCGCCGGCATGGCCTACATGTTCTCCGCTTGTGTAACCTCCATTTCTGCGGTGATTATGGTCGTCTCCGCCAAATGGCAGCTCGTGACGGTGGCCCTGCTTCACGAGGTGGACAACGCCGATCTTTCCCAGGCCGCGGCCTACGGGGTGGTCATCATCCTGGTAGTCTTAGGGGTGATTCTCCTCATGGATTCCCTCGTGCGGAGAGTTTTAGGAAGGGGGCGCCATGCCCGCTGAACTGGTTCTGCAGAAGCTATTAAAGGTTTTTCGGGGCCGGGGGAAACCCGTGGTGGCCGTGGACCATCTCGACCTCGAGGTGGCCAAAGGAGAGCTGGTCACGCTCCTTGGCCCATCAGGATGCGGGAAGACCACGACCCTACGCCTGGTGGGAGGCTTTGAGTTCCCCGACGGAGGCGAGGTCTATCTTTCCGGACAACGCATCACCCACCTTCCTCCTCAACGACGGCCCACGGCCACAGTGTTTCAGTCCTATGCCCTTTTCCCCCATATGTCGGTGTTCGAAAACGTGGCATTTGGCCTCAAGGTTCGGCGGGTATCCAGAGCGGAGATCCGCACCCGCGTGCGCGACGTTTTGGCGCTGGTGGGACTGGGCGGCATGGAGGATCGACCGCCCTCAAAGCTCTCAGGAGGTCAACAGCAGCGGGTGGCGCTCGCGCGGGTCCTGGTGATTCGGCCTGAAGTGCTCCTGTTCGATGAGCCCCTTTCTAACCTGGATGCCAAACTCCGCGTGGAAACTCGGGAGCATATTCGGAGGATTCAAAGGGAATTGGGTCTCACCAGCATTTATGTCACCCATGACCAAGCGGAGGCCATGGCCATTTCCGACCGCGTGGTGGTCATGAATCAAGGCCGTATTCAACAAGTGGGAACCCCTCAGGACGTGTACCTGCGGCCAGAGAACGCCTTCGTGGCTGACTTCATCGGCCGTGCCAATTTCTTGGATGCTCAAATTGTTGGGAAAACTTCTGAGGAAACGGAGGTCGAGCTCCGCGGTGGAGCGCGCCTGAGGGTTGCAGGAACGTTCGACTTCGCTCTGGGAGAGGCAGTGAAGCTTGTGGTGAGGCCCGAGGCGGTGGACCTCGTGGCGCCGGAGGTGGGGGAACTCCGCGGAGAGATTGTCCTTGCTCAGGTCACCGGGGCTTTGGCGCACTACCGCATTGCCCTCGCCTCCGGGGAGACGATGGAGGTCGAAGTGTTGGGCGCCCTGGAAAAAGGCGTCTTGTCCTTGGGAACCCCCGTGGGCCTTCGCCTGCATCCCAAAACTTTGCATCTTCTGCGCGGGTGAGGTTCAAACTTTTTGCCTTTGACCTTGACGGGACCCTTCTCGATGATCAGGGCCGTGTGCTGCCCGGGGTTCGAGGAGTCCTTGCCAACTTGCGCGAGGAGGCGAGGATCACGCTGGCCACTGGACGCTCTCTCACCTCAGCCTGGCCCTATATCGTGGAATTTGGTATCGAGGACCCCGTGATTCTCTACCACGGGGCGGTGGTCTTCTGCCCCCAAAGGCGGGTAGCCCTTCGGGAGCTGCGGGTGCCCGGAGAAGCTGCCGTGGCTGCTCTGCGCGCGGCCCGCGAATTCCCGGTTGAGGCGCAGCTTTACCGTTCCGTGGACGAGCCATGCCTTTTTGTGGAACGGCTCACTCCAGCAATCGCCGAATTTGCCAGTAAGGAAGGGCTTGAGGTGCGCTGTGTGCCCGCGCTGGAGCCACTGGCCCGGGAAAATCCGCTCAAGCTGCTTTTTATCGGTGATCCCACATGCATGGGGGCAATGAAAACAGCGTTTGAAAATTTGGGGCTTACGGTGGTGCGCTCGGAGCGCAATTTCCTGGAGGTTCTGCCGCCGCACGTTTCCAAGGGTGAGGCATTGGCCTGGTTGTGCGAGAGGCTGGATATTCCTCTGGATCAAGTGGTGGCTGTGGGCGACCAAGAGAGCGACGTTTCCATGTTCGAGCGGGTGGGCCTAGGAGTGGCCATGGCTTCCGCGCCGGCTTGGGTGCGGGAACAAGCGGTTCGGGTGGTGGTAACCCCCGTGGAACTCAAGAATTTCTGGTCCGGTTTCTCCACGGGGTAGGAGTTTGCTCATCGGGAGAATATGGGTGCTGGGAGCTCTACAGAATGATCATACACCCAGGGATGACCGATTTTACTGAGCAGGAGGGAAAAATGAACCGCAGCAAGATTGGTGTTATCGGTATTGGGAGAATTGGCCGGCTTCATCTGGAGAACCTGGTTTGGAATTTTCCTATGGTTCAAGTTGTGATTGTGTCCGACTTGGTCGTTGAGGCGGCCCAGGAAGCAGCTGGGAAGCTGGGGATCTCCAAGGTTGTCGGGGACTACAGGGAGGTTGTGGGCGATCCCGAGATAGAAGCGGTGCTTGTGTGCACCAGCACGGATACCCACGCTGAGATCATCCAGGCCGCGGCCGCAGCCGGCAAGCACATTTTCTGCGAAAAACCCTTGGCTTTAGATTTGGGGGAGATCGAGGCTGCCCTTGCCGCAGTGAATCAGGCTGGGGTCATCCTTCAGGTTGGCTTCCACCGCCGATTTGATCCGAATTTTCGGCGCTTAAAGGAATCTCTAGACGCTAAAAAAATCGGGAACCCCTGGCTCCTTAAGATCACGAGCTATGATCCTGCCCCCCCTCCCCTTTCCTATATCAAGATTTCGGGAGGAATCTTCCTGGATATGACCATCCACGATTTCGACATGGCCCGCTACCTCCTGGGGGAGGTGGAGGAGGTCTACGCCACAGGTGCAGCTCTTGTGGATCCAAATATCGGGGAGGCCGGAGATACCGATACAGCCGTGGTAACTCTGCGCTTCCGCAGCGGAGCACTGGGAGTCATCACGAACTGCCGCAAGGCCACATATGGACATGACCAGCGCATCGAGATCCTGGGAGAAAAGGGCGGCCTCTTTGCCGAGAACCCTCGTCCCGATTTCACCTACTTGGCTACCGAGCAAGGGTACATCTCGGCGCCATTGCATTACTTCTTTATGGAGCGCTACCGGGAGGCCTATGTCCAAGAGATGCGCGCTTTCATTGAGGCTGTGCGGGAAAGGAAAGCTCCGCCCGTGACCGGTTGGGATGGGAAGATGTCCGTAGTCATAGGGTACGCGGCCAAGAAGTCTTGGTTGGAGGGGCGCCCGGTGCGGCTTGCGGAGATTGATCCCATGCTGGCCTAGTCCCTTGGGACTTGTTGGGTTGCGGCGGTTGGGTACAATCGGGCCTACAAACGTTTGCGAAAGGGGGCATCATGAAGGCGTTGGTGCTGGAGGCTAAATGGGAACCGAGGCCAGGTTATGCGCTTTCGGCCTTCGAAAAGAACACGGGCAAAGCCATCGAGGGAGCCAGCGTTTGGCGCCATCCTAAATTAGAACTGAAGGAAATTCCCCAGCCAAAACCTGGGCCGGGCGAAGTGCTCCTTAGGGTCCGCGCCTGCGGCATTTGTGGGTCCGATGTGCACTTCTACGAAACCGACAACGAGGGCTACATGCTCTACCCTGGGCTCACCAAATTCCCCACGGTCATCGGCCATGAGTTCGCCGGCGAAATTGTGGAAATCGGGCCTGGCCCGGAAGGAAAAACTTTTAAGGTTGGCGACAGGGTCACGGTGGAAGAGATGGTGTGGTGTGGATATTGCCGGCCCTGCCGGGACGGGTACCCCAACCAGTGCCTGAACCTGGAGGAGATCGGGTTCACCATTCCCGGAGCGATGGCGGAGTACATCGCCGTTCCGGCCAAGCTGTGTTGGAAAGTGAATGCGATCTTTGAGCGTTATGCCGACGAGAAGGTGGCCTGGCAAGTGGCTGCCACCACAGAGCCCACTTGTGTGGCCTACAACACGCTCTTCGAGTGCGCCGGGGGGTTTCGGCCCGGCGCCTACGTGGTGATTTATGGAGCTGGCCCCATCGGGCTTACGGCGATTCAGTTGGCCAAAGCGGCTGGTGCCGCCAAGGTCATCGTGTTTGAGGTTTCTCCCGTTCGGCGGGAATTGGCCCAAAAGGTGGGGGCTGACCACGTGCTCAACCCCAAGGAGACAGCGCCAGGGATGGCGGTAATGGAGCTCACCCATGGGGAGGGGGCGGACCTCTCGGTGGAGGCTGCCGGTGCCCCGGAGAAAACCATCCCTGAGATGGAGAAAACCTTGGCCATCGGCGGAAAAATCGCGGTGGTGGGGCGGGCGGCCCAGAGGGTGCCCATGTACCTTGAACGCTTCCAGACAAGAAAGGCCAAATTGTTCGGGGCCCAAGGCCACTCCGGCTACGGGATCTTCCCCTCCGTGATTCGCATGATGGGCGCGGGTCTTGTGGATAACTCCCGAATCATCACCGCTACATTCCCGCTCGCGCAGGGTGTGGCAGCCATTCAGCGGGCCACGGAGCGCCGCGACGGGAAGATCATGATTCTTCCGTAGGAGGCCGAAATGGGAACCCCCAACTTTTGGCTTACTACCGAGCATCCGGCCATCGTGTTCGAGGATACCGCGGTGGGTCGGCTGAAAAAGAAGATCTGGGACGCCTCCGAGGCGGAAATCGATCGAATGCTTGCGGAATTTGAAATCCCTTCCCTTCCGGAGCTGGGTAAACCGGGAAGCTACATCCAGACAACGGTGCGTGCTAAGGTCATCGAAAACCGCAAAAAGAACGACGTGGTGCTAATCCCTGTGGGCTGCACCGAGAATCACGGTCTGCACACGATCTCCGGCTTGGACACGTTCATGGTGACCCAAATCTGCGAAGCCGTGCGGCGGTACACGGAAAAACAGGGCCGCCCGGTGGCTTTGGCCCTTCCTCCGTTGAATTACGGCGCTCACCCCTACCACCATGTGGGCATGCCGGGAACCGTAATCATGCCCGAAGAAGTGGTGCGTGAAACGTTGATCGCCGTGATGCTAGGCCTTTGGAACGATGGATTCCGCAAACAGATCATCGTGAACAACCACGGCCAACTTTGGGTGTTGGAATCGGCCCTGCACGAGTTCATGTACCGCTACCAGCTTCCGGGGGTCTTTCAGGTGCTGGACTGGCATCGGGCCGTGCGCGAGTTTTTCTATCCCGCGGACCGCCCCGATTCCTTGGAGACCCACTTCATCCACGCCGATGAGGCGGAAACCTCCGTGGCCCTACTTTTGTTCCCCAAGGGGATGGTGGACATGGGGCGGGCGGAGAAGACCGAGAGCGTGAATTTGCTGCCAGCTGGGCATTTTGACAACGCCGTGGACAACTTGCGGCGCCCGCACAAATGGTCCGAGGGCGAAGGGCATATCGCCATCGAACTGGCGGCTACACCGGAGGGTGTGGTGGGCGATCCCACAAGAGCCTCGGCGAAAAAGGCCAAGCGCCCGATTGCCGCCATCCTCTCCTACTTGGTCTTGGTCATTGACCAGATTCTTGAAGCTTTCCCGCCTGGCACGGTACCTCCTGTGGACAAGGTGACGTTGCGCACAAAGGAAGAGATGGAAGCTTACTTGCGCGAGCCAGGAAGCCCGGAGTGGAAGCCGGTTTATGCTCTCGCGCGACGAGGTTTCTAGCCATGAGCTGGCCGCTTGGGCTGATCATCCCGGTCCAGGATCCCACGCCTTTTTCGGTGTTTTCCCCCGAAGAATGGCCAGAGAGCCTGGGCCGGGCCCAGGCAGCCGGATATCACGTGGTGGAGCTGGCCATCACCAATCCTTCCTATCTCGATTTCGAAACGCTGAAAAAGAGCATCGAAGCGCATAGAGTAAAAATTGTGGCGTTCACCACGGGGCAAGCGGCATGGAAAGAAGGACTTTCCCTTTCCTCCCCCGACGAGAAACTCCGGGAAAAAGCTATAAGCCGCATATTGGCTCATGCTGGGATCGCTCAGCGTCTACAAGCTGTGGTCATCGTGGGCCTCTTGCGTGGGAAAGATGGGGATCCTCTCTGCCTCCGGGAAGCTTTGAAGGAGTGCACCCAAGCCTATCCCCAGGTGCGGTTCGCCATGGAACCGCTTAACCGCTATGAGACAGCGCTCATCCATACGATTCCTGAAGCTCTGGAGCTCATCGATGAGGTGGCCGCGGAAAACCTCGGGGTTCTTTTCGATACTTTCCACGCCAATATTGAGGAGCCTTCCATCCCCAACGCTGTGAAGCTTTGTGGGGATCGCCTTTTCCACGTTCACCTTGCGGATTCCAACCGTTTGATCCCCGGTTTTGGGCATTTTCCGTTCGAGGAGTTTTGGGAGGCCTTGGAAAAAATCGGGTATCAAGGGGCGTTGGTGTTGGAATGTCTACCCCGTCCCGATCCAAAGTACTTGCTCTCGGAAGCCGAGGTGAGGAAACGTGTCGGACTTTTTTGAAGCAAAAGCAATTCAAGCCCAATTAGGTGAGGCTTTCCAAGTCGTCTCAGAAAAGATTCTGAGGAATGATGTGCGCGTAGCTTTGGTCCGCCACGGCCTCGAAAAGAATCTTTTTGTTTTTCCGCCGGCGACCGACTTTCAGGGGACTCCTCACCGCGGCGGGCTTTTGTGCCCGCTCACCTGGCCGAATGCGCAGGCGTTGATGCGTATTTGCCCGGAGCTTCGCCCGCGCAGGGTCCCCGTTGATCAGCCCAGTTTTGGTTTTGGTGACCGGTTGGGGTTCGCCACCCCCGGGCATGTTCGGGCGCTGGCGGGAGCCCGAGTATTTCCCGTTTTCGCTCAGCAATCCATGCGGGAGAATGCCCGCACGGGGCGGACGTTTGCCGATGTTCTCGCCGACGCGATCTTTGGGGCATTCCAGGCAAGGTGGTTTCAAGGTTTTGGGGCCGATGCCGATCATCTCAAGAGCGTGGAAGAGGCTAAAAACTGCGCACGCCTGGGCTATAGTTTCTTCACTTGCGATCCTTCGGATTTCCTTGTGCCCGTGGAACGCCTTTCCGCTAACGAATTGGCTAAGGAGGGCCAAAGACTCCCGCTGACCAAGCTGGAAGAGGAATACCTTCAACATCGTTTTACTGTGCCGGGGTTGGGGGAACTTCGCTTTGCAAAAGAGGAGCTTCTGCGCATCGCCGTGAAATACTGGAGAGCTTTGGAGTTTGCCGAGCAGATGTATCGAACTTTGGCCGTGGAACTTCCGCAAGGTTTCGATTTTGAGCTCTCCGTAGACGAAGCCGCTGAGCCCACGACGGCGAAGGAGCATCTCTTTTTGATTTTGGAACTCGCGCGGCGGGACGTAAGGATCACGAGCCTAGCTCCCCGCTTTCCCGGGACCTTGGAAAAAGCCGTGGACTATCGGGGGGATCTAGGGGAGTTCCGACGGGCATTGCGGGCCCATGTGGCCATCGCCCGCGCTTTTGGTCCCTATCGAATAAGTCTCCATTCGGGATCGGATAAGTGGAGCCTTTACCCAATTTTGGCTAAAGAAACCGAAGGTTTGTGGCATGTGAAAACAGCTGGCACAAGCTACCTTGTGGCTTTGGAGATCTTGGCGCGCACTTCTCCTCGGTTATTTCGGGAAATTTTTGTTCTTGCTCGCGAACGCTTCCCGGTAGATCGGCAAAGCTATTATGCGAGCGCAGAGCTTTGCAATCTCCCTGATATTAACACAATTCCCGAGCCCGAGTTTCCCAAATTATTCGAAAATTCTGCGGTGCGGCAGGTGCTGCATCTAACGTTTGGTTCGGTGGTGCAGAAGTATGGTATAAATCTTAGACCCGAACTTTCCGTTCACGAGGAAGATTACCATGAAGCACTGGCCCGGCATTTGGGGCGTCACCTGCAAGCGCTGGAGGTGAAGGGTAATGTCTGAATTTCTTGGGAAGGTGGCGGTGATCACGGGGGGTGGAGGTATCCTCCCCGCAGCGATCGCGGAGGGACTCGCGCAGGAAGGTGTGCGGTGCGTGCTGCTGGATTTGGCCCTCGAAAAAGCGGAAGCGGCCCTCAGACGCGTCAGGCATGCGGGCTCCGAGGGATTGGCTCTCAGAACCAACGTTCTCTCCCGCGCGGATTTGGAAAAAGCCGCAGAAGCAACTTTAAAAACTTTCGGCCGGATTGATTTCCTCATTAACGGCGCGGGCGGAAATCATCCGCGCGCCACCACCTCCAAGGAGACCCCGTTCTTTAAACTCCCTGAAGATGCCGTGCGGTTTGTGTTCGACCTCAACTTCATGGGGACTTTCTTGGCCTGCCAAGTGTTCGGGAAAATCATGGCTAGTCAAGGAGAAGGTGTGATCCTCAACATCGCCTCCATGAACGCCATTCGACCCCTCACGCGCATCCCCGCCTATTCCGCGGCCAAAGCGGCGGTGGCCAACTTCACCCAGTGGTTGGCCGTTGATATGGCCCAAGAGTATTCCCCGAAAATCCGCGTTGTCGCCATTGCTCCGGGTTTCTTCCTCACCGAACAGAACCGATTTCTTCTCCTCGATGAGCAAGGCGAGCTTACCGAACGCGGTAAACAAATCATCGTCCACACTCCCACGGGGCGCTTTGGGGAGCCCCAGGACCTTTTGGGCGTGGTCCGCTGGCTCCTTTCCTCTTCGGCTTCGTTTGTGACAGGCGTCGTCATTCCCATTGACGGAGGATTCTCCGCTTACGCCGGTGTGTAAAAATCTGATGGTAGGCGACACGTAATGGGTGGGAGGCTGCGATGAACGAAGTCAAAAACGTTGTGGTGGTTATGGGTGGAGGTCCGACCGTGGTGATCAATAACTCTCTGCGCGCCATTGTTGAGGCCTGCTTGGCTTACCCGGAGCGTTTTGGGACGGTTTACGGGGCCTGGCACGGGGTGGAGGGGCTTTTGCGTGAGGAGCTCCTCGATCTTTCCGCTCAGCCAAAGGAGGAAATCGCTCTACTTCGCACTACCCCCGCGGCCGGGGCCATTGGCACTACCCGGTATAAACTCGTACACGAAGAGGACCTTCAGCGAATCATTGAGGTTCTAAAGGCTCACAAGATCGGCTACTTCTTTGGAATCGGTGGAAATGACACGCAAGAAGTGTGCTTAAAGGTGGCTGAGGCCGCCGCGGCCGAAAATTATGAGCTCATCGTGGTGGGGGTTCCCAAAACCATCGACAACGATCTTGGGGATCCTGAGCTACGCCTTGTGGACCACACCCCGGGTTACGGTTCAGTGGCGCGGTATTGGGCCTGGACTTTGCAGTGCTTCGAGGAGGAAAACCGCGGATCAGCTCCTGCAGACCCAGTGTTGGTGGTCCAGGCGATGGGAAGGAAGATCGGGTTCATCCCGG
>JBBIVL010000026.1:0-12109 GCA_037439765.1 Candidatus Bipolaricaulota bacterium
AGTACCCGACACGGAGCACCTCCGGCCTCGTCCGGGCGGCCTCCCTGGCCCAGCGACAAACGGCTTGATGCACGGTAGCGGCATCAGGCCATCTGAGCACGGACGAATCCAAGGATCTCACCGGCATATTCGATCGCCTCCTCGCTCTGGAGCGGGCCATAGTGCTCGAACGGCGCTCCTTCCGGAGGAGTGTTGGGGTTACGAGAGGGAATATAGGCGCTGTCGAGGACATGGGCTTTTTCCACGAGCTTCTCCGGCACAGCCACGCCGGAGGGCAGCTCCCGGAGGAGTTTGGCCACCACATGGCCCCAGGCCTCCTGCCCGAGATGCAAGTGAAGGGCCTTGACCGCCTTCTCCGCGGCCTGATGGGCCGCAAAACAAGCCCACTCGTGGCGCCCCTGGGCTCGGGAATCTCGTGCTTGTTCAAGATCCCTCTCCGCTTGCGCGAACCAGTCTCGTGCGCGCTTGGACCCGGCTACCCCTTCGGGCTCAGCGAAAAATGATACTTCCAACTGCCCTTACATGTGGTCCCTACAGCTAACGGCCGCGTGGGGTAAAGTCGGAAAGGCATGGAGGGATTGGAACTGGCTAAGGCCCGGGAGGAAGCGCAGGACCTGGTGGGGGCCAAACTGAGCAAGGTCCACCAGGTGGGGGACGTGTTCTTCCTGCGTTTTTTCGACCCGCCGGGAGCACTGGTGCTGGACCCGCCAGGGAAGGCCTTTCACCGCACAGAGCTTCGGCCGCCTGCGCCATCCCGGCCGCCCGCGTTCTGTCAGCTTCTCCGCACCTTGGAAGGCCAGCCCCTGCTCGTCCTCGATCAGGCCGGGTTCGATCGCCTAATTCGCCTGCGGTTTCCCGAGGGCGATGTGCTTCTGGATCTGCGGCCAAGGCAAGGCAACCTGTTCCTTTTCTTGCGAGATGGCCGCCAAAATGCGCTGCGGGAGGGTTCGTTCCGGGAGGCGCGGTTTGGTGGAGGCGATCCGGTGGAGGGCGTGGGTTCCGAGCTCCGCCGGGCCCTCTCGGTCCAGCTCGGCCGCGCACCCAGCGCCGAGGAGCTCCGGGCCTGGGCAAGCGAGCTCCTCGCCCTTCCCCCCAAAGGTTTTCTCTATGCCACTCCCCGCGGCCTGCAGGCCTCCTTTTTCGCCCGACCGGATCTGGGAAAGCCGGTGGAGACCTTCCCCGCGTTTTGGCAGGCTCTGGACCGCATATTGGGGGGACGGGTGTTTGGGGCGCTCGCGCAAGCCAGGGTTGGAGAGCTGGGGAGGGCCTTGGAGCGGAAGCGCCGGGCACTGGCCGCGCTTTCCGCCGCCGAGGAGGAGGCCCACTCCTGGCCCGCACTCAAGGAAAAGGCGGATCTGATCCTATCCCGGCTCGCGGAGATCCCCAAAGGGGTGGCCAGGGTCACCGTGGAGGGTTTCGATGGAAACCCGGTGGTATTGGAGCTGGACCCGGCCCTTCCCCCGGTGCGGCACGCTCAAGAGCTGTACCACCGGGCAGGGAAGCTACGCCGCCGGCTGGAAGAAATCCCGGTTCGCCGGACTCAGCTCCTCAGGGAAATCGCTCAGCTTGAGGAGGAAATGGCCCTGCTTCGTGCGCGGCCGGACCTGGCGCCCTACCTCCTTCCCCAGGAGGAGCCGGAGGAACGAACATTGCCCCCGGCCCAGCCCCGGCAGTACCAACTCGGGGAATTCGCGGTTCTTGTGGGCCGCTCGGCCCGGGAGAACGACCTCCTTGTGCGGCGGGCCAGCCCCAATGATCTCTGGCTGCACGCCCGGGGAGTGCCTGGGGCGCACGTGCTCATCAAGAGCGGGGGAAGGCCGGTTCCTGCGGAGGTGTTGCGTCGGGCGGCGGAGCTCGCGGCCTGGTTCTCCAAGGCCAGGGGTGAGCGGAAGGTGGCGGTGAGCTACACTGAGGCCCGGTACCTGCGAAAACCGAAAGGAAGCCCTCCGGGCATGGTGACGCTTCTCCGCGAACAAGTGGTGGTGGTATCGGGAGAGGAGGCCCCTTGAGCCTCCTCCTTCACGGCCTTCTCGCGATTGTGGCCCTTCTTCTGTGCGTCATTCCCCACGAGGTGGCCCACGGGGTGGTGGCCCTATGGCTGGGAGATCCCACGGCCAAACGCATGGGCCGTCTTTCCCTCAACCCCCTGCGTCATCTCGATCCCATCGGTTCCGTGCTCTTGCCGCTAGGGCTGCTTCTTCTGCGGCGGTTCACGGGCTTGCCCCTGTTCGTGTTCGGTTGGGCCAAGCCCGTGCCCATCAATCCCTATTATTTCCGGGATCCCTGGCGGGGGATGGTGTGGGTGGGGCTGGCTGGGCCCGCGGCCAACGTGGTTCTCGCCGCGCTCAGCGCCGCACTGGCCCGAGGGCTCTTCCTTTTGGGCCTCCGGAATTCTTGGGTGTTCTTGTTCCTCACCCTGTTCACCGCCATCTCCCTGCTGATCGCGTTCTTCAACCTGGTTCCCATCCCGCCCCTCGACGGTTCTCGCGTGCTCGCCTACTTCCTGCCTCTACGCTGGCGACTGAAGCTTCTGAAGCTGGAACAGTTCGGAATCATCATCGTGGCCGCCCTCTTGCTCTTGGGGCTCCTGGACCTCGTGGCGGGGGTTGCCGAGACGGTGGCCGTGTATCTGCTCGGGGTGGACCTGGCCAGCTTTTCCGGGCTGGGGAATTAGGCCGGTATAATGCCCCCACACGTGGCCAGCGAAAACATTCAGGTCAAACGAGAAGGAACTGGGGTCACGCTGGAAATCCGTGTCCCCAAGGAGGCCGTGCGCCAAAAGGAGGCGGAGGTCCTGCAGGTGCTGGCCCGGGAACTTTCCATTCCGGGGTTCCGCCCGGGCAGAGCCCCGCCCCACCTCTTGCTTCGCCGCTACGGGGAGGATGCCTTTTGGGAGGAGGTGCGGGAACGCCTGATCGAAGACTGGCTCAACAAGGCGTTGCAGGAGCTTGGCCTCCATCCCTTAACGAGCCCAAGCGTGCAGGTGGTGGAGTTCGCCAAGGGAGAGGGGTTGGCCTTTCGCGCGGCGTTTGAGGTGTTACCCGAATTCACTGTGCCTGAGGAGTTGGATATTTCCCTCGAGGAGCCTCCTCCGGCGGAGGTGCGGGAGGAGGACGTGGAAGCCGTTTTGGCTGATCTGCGCCGGGAAGCCGCCACCTTGGAGCCGAAGAACGCCCCGGCCGAGGAGGGCGACGTGGTGCACATTCGGCGCGGGGAGCACATTTGGGAGGGGAAAGCCACCCAGGAACGCCCCATCGGCCGCCAGCTTTTGGGCGCCCGGGCCGGAACGCGGGTGGTCCTCACCGACGAGGAAAACCATGCGGAGGAGTTCGAGGTGATGGGGGTGTACCGGGTGCTCCTCCCTACGCCGGAGGAGACGGCCCGGCACTATAAGAAGGAGAGCTGGGAGGAGCTGCGGGAGGAAGTACGGGCGGAGCTGTTGGCGCGGGCGGAGGCGCGGCGGCGGGACGAGCTGCGCCTGCGGGCCCTGGACGCCCTGGCCGAAGCCCTGCAGATCCCGGTGCCGCCCAAGTGGCTCGCGGAGATGGTGGAACAGGAAATGAAGCGGTTTCCCAAGAGTCCGGAAGTGCGGGCCGAGGCAGAAAAAACGGTGGCCCGCCGCCTGCGTCGGGAGATCCTTATCCACCGATTGAGCGAGGAAAAAGGGCTCAAGCCCGATCCCGAGGAGGTGCGGCGGCTCGCTACCGAGGAAGGGGAGGAGGAGGAACCGGTGCACAGTCGCCTTCTTTTTGAACGCACCGCGGACTGGGTGCTGGAACACCTAAGGAGGTCCACATGAGGCTGCAGTATTTCGAGGAAGAGGAACTGCGCATGATGCGCTACTGGGAGCGGGCATTCGCCCGGCTTTTCAAGGACCGCATCATTTTCCTTTCCGGGGAGATCGTCTCGAGCGCCGGGGGAGGCATCTACTCCGGAGCCGCGGACAACATCATCGCCCAGCTCTTATGTCTTGAGGCCGAAGATCCCGAGAAGGACATCCAGCTTTACATCAACAGCCCGGGTGGCGACCTCCAAGCCGCTCTGGCCATCTACGATGCCATGCAATACGTGCGTTGCCCCGTGCGCACGATCTGCGTGGGAATTGCAGCCTCCGCGGCGGCCCTCATCCTGGCCGGCGGGGCCAAGGGAAAACGCTATGCCCTCCCCAACTCCCGCATCATGATCCACCAACCGTGGGGGATGGTGGGCGGGCAGGCTGTGGACATCAAGATTGAGGCTGACGAGATCATCAAGCTGCGCAAACGGGTGAATGAGATCCTCGCTTTCCACACGGGGCAGCCGGTGGAAAAGGTCGAGCGAGATACGGACCGGAACTTTTGGATGAGCGCGGAGGATGCCCGGGGCTACGGGATCGTGGACGAGGTGATCCAGCCCCGCAAGAAATAGAAATGCGCCCGGCAGGATTTGAACCTGCGGCCTCCGGCTCCGCAGGCCGGCACTCTATCCGCTGAGCTACGGGCGCTGGCGGAGGGACGGGGACTCGAACCCCGAAGGCCAAAAGGCCCTACCGGTTTTCGAGACCGGCTCCTTGCCGTTCGGACATCCCTCCCGGCTTGCGATTATCCGAGCCTTTCTTCCCGCCGTCAACGAGGCTGGCCACGAGGATCCCGCCCAGCACGAACAGGGCCCCCAAAATCTGGAGGATGCTCAGCACCTCTCGGCGCAGGATCCAGCCGAACAGACCGGCAAACACGGGTTCCATGGCCAGGATGACCGCGGTTTGGGTGGCCGTGGCCCGGCTCTCCGCCCAGGCCAGCACGTAGTAGGCCAGGGTGGAAGCCAGGGAGCCCGTGATGAAGATGGCAATCCAAACCTGGGAGGAAAGGGACCAAGTGATTTCGCCGAAGGCCGCCGCGCCCACCGCGGAGAGGGCCATCACCACCCCCATCTGCCCGAAAAGGAGGGCTCCGGCCTGCTCAGCCTTGGCGTAGCGGGCGAGGAACACGATGTAGAAGGCAAAGGCGAAGGCACACACCACCGTGAGAAAATCCCCGAAACCCGTGGGGCCCAGGGCTTCCGCCCCGCCCAAGGAAAGGAGGACCACCCCCGCTGTGGCCAGGGCCACGCCCAGCCCCATCCGCCGCGTGACCCGCTCGCCGAAGAAGCGCGCCACCAAGGGAACCAGCACCACGGAAAGGCCGGTGATGAGCCCCGACTTCTGGGCCGTGGTGTAGCGCAAGCCCCAGGTTTGGAAGAAGTACCCGGCGAAGAGAAAAACCCCCAGGATCACCGCAGTTTTCCAGGCTTTTTTCCCTTGGCGCAAGAGGGGCAGGGCCAAGAAGGCGGCGAGAAAAAAACGCAGGGCCAAAAACCAAAACGGCCCCACTTCCTCCATGGCCTCCTTCACCAACACGAAGGTCCAGCCCCAGATGGCGGTGGTGAAGAGGAGGGCCAGGGAAGCCATCAGGCCACGACAAAGTGGATGACGTCGCCGTCCTGCACCATATGGTCCCGGCCGGCCCGCACGATTTTTCCCGCCTCGCGCAGGGCCTTCTCCGAGCCGTAGTGCTCAAGATCCTCCAGACGCATGATCTCTGCGAGCACGAAACGGTCGCGGAAATCCGTGTGGATGGCGGCACCGGCGTCGGGAGCCTTTGTACCTGCCGGGACCGTCCAGGCCCGTACCTCCGGGCCCACAAACGTGTAGAACGTGATCACGGAAAGAAGGCGGTAGGCCTCGCGAACAAGCCGTTCCACGGCCAATTCGGAAAGCCCGTATTCCTTGAGAAACTCCCGCCGCTCATTCTCAGGAAGCTCAGAAAGCTCCATCTCCAGGCGGCCGCGAATGGCCATCCACCCAGCTCCCCGCTCACCCGCCAGCTCCGCCACCCGCGCCGAGTGCTCGTTCTCCCCGGAATCGCCCACGTTGGCCACGAACAGCACGGGCTTCAGGGTGAGCGGCGCAATCCCCTTAAGCCTCTCTTTTTCCTCGGGGGAAAGGGGGACGTTGCGGAGGGGAACGCCTTTCTTCAGGGCCTCGATGAGCCGCTCTAGAAGACCTAACTCCTCTTTCGCCTCTTTCTCGCCGATGCGCGCCGCCTTGGCCACCCGCTCCCTGCGGCTTCCTAACGTCTCCAAATCTTTGAGCAAGAGCTCGGTCTCCACGACCTCGATATCCCGGCGCACCTCGACCTCGCCCATGGGGTGGGCGATATCGGGATCCTCAAAGCAGCGGACGACGTGAAGGATGGCCTCCACGTTGCGGATATCCCCCAGGAATTGGTTCCCCAGGCCCTCCCCGCGGGAGGCACCCTCCACCAGGCCCGCGATATCCACCACTTCGATGGTGGTGGGAACCTTTTTCTTATCGGGGAAGAGGGCATGGAGGCGGTCGAGGCGGGGGTCGGGCACGGGGCTCACGCCCTTTTGGGCCTGGAGGGTGCAGAACGGATAGGGCTCCACCCGGGCACCGGCCGCGGTGAGGGCATTGAAGATCGTGGATTTTCCCGCGTTGGGCAGGCCCACGAGCCCAAACGTGCGGCTCACCGAAGGATCCCCTCCACGATCTCGGCCACCTGGGCAGGGGTGCGGGCCACGGGCACGCCGAGCTTCTCCAGACGCTGGGCTTTGGCCTGGGCCGTGTCCTCCCCGCCGGTGACGATGGCACCCGCATGGCCCATGCGCTTTCCCGGCGGGGCGGCAAACCCCGCGATGTAAGCCACGAGCGGCTTTTTCATGTGCCGCTTGGCGTATTCCGCGGCTTCCTCCTCAGCCGCGCCGCCGATCTCGCCCACCAGCACCACCACTTCCGTTTCCGGGTCTGCCTCAAACAGGGGAAGGAGCTCGACGAAGGTGGAGCCCACTATGGGGTCCCCCCCGATGCCCACCACGGTGGATTGGCCCAGGCCCTTTTGGGAAAGGTGCGCGGCGATTTCGTAGGTGAGCGTGCCCGAACGAGAGACCATGCCCACCGGCCCGGGCGTGAAGGGCGCATGCGGAATCACCCCCAGTTTGGCCTTCCCCGGCGTGATGATTCCCGGGCAGTTGGGGCCGATCAGCCGCACCCTATAGCCCTTGAGGAGGTGGTACGTGCGGAGCATGGCGTGGAGAGGGATCCCTTCGGTGATGCAGACGATGAGGGGGATGCCCGCGTCGGCCGCTTCCAGCATGGCCTCCGGCGCGAACGCCGCAGGAACAAAGATCACGGAGGCCTCGATCGCGTGGTGTTCGACAGCCTCAGCTACGGAATCGTATACCGGTATCCCATCTAGGTTCTGCCCGCCTTTTCCCGGGGTTACGCCTGCCACTACTTTGGTTCCGTAGGCCACCATCTGCCGGGTGTGGAAGGACCCCTCCGACCCGGTGATGCCCTGCACCAAGACCCGCGTGTGCTCGTGAATGAGGATGGCCACGGGAGCAAGGATAGAGGAAACGGGGAATTGGGGGCAAGCCCGTGAGGAAAGTCTGGACAAGCTCCTGCCCCGTCTTGACAGCCTCCTCGTGCGGACTAGAATCGCAGTGAAGTTCGCGGAAGAAGGGGGTGAGAGTTGGGAGTGACGTAGTGTGGAACTTTTGGCGTGGAATGTTGTTTTTCACCAAGCGAAAGGAGGGTTGGTTATGTGGCGTAAGTTTCTAGTATTTGCGGTGATGGGTTTGGTCGGTGCGATGGGGTGGGCCCAGGTTCCCAACCCCGACACGATGATTGTGGCCACCATTGGAGACCTCGAGACGCTAGACCCAGCCTGGGCCTACGATACGGCCAGCGCGGAGGCCATTTTCAATATCTATGAGACCCTGATCTTCTACGAGGGCGAGCACGTGGATAAGTTCGTGCCCATGTTGGCCACCGCTTGGGAGATCTCCGACGATGGCCTGGTGTACACGTTCACCATTCGCCAGGGCGTGAAGTTCCACGAGGGCGGGGACCTCACGCCGGAGGACGTGGTGTACTCCTTCCAGCGGGCGCTCATTCAAGACCGCGCGGGTGGCCCCATCTGGATGCTCCTGGAGCCGCTCCTTGGTGTGGCTTCCATTGAGGAGTTGGCCGAGGAGCTCGGGGACGATGGTGCCTTTGCCCGGGTCCAGGAGGCTGTGAAGCTCGTGGGCGACAAAGTCGTGTTTACCCTGGAGTATGCCTACGGTCCGTTTATCCAGATCCTGGCGGGCTCCTGGGGCTCCATCGTGGACAAGGAGTGGGTGATCGAGCAGGGTGGTTGGGATGGCACGGCCAACTGGCGGCCCTGGCACGACCCGGCTGCCGAGGAGTCCGAGCTCTTCAACAAGGCCAATGGAACCGGGCCGTTCAAGCTCGAGGCCTGGGTTCCCGGCGAGTACATCAGCTTCGTGCGCAACGAGAACTACTGGCGCGAGCCGGCGAAACTCGCCCGCGCGGTGGTGAAGGTCGTGCCGGAGTGGGGCACCCGCTTGGCCATGTTCCAGGCTGGGGATGCTGACATCATCGCCGTGCCCCGCCAGTACGTGGCCCAAATGGACGAGCTCGTGGCCGAGGGCAAGGCCCGCATGATGGGCCCCTTCCCCTCCAGCACCTGCCAGTCGGGATTCTTCAACTTCTACGTCACCGAGGGAAGCCCGTTCATGCCGCTTTTGGGAGGTGAACCCAAGCCCGATCTCCTTGCGGACATCCACCTCCGCCGGGCCATCAACTATGTTTTGGACATCGACACCTACATCCAGGAGTCCTGGCTGGGCGAGGCCTGGCAGCTTCCGGGCGTGATCCCCGAGGGCCGCCTGGGCTACGACCCCACCATGCCCAAGTACGGATACGACATGGAGAAGGCGGAACAGGAGCTGCGCTTGGCCTGGGACGGTGCCCTCTGGCAGCAAGGCTTCCGCCTCACCATCACCTACAACCAGGGCAACCTGGCCCGCAAGTTCGTGGCTGAGATGCTCGAGCGTTCGCTGGAGTCGTTCAACGCCAAGCGGGCGGCCGAGGGGATCCGCGGGGCCTTTGTGATCGAGGTGCAGGACCTCCCCTGGCCCACGTACCTCAAGTACATGGATGCCGGACAGCTCGCCATGTTCTTCATCGGCTGGCTTGAGGACTACGCCCACCCCGACAACTGGGTGAAGCCCTACATGTACCGCACCGGTGCCTTCGCCATGAACCAGAACTTCGACACCTTGAAGAACGTGGAGTTCAGCCCGGTGTACGCCACGTGGCTGCCGAGCAAGACCTACGATACCCTCCAGGACCTGTTCGATGAGATCATCGACCTGGCGGCGCGGGAGAGCGACTTCGAAATGGCCGAGCTTCTCTACAAGGAGCTGAACCGCCTGGCGCATGAGTACGCTATCAACGTGGGGCACATCCAGCTCCTCGCCCGCCACTACGAGCAGCTGTGGGTCCAGGGTTGGTACTACAACCCGGCCTATCCGGGCGAGTACTTCTACGTGCTCTCCAAGGGCTGAGGAAGAACGGGACAGGGGGCCGGGGCTTGCTCGGCCCCCTTGCTTTTTCCCAAGGTTTGGGTATAAGAGCCCGGCACAATGACGGCGTACATCATCCGGCGCTTTCTTTTGTTGCCTATCACCCTCTTCGGCGTCACCCTCTTCGTGTTCGGCGTGTACTCCTTCCTCGACCCTGCCATGAAAGCCGCCCTCTACGTGCGGGACATCCCCAAAACGGCGGACGCTCTCGAACGCATCATCCACAAATATGGACTTGACGATCCTTTCCACGTGCAGTACTGGAGATGGCTGAACCAGGTATTCCGCGGGAATCTGGGTTGGTCGAAGACTGCCCAGCGCCCTGTTTTAGACGCCCTCTTGTATTACTTTCCGGCCACGATCGAATTGGTGTTGTGGGCAGCTATTCCTGTTCTGTTCATCGGGATATGGCTGGGCATCCTCTCCGCCGTGCACCACAACAAACCCATTGACCACACATCCCGGGTGTTCGCCCTCGTGGGTTGGTCCTTTCCCTCCTATGTGTACGGCCTTCTCTTGCTCATGGTGTTCTACGCCATGCTTCGTTGGCTTCCTCCAGGCCGGGTCTCGGACTGGGTGGTGCGGGAGGTCAACACGGGCACCTTTCGGGAGATCACCCGCATTTACACCATTGATGCCATCATCAACGGCCGGCCGGATGTGCTGGCGGATGTGTTCAAGCACATGATCCTCCCGGTGATCACGCTTTCCTATATCCAGTGGGCCTTGCTTCTCCGGGTCACGCGTTCCTCCATGTTGGAGACGTTGCGCACGGAGTACGTGATGACTGCCCGGTCCAAGGGGCTTTCCGAGCGTGTGGTGATCTACAAGCACGCGGCTCGGAACGCCATGATTCCCGTGGCCACCATGGGCGGGATGCTCCTCATCGGCCTCATGAACGGCGCGGTGATTACGGAAACCGTGTTCAACTACCGGGGCATGGGCTGGTGGGCCGCGAACGCCGCCACCCAACTGGACATCATTAGCGTGCTCGGGTTCACCCTGTTCAACGCCGTCATCCTCTCGGTGGGGATCCTGTTCATCGATATCCTGTACGCGGTCATCGATCCGAGGATCCGACTGGAATGAAAATTCTAAAACAGCTTTTGCGGAACCCGCTTTCGCTCTTTGGCATTATCCTTCTCTTGTTTTTTGGCCTCGTAGCCATCCTCGCACCTTGGCTGGCACCGCCGCCCAATCCCTACGAGCCTTACCGCATCGCTCAATTCGGCTATAGTCCGACGCCCAAACCGCCCACAGGCCCCAACCCATTTGCCGAAATGTGGGCCATCATCACAGGAAAAAGCGATTTCAGTGACACCCATCCGTTTGGCACCACTGAGGGCCAATACGATGTGTACTACGGTATTGTCTGGGGCACGCGCACGGCATTCCTGGCGGGGATCTGCATCACCGCTATCACCGCCATCATTGGTGTGGCCTGGGGCACCCTGGCCGCCTATTTCGGCCGCTGGGTGGACACGATTTTCATGCGCATCACCGACATTTTCCAGGCGTTTCCGTTTCTCATCGCAGCCATCACCATCGCCGCCGTGCTCCAACCCAAAATTGGCCGCAGCATCATGACCGCAGCCATCGCCCTCATCGTCTTCGGCTGGATGGGCTATTCTCGGCTGATCCGCGGGGATATTCTGTCCGTGAAGGAGCGCGATTTTGTACAAGCAGCGCGGGCTGCGGGAGCGGGCCACCTGCGTATTGTGCTGCGCCACATCCTCCCCAACGCCATCTTCCCCACCCTTGTGGTGGCCTCCATGGACATCGGCTCTTACGTAATTTCGTTCGCCGCCCTCTCCTTCCTGGGCCTCGGTGCGGAGGTGGGTTATGCCGACTGGGGCCAGATGCTCTCCTTCGCCCGAAACTGGATCCCTCGGCTCAATCAGTATTGGTGGATCATCCTCTACCCGGGGCTGGCCCTGATCTTGTTCGTGTTGGCGTGGAACCTCGTGGGCGACGCCCTGCGCGACATTCTCGACCCCCGCCTGCGGGGCCGCATCTCCGTGTGAGGTTCTCCTCTCCAGGGTGAGCCTCGTGCCCACCCTACAGGCATATAGCAAGCACTGACTCTATTCCTTGCAACCGCGAGGCGAGGGCTTACACTGATTGGGCCATGGTCTGGAGGACCTTTCTTTCGTTGCTCGTTTTCGCATTCGGGCTCTGGGGAAAACCCTTGATCCTGAGTACCCATCCGATTGTGGCCGACGTGGCCCGCCAGGTGGGCGGAGACCGGGTCGAGGTGGTGAGCCTCGTGCCGGTGGCTGTGGACCCGCACGGGTTTGAGCCCAGTCCCCAGGACCTGCAACTCCTCCTGCGGGCTGATCTCATCCTAGCTGTCGGTGCCGGACTGGAAGGAACCCTTTCCTCGCTCCTGAATTCTCCGGAAATCCGGGAAAAATGCGTGGAGCTTAGTGCGGGGCTTCCGTTGCGGAGCTCGCCCGCAGGGACGCTGGACCCCCACGTGTGGCTGGATCCCACGTTGGTGGTGCTCTGGGTGGAAAAGATCGCCGCCGTTTTCTCGGAGCTCTTCCCCGAAAACGCCGCCTTCTTTGCCGCTCGAAAAGCTGCCTATCAGGAAGCGCTTTGGGCCTTGGATGCCTGGATCCGGGAGGAAGTAGAGAAAATCCCGGCCGAGCGGAGGCTCTTGGTTACCGACCACTACGCCCTCGGGTATTTTTGCCGCGCG
>JBBIVL010000026.1:12170-15717 GCA_037439765.1 Candidatus Bipolaricaulota bacterium
CGGCCCGGGGAATCGCGGAGCTCATCCGAAAAATTCGGGAACTCCAGATCCCCGCGATTTTCGTAACCCCCACCTTCAACGCGAGATTGGCCGAGCAGGTGGCGGCGGAAAGCGGGGCCCGGGTGATCGTGCTTTACCTGGGGACCCTCACCGGGCCGGAGGGACCGACCCCGAACTACCTCGCCCTCATGCGGGAAAACGTGCGGCGCATGGTGGAGGCCCTGCGCGAATGAAAGGCGAACAGTGCTGGAAAGATCTGCATCCCCCGGATACTCCGGCCGTGGAGGTGCGGGAACTCCGGATTTCCCGGAACGGGCAGCCCGTGCTGGAGAACGTCAATTTTTCCCTGGGCCGCGGGGAGGCCCTCGCCATCGCCGGACCCAACGGCGCGGGAAAAACCACACTCCTTGCCGCCATTGCTGGGCTTGTCCGCCCCAGTTCCGGAGTGGTTCGGATTTTTGGGCACCCACCCGGCCGCCACCTGTGCCTGGGGTATCTGCCCCAGCGCTCCCAAGCGGAGTGGAATTTTCCTGCCACGGTCCTGGACGTGGTGCTCATGGGCCGGGTCGGCCGGGCCGGTCTTCTGCGACGATTCACCTTAGAAGACCGAAGAAAGGCGCAGGAAGCCCTGCATCAGGTGGGGCTTGAGTCTTTGGCCTCTCGACGCATCCGTGAGCTTTCCGGTGGAGAACAGCAGCGCATGCTCATCGCCCGGGCCTTGGCCCAGGAGGCTCAAATCCTCCTCTTGGACGAGCCCTTGGCTGGACTGGATGTGCCCGCCCAGGAAGGGCTTCTCGGTCTCCTTAAGGAGCTGGCCGGGCAGGGGCTGACGATCCTCGTGGCCCTGCACGAACTGGACCTGGTGGCCCGCTATTTCTCCAGGGTTTTGCTCTTGCGGACCCGGCCGGTGGCCTTGGGCGATCCGGCGAAGGTCCTCACTGCCGAGACCTTGCACGTTGCGTACGGAGCGGCCTTACACCTTCTGCCCACCCGCACGGGGCTCCTCGCTTTGGGTGAGGCGTGCTGCCCCAAGGAGGGAGAGCCCCAGAAATGATCGGGTTTTTCGCGGAACCCTTGGGCTTTGCATTCTTTGTGCGAGCCCTTTTGGCAGCCACCGCGGCCTCCGCAGCTTGTGCCGTTGTGGGCACGTTTGTGGTTCTGCGGGGCCTGACCTTCCTCGGCGACGCTTTGGCCCATGCCATCCTGCCGGGGGTAGCGGTGGGCTACCTATGGCACCGGGGAAGCCGCTCTTCTGTTTTCTACTGGGCCTTGGGCACGGGGGTGGTGACCGCCCTGGCCATTGGCGCCATCGGGAGACGCGGGCGCCTTAAAGAGGACACGGCCATTGGCATCGTGTTCGCTGGCATGTTCGCCTTGGGGATCGCCCTCATCTCCACCGCCCGCGGCTACGCCGTGGACCTTGTGCATTTCCTTTTCGGCAACGTTCTTGCCGTAGGGCCTGAGGACCTTTGGCTCATCCTGGGGCTTTGCGGCGGGGTTGTCCTCGTGGTACTTGCTCTTTGGAAGGAATTGGCCCTGGCCACGTTTGACCCCGTCTTTGCCCGAACGCTTAGGCTTCCGGTGAATGCCCTGCGGTACATCCTCCTTGTGCTCGCTGCGGTGACGGTGGTGACGGCCCTGCGGGTGGTGGGAGTGGCTCTAGTTCTGGCCATGCTGGTCACGCCTCCGGCCACCGGATACCTCCTGGCCAAAAGGCTTCCGGGCATGGTGATGATCGCGATGCTTGCTGGGATCCTTTCGGGATTTTGGGGGCTGTACCTTTCCTACTACGTAGGGATCGCGCCCGGCGCGGCCGTGGTCCTCCTGGCCACCGGGCTCTTCCTCCTCGCCCTCCCCTTCCGCCGATAATTTCAAAAATGGCGCGCGAGGCCCTTCGAGAAAAAGTGAGGAATCTTCCCGACGCTACCGGGGTTTACATCTTCCGCGGGCCCCGGGGGGAGGTGCTGTACGTAGGGAAAGCCTCCTCGCTGCGAAACCGCGTGCGCTCCTACTTCCAGGCCGAACGCTTCCTTTCCCCGAAAATTCGAAAGCTGCGCACCCTCGTGCGGGATCTGGAGATCGTCCTTACCGGGTCGGAAGCGGAGGCCCTGATTCTCGAGGACGCCCTCATCAAGAAATACCGGCCGCCGTTCAACACCCGGCTGCGGGACGACAAGCGTTACCCCTACATCAAAATCACAAACGAAAGATTTCCCCGGATCACGGTGGTGCGCCGGCCGGAGGCGGATGGGGCCCGCTATTTTGGGCCGTATACCTCGGCTAAGGCCATGCGCCGCGCCTTGAAGCTCGCCCACAAGCTTTTCCCCATCCGCCCCTGCAATTTGCCGGTGGGCGAAAAGCTTTATCCCCGGCCGTGCCTCTACTACCACATCGGCCGTTGTTCCGGGCCGTGCGCCGGACTGGTAAGCCCCAAGGAGTACGCCCGCCACGTGGAGGGCGCGGCCCTCCTTTTTCAGGGTCGGGTAGAGGAGGTTATAACCGGCCTCCGGGAGGAGATGAAAAAAGCTGCGGAGGAGGAGCGTTTCGAGCATGCCGCGAGGATCCGCGATCAGATCCAGGCCCTGGAGCGAATCCGCGAGCGGCAGGTTGTGGCCTTGTCCGAGCCGGCCGATCTCGACGCGGTGGGGATCGCCATCAATGGGAATCGGGGCTACGGCGTGGTCCTTCTTGTGCGCGGCGGCCGGGTCATGGGCCGGGAGGGTTTTGCCTTGACCCTGCCCGAAAACACCACGCCCGCAGAAGCCCTGAGCGAATTCCTCGATCAATACTATACCCGCACCACAGCCATTCCCGAGGAGGTACTTCTTCCTTTCCCAGTGGCCGAGGTCGAGGGTCTCGTCGTGTATTTGCGGCGCAAGCGGGGAGGAAAGGTGGAGACCACGGTGCCCAAAGGCGGGGAGCGCAAGAACCTCGTGGAGCTCGCCCAGCGCAACGCGGAACTGGGGCTGCGTCGAGCCGAGGTGGAGGAACTGGCTCCGGAGGAAGAGGCCCTGGAACTCCTGAGTGAGGCCTTAGACCTTGCCCTGCGCCCCTGGCGCATCGAGGCCTTCGACATCTCCAACCTGCAGGGCGAGGAGGCCACGGGATCCATGGTGGTGTTCGTGGGCGGCAAACCCCGCCGTGATCAATACCGGCGCTTCCGGGTGCGCATCTCCGGAAAACCCGATGATTACGCGATGATGGAGGAGGTATTGCGCCGCCGGTTCACCCATGCCCTGGCGGAACTGGCCGATCCCGCGATCACCAGCCGGAAATTCTCGGATCTCCCCGACCTCGTGCTGGTGGACGGCGGGAAAGGCCAGCTGGGCGTGGCCCTGCGCGTTTTGGAGGAACTTGATCTTTCCGGGGTCGAGGCGGCGGCCTTGGCCAAAAAGGAGGAGCTCCTCTTCCGGCCGAATAAACCGGAACCCATAAAGCTTCCTGAGGATTCGCCCGCCTTACACCTTCTCCAGCGCCTGCGGGACGAAGCCCACAGATTCGCGGTGGAGTACCACCGGACATTACGGGAGCGCCGTACCCTCGCCAG
>JBBIVL010000027.1:0-15569 GCA_037439765.1 Candidatus Bipolaricaulota bacterium
CCCAACATCCCGCCGACCACGAGACCCACAAAAGGCCAGTTCCCATCCCAAGCCAGAAGGACAGCGAAAAACAGGGCAAGAGCGTCGAACAAAGAAAGCCCGGCCGTCTTCAGAAGGACGGAGGAAATCGGGAAATGTCGTCGCCCGCGAGGCACAGGAAAAGAGAGAGGGGCAGGGCCCTTTAGCCCTGCCCCTTTTCTGGTCTACTTGCAGCCCAAGGTGGCGCGGATGTTGTCCGCGGCCTGCTTGAGGGCGTCGGCTGGCTCTGCGGCCTGGTTTCCGATCAAGGCCATGGCATCGTACCAGGCGCCCCACACGGCCGACATCTGCGGGATGTTGGGCATGGGCACGCCGTTGGCGATGGACTCGGCAAACCCTTTCAGGATCGGGTCGTCAGCCACCTCTTCATAGGCCGGGAGGAACGCGGGAATGCGCGGATCCTTGGCATAGAGAGCAAGCATGGTCTCTTTCGTGGCGAAGTAGTTGAAGAGGAAGTCGAACACCAAGGGTAGGTTGGGGGAGAAGGCGGAGACCATCACGCCTTGGACGCCCACGAACGGCTTGGGAATCCCACCCAAAATGGGTGGAATGGGTGCCACGCCCACCTCGATGCCGGCCCGCTGGGCGATGCCGATGGCCCACGGCCCGGTGATGACCATGGCGATTCGCCCCTCAGCGAAGAGTCCGGTCCAGGTGTCCCAGTCCAGACCAGCGGGGAGCAAGCCCTCCTCAAAGAGATCGTCTATTACCTCCACACCGGCAACGGCGCCGGGGTTATCCAGGCCCACGTCGCAGGGATTGAGTTTCCCCTCGGCATCGTAGCCGAAGATGTATCCGCCCAAGGCGGAGACGAACGGGAACGAGTGGTAGGGATCGGGATTCTGTACGGCAAAGCCGTACTGGGGCAGGGTGGGGTCCGTGAGCGCCCGAGCCAGCTCAATCAGCTCCTCGAAAGTGACCGGGACCTCTGCGACCAGGGCCTTGTTGTACACCAACCCGATCCCCTCTCGGGCATAAGGCAACCCGTAGAGCTTACCGTATGTGAAACCCTCGAGGCTTACCGCATCAAACATCGCTCTGAGTTCCTCCGGAAGAAGAATCTCTGCGAGGAGTCCGTTCGCGGCCAATTCGCCCACCCAATCGTGGGCGCCGATGATGATGTCCGGTCCTTCGCCCGTGGGCGCGGCTGTCACGAACTTGCCGCGGATGTCGCCGAACGGGACCTCCACCACTTCCACAAGGATGCCCGTGGCCTTGGTGTACTCCTCGCCTGCTGTCCGGAAGATCGGGGCGCGTGTATCATCCGCCCAGATCAGAATTTTTCCGGGCTCCGCCGCGAAGGCTAGCCCAGCCACCAAGAACAAACCAACCAGCACCAACTTCCTCATCCTGACCTCCTTTTGCCCTTTTGGGGCTTTTCAAATTATACCCGCTTTGGCGGGTAGCCGGCCGGGGCGGTAATCCCACCTCGGCCTTGCTCCCTTCAGAACTTGAACTCGAACCCCACGTACCCCTCGCCCAAGGTGGGTGAGAAGTTCGCCACCAACGTGAGGTTGGAGAAGATGGGCACCCACGTGTCCACCCAGATGCGGGTGATGTCGAAGAGTTTTCCGCTCGGGCCGAAGAACGCGGTGACCGCAAGGCTCCAAGTTCCGCCACAGCAACCCATGCCGCAGAACCCGAGCTTCACCATCTCGTACTCGTCGTCGCGGAAGATGTCGGCCTGGAAGATCTCCTCGATCTTTCCCACGTTGAGGGCAGTGAGGACCTCAATGTAGCCGCAGGCCGCAAGATCGCAGCGCAACTTCCAGCCGTAGATCTCCAGGCCCTGGATGGAAAAGCCTTCCACCCGGGCATTGCCGTAGACGGTGAAGCATCCGGAGATTCCCGGCCAGGAGAAGCGCGGGGACACCTTCTTGAAGGTGGTGCCGAACTCCACGTCCAGGCCCATGGTGATGCCGCAGCAGGGGCTAAAGAGGTTATCGAGGGAGAACTTGAGGTGTTGGAAGCCGGCCTTGGTGAAGTAGAACTCGGCATTGTAGGTGATGCCGCAGCAGAGGGACACGTTTTTCAGGGTGACGGTGAGGTCCTTGAACATTCCGCCGCAGCAGCAGTCCTCGAAGCTCACGGTGGCCGCGATGTTTCCGGCCTCAAGTGTCAAGGTGTAGCGGAGATAGGCGGGCATGGGATCGCCCACAAACCGCACAGCGTTTTCGTAGTAGTATCCTTGCGCATCGGGATCCACCGGCCCGCCGGTAATGGGATGGCTAGTAGCCATGTCTCCCACCCAGCTTCCGTTGATCACGTACTTGTACTGGTGGGGCCCGGGGGTCAGGTTGATCGTCACCGACCATTCACCTGTGGCTGGGTCATAGGCCATGGCCGTAGCCGGATCCGCGGGATTCCAGCTGTCGAAATCGCCGGCCACGTTCACCGAGGTCACCGTCTCGCCTTCAGCGGGTATGTACCGGAACGTGACAGGACGCGTTTCCACGGCGTTGCAGGGGTCGCGGATCACGCGGACCGCATTCTTCCCCCCGAAACCATCATTCACGTAATTCAGATACCAATCGCCAAGGTCAGGGTCAACTGGGCCGCCTGTCACGGGATGGTCGGTTTGCATGTTGGGAGGCCAGTTTCCATTGATCACGTATTTGTACTGATGAGGACCGGGGGTCAGGTAAATGGTCACCGACCATTCACCTGTGGCCGGGTCATAGGTCATGGCCGTAGCCGGATCCGCGGGATCCCAGCCGTCGAAATCGCCGGCCACGTTCACCAAGGTCACAGTCTCCCCTGAGGCAGGGATATAGCGGAACTTGACGGCCACCGGGCAGCGGTTATCTGGCAAATACCCTTCGGCCCAGTGCTCGGCCTTGGCCGTGATGTTGAGGCCCAAAATGGAGGGCTTGAGTTCAACAAACGTGTGCTTGTACTTCACCGCCTGAGGATCGAAGTACATTCCGGCCTTGAGCTCCGCCGTCCCCAACACCAGGCCCTTTAGCTCAAACCCCTGCTCGTTGAAAGTTCCGCCCCAGCCGAATTTGGAGAGGCTTGTAAGCTCGTAGCCGCCAAAAGTATAGGTGAGGTTCAAATTGTTGTGATCCACAAGTGGAGAGGGAAGGAGGCGGATCTTGAAGTCCCAAAGTCCGGAGATCCTTGTGCCCACCCGGCGAATCGCGTTTCTTCCGCCGAACCCATCGTCCACGTAGCCATGGGCCTCGGGATCCACGGGACCTCCACCGCGGGCGGTGGCCATGTCCTTGGGCCATTGGCCATTGATGTAGAACTTGTACTGGTATTCACCGGGCTCCAAACAGACGGTGATGGCCCAAGAACCGTCAGGCTGCTTTTCCATGGGCCACTCGCCCCAGTTGTTGAATGAGCCCCTGAGGCTCACAGAGCGCACAACCTCCCCAGGAAGCGGAACGTACCGGAACGTGACCGGCAACTTCCCGGGCGGACAGGTCTCAGCGAATGCAAACAACCCGAATATGGCCAAAACCAAGCCTATTTGGAAAACCCAACGTTTCATACCCCCTCCTTCCTGATCGAATCAAGCCTTTACAAACTCCTGAGCCTTCTTCCGCCGAATTTCTCTCCGCCTACCTCCTTTCTCCTATGGCCCTGGCTCACGCACCAAGACCCAGGCGTAAAGCGGGGGCACCACAGTGCTCCCGCTGAGCCTTGCTCCGGATTCTAATACGCGCCACCGGCCCTCGGGAAGGGGGAAGGGCACCGGTCGCGTGGAATTATTGGCTACGACGAGAACTCCGTTCTCCTCCCCGCGAAAGTAGGCGAGGACCGGTCCTTTCGCGGAAAACACCTTTATCTTGCTTTCGGTAAGTGCGGGAATGGTCTCACGCCAAACCGCAAACTTTTGGAGGTGCGCAAAGATCTCGGAGTTCAGATAGTCCCATTGGATGGGGTAGCGGTGGGCGTCGAAATTCTCCTTCTTCCCCAGGAGGCCCCGCTCCTCACCCTGGAAGATCACGGGCATCCCCGGCTGGGTGTAAAGGAGAGCGGCAAGGAGTTTCAGGCGGGCCACGGCTTCCGCGGAGGGCACTTCTCCCACGTCTCCGCCACCCAAGTCGCTCAGGATGCGAGAAGTGTCGTGGGAGGAGACGAGGTTGAAGCCCATGGCCGTGACGTTTTCGCCGTACGCTGCGTAATAGCGGCTTAACCTGGCCAGGGCTTCCTCTCCGCTGAGCTGGCCCCGGGCATAGCGCAAAAGGATGTCCCGGCCGAGGGCGTAATTCATGAGCGAGTCGAACATTTCTCCCCGCACCCATTCCGGGGCGATCTGCCAGATCTCGCCCACGATGTAGAATTCGGGGTTTCGGGCCTTGACCTCGGCACGCAAGCGGGAGAAGAACTCCTGGGCGTTCCGAAGCTCGTTGGGGACATCGATGCGCATCCCGTCAAACCCGAACTCCAGCCAATAAAGGGCCACGTCCAAAAGGTACTGAAAGACCTCGGGATTTTCGGTGTTGAGCTTCGGGAGGCTTCCCAGGCCCCACCAGCCCTCGTAAGCGGCGCCGTCGCCAGGGGTGAAGGGCCAACGGCGGATAAAGTACCAGTCCCAGTAAGGGCTTTCCGGGCCACGCCTCACCACGTCTTGAAAGGCCCAGAAACCAACGCCGGTGTGGTTGGGAACAAAATCGAAAATCACCCGCATCCCGCGGGCATGGGCTTCGTCCAAGAGAGTCCGGAACTCCTCCTGCGTTCCCAGGCGGGGTGCAACCTCCAGGTAGTCGTGGGTATCGTAGCCGTGGGTACTGCCCGAGACGAACACCGGGTTTAGGTAGATTAGCCCCACCCCTAAATCCGCAAGGTAGTCGAGCTTTTCCCGTATCCCGCGCAGATCACCGCCGAAATACTGATGGCAACAATGCAAAGGCGTTATGGGATCGCTCCATGCAGAGAGAATGGGGTCAGGAGCAAGCGGATTGAAATTGGCCTCATCCGTGGGCAAAGCTAAAGCGTCGTTTTCGGGATCGCCATTGTAGAAGCGGTCCGGGAAAATCTGGTAGCCGATGGTTTCTCCCACCCAGGCAAGCTGGGGAAACCGGTCCTGGGTGGGGGCGCGGAGAACGCTCCCCTCCGGTTCGGGAAAAACTCTTTCCTCGCCGCCCACGAGGCGGATTTGGAAGCGGTAGGAAAAGCCAAAAGGCAAGTCCACTGCGGCACGCCAAACCTCTCCATCCTCCCAAGAAAGGTGCTTTTCCAGCGGCCATGAGCCTTGATCAGTGATGAGCTCGATCGTTTCCACAAATCCGGGGGCGACGAGGATCCGCACCACCCACCGCTCGTCGGCGCGAGAAAGGAAGGCAGGGTTTGCCGGGTCATGGTGGGCGAAAAAGGTTTCCCGAGGAAGGGTGACGATCCGAATGGCATTCTGCCCGCCGAACCCATCGTCCACGTAGCCATGGGCCTCGGGATCCACGGGACCTCCACCACGAGCAGTGGCCATGTCCTTGGGCCATTGGCCATTGATGTAGAACTTGTACTGGTATTCGCCGGGCTCCAAACAGACGGTGATGGCCCAAGAACCATCGGGCTGCTTTTCCATGGGCCACTCGTCCCAGTTGTTGAACGAGCCCCTGAGGCTTACGGACCGGATCTCCTCCGCCGGCAAGGGCACGTAACGGAAAGTGGTGGCGACCGTGAACGGCGGGCACTCCCGGGCCAGAGCCTGGCCAAAAACGCCCAAGAGAAGCGCGAGGAAGACCGCGACAAACCCTGCCTTTTTCATCTTGACTTCACCTCACTTCCACCGGTTGCACGATGGCGTAGCTCTTGCTGGAAACGTAGCTCCCGAGCATGGCCTTCTGTTCCTCCACGGTCTTGGCGAGCACGTCGTAGATCTGGGAAGCCCACATGGGGTCGGAACAGCCGCCGCCGGTCCACTCGCCAGGGGCCTTCCCGATGGGCCGGATGTGGTTGGGGCCGTACCCATCCTGGGAGCCCACGAGGACATAGTGCCAGCCGCGGATCTCGGGAATGATGGTTTTGGCGATGGTCACGATCACCCGGCCCCGTTTGGGATCGGAGGCGACATCGATGAGGAATGGGCCCTCGCCAGCGGCGGTCCAAAGATGCCGACCATACCCGGGCCAGCCAGCCACCTTGATCACGTAGTCCCAAGGATGCGCAGGGTCGAACGCGACTTGAGCGGCTTTCCCTTCCTCGTGGACATCGGTGCGGCCGCCTTCCTTGACGTCGAAGTACACAAAGATGATGGGATGCGAAAAACCATGTGGCCCGTTCCACGGGTTGGGGAGGGCGGGGAAGTCGAAGGAAAGCTGCCAGGCATCGCCGGCGTCGTAGACGGCGTAGCGAACGAGGTCGAAGAGCCCCGGTGCCTCGGAGAAAACTTTGTTCAAGGGATACACATAGGTTCCGGGCCCGAAGTCGTCGCCTTTGGGATCCTCCATGGCCCAGATCTCCTGGCCGCGGATGAGGGTGGGGATGCGCGCGAAAAGCGGGCGCTCCGGAGCCTGGCCCAAGGCCTCGCGCGGCCGCTCCAACACCACGGCCACGGTCAGGCTCTGCCCCGGCTCCACCCCAAGCTCCTCAAACGGCACCATGAACTCCACCACCTCGTCCACCGCGGCCTTGCGATAAAGGAGGGTGCGCACGGGCGAGGTCAGGCGCCAGCCGCCTTTCCCATCGGCGCCGTAGCGGAAAACGTAGCCCGTTCCATCGGCCTTCACCTTGGCCATCTCCAGCTCCACCGCCGAGGCCAAAGCAAAGCCCAATTGGATCCCAGCATGGCGGGTGGTGATGTTCACCTTCTCCCCGGGTTTTCCGCTGGCGTAGAGAACGAGGCGGAGATCCGAGCCCACAAGTTCCCGCGCGGGCTTTCCGAGATCCACGCGGCCGTAGAAGTAGCTTTCCCCGTAGGCCAGGGCAAAGGTTTTGATCTCCCCGGTTCCGGGGTAGACCACGGCCTCCGCCCACTCCGTGGGGCTGGTGATCCGGCCATCCAAGGTGGGCTTGACCTCGCCGAGGTTGGCCCGCACCGGAATGATGAGGCGCAAAAAGAGGGCCACCGGGATCTCCGCGTCGGCGTAGCCCGCGGCGCGGTATGCCCCCACAAGGTGGGCCTTCATGAGCCAGTCGAAAAGATCATCGGTCCCGGAGTCCTGGTCGTCGCCGTACCACCAGAACCAGTCCGAGCCCTCCGCGGCGTACAGAGCCTCCAAGGCCTTGGGATTGGGATCCCGGGCGAACACAGCCTCCCGGGCCAGGGCCAGCCTCGTCCAGGCCTCATCCTCCTCGGGCTCGCCCTGCCAGGTGGAGAGGTCCCCACCCCAGGAGCCGACGGGAAGTTTTGGCAAAACGGCACTGACCGCATGCGTGGCGAGGAACTCCGCCGGGGTCACCGTGCGCACCCAGTCGGCCCCAAGGAGGGCCCGATAGAGGGCGCGCAGGAACTCCCGGCCGTTGTCGGGGTACCCAGCCATGAACATCCAGTTTTCCCCGTCCAAGGCCACCACGACCACGTGCTCCTCAGGTTTGGGGAGAACGTTCCAGTAACGGCGGATTTCGTTCATGAAATCGGCCACGGCTTCGGCGGTGGGTTTATTGCCGTAGGAGAAGGAGATCTTGTCGGAGATGTTGTGGTCGCGGAAGAACAGGACCACATCCCCCAGTTTCCAAGGCTGGGAAAGCTCGGCGGGGGTTGGTCCGCTGCCCAACGCCGCGCCCAGGCTCCATTCGTCGGCCACGGTCCAGCGGAATCCGGCCTTCCCCAACAGGGCCACGGCCTTCTCCGACACGGCCTGCTCGGGAGGCCAGGCCCCTACCGCCGGCTTTCCGAAGAGCCTCGTGTGCTGCTCCTGTCCCAGGGAAAGCTGGGCCAAGATGTCCTCGTCCCAGCCCTTCTCGGCGAGGATGGGGAGGATGGGGTGGAAAAAGGGGCTGGTGATGAGCTCGGTCCCAGGTTCTTGGGCCCGGTGGTAATGGTCCACGACCTGGGTGATCACCCGATGCTGGGCCTGGATCACCCGCACGATGTCCTCTTTGGTCCAGTTCTTCTTCCCGCGAAGATCGAGGAGGCCGAGGTCCCCATGGAGCTCAGGCGAGATCTGCCAGAGGAGGAAAAGCCCGGCCGCGTCCAGGAGTTCCTGGTCCGTGAGGATCCTTTGCCCTTTGAGGATGTTCAGCTCGGCGTAGCGCGGATCGTAATATTTCCCACCGGGCTGGAGCATGTACGGGTTGATCCAAAAGAACTGCTCCTGCATGGCTGCCCGGGTCTCCGGGGTGAGCTTCTCCGGCTCATGGATGAGGGTCCACGTCCATTTGAGGTGGTTATCCACCGCGCCGATGAGCTCGTAAAGACCGCCTTTAGCCCGTTCCTCCTCCGTGATCTCCGCGTAGTCCAAAAGCTGCCAAAGGAGGCTTGGTTGGAGGTTGTACGTCACTTTTATGCCCGGGAATTCCAAGAGGATCCGGGGGGAGTCGATGTATTCCTGCACCGCATGGACCCGCACCCACGGGAGCTCGTATTCCCCAGTGAGGCGGTTCCAGTACAGGGGTTGATGCTGATGCCAGATGATGGCCAGGTTAATGGGGCCTTTTTGTGCGAAACTGAAAAAGGAAACGACCGCCAAACCCACCAAAAGCACTGCTTTCCTCATGCTTCCCTCCTTATGAGGTGCACCACGTCCTCGGCCGGAACAATCCGCCCGTGGCGCAAAGCCCAGGGCGAAGGCTCATTCCGGCCCCCTTCCCACACCCATTTTCCCTCCCACTCAACTCGCCAGGAAGGCCCGGCCGGCGCAGGCACAAAAAGGTTTGGCAGGCCAAGAAGGGCCACGCCGTTTCGGGTCGGAAGAAGCACACGATAGGCCAGGCCCTCTGAAGGAATTGTGACAAGGTCAGATGTGAGCTCTTTTCGTAAGGGATCCCAAACGAGGAAATCACCAGGAACGGGACTTTCCACGGTTACCCTCCGTTCCTCCTTCCCCAAGTTCAGGGCCACCCAGTATACCCAGGAAGCCTCGCCGGCGCGGCGCACGCTCACAAACTGAGGCGTTTCTGTAAACAGCGTGGGCCAAAGGGGAACGGGCGGGTGTTCGGGCTGGGCAAGCAAGCCTTGGGGCAGAACGAGGCGGGAAAGGAGCTGGACATCGGCCTGGCCTACGGCGTCGCCGAACCCCACCGGGCCGCAGGAAAGGGCCCGCAGGATGGCCTCCTCACGGGCATGCTCGCCGCCGAACCCTGGATGCCAGGAGCTCAAAAAGAGGTCATGGAAAGGCCTGAGCCCGAAGGCCCACTGCACCAGCCCCACGAGGAGGTTTTGCTTCCAAATATCCACGGGACGGGCCCAGGCTTTTGTGATCTCGGGCTCCGTGGCTTTGGCCCGAGCCAAGGCCAGCCTCTGGGAGAAGAGGTGGTCGGTGAAACTTCGGGCGGAGACGATGTTCGGCAGATGGGTGGAGGCGAGGACCATCCCCATCGTCTGCATACAAAGAAGGATGGGAAGATTGGCCTCTCGAAAAGCTTCGGCCATGCCTGTGAACCACTGCTCCGCGGCCCAGGGATCGGCCAAAAGCTTAGGTGTTACAAACTGCCAGGTGCGGAGCCAATCGTGCCAGACGGCCATACCCCCTTGGCGCCGCAGTTCCCCAGCAATTTCCCCGTACACCGCGGGATCCGCTCCGTCTGTCCCGTATTCGTTCTCCTCGCTTAGAGCGGAAAGGTGGAGCACAAAGGGTAATCCGGTTTCTTTCCGCACCGCATCCAATCCCCGCGGGTACTTCCGTGGGTCTGGCCGAAACACTTTGGCCCGGCCGATCCGCGCGTAGGGATACCAAAGATCCAGGCCAGCATACCCCACAGGAATCTTTTTCTCTCGGAACTCCTGGGCGAGCGCGAGAAGGATCTTTTCGTACAAAGGATGGATGAGCTCGGTGTAGTAGGAGCCGTAAGCGTTCCAATACCCAAGGCGGGAAAGGAGGGGCGAATCTTGGACTTTGGGCACTCCCTGGCCGAGGAGTTCTCCCAGGCGGCGGAGGGCCTGGTCCGGGTTTTCGCCGAACGCGATCCAGGTGGAAAGCACAGTGCCGTTGGGGATGGCGGGAAAATCGCCGACCAAGGCCCGGCCGAAGCCTTGCCCGCAGGGCACAAACGGGCTTGTGAGGAAAAGCTCGCCGGGGGCCAGGGCCACCGCTCCAGCGTCACCAAAAAGCACAGGCGGTGCCCAAGGTTTTTGGGGAAATCCGTCCGCCACTTGGCCCCATAGGGCCTGCGGCCAATACCCGCCCGGGAATTCCCCCGCGGCACCGTCCAGCCCAAACGTGCAGAAAAAATAGGAAAGATTAGGGTTCGGGACGAAAAAGGGAAGAATCACCGCCGGGTCTCGGTAGTCCAGCGAACCTCGAAGGCCAGAGAAATCTGTGAGGAATACCACTTCCACCCGCAGGGCCTGGTTCACCGGGATTATCCGAAGCTCCAGGACCTCCTCATTCCCAAGGGCCAAGCGGCGCCGCCAAACCGGGCCTGTCTCCCACGGTTCAGCTTGGAAATCCTGCGGGGTGAGCACGTGCCCACCTCGCCGCAGGCGGAAATCCAGCCCCTGCAGGCACAACATTCCCCCGTAACGAATCTCCAGTACACCATTTTCCCCGAGAGAAAAGTTCATGCTTAGGCCTCCTGAATTGGTCCGGCGAGCTTTTGCAGTGCTTGCACAAGCCCACGCGGCGGCCAGAAAAGGAAAATCTTCCCTGGGCATCCCCAAGCCAGCGCACATTCCCCGCCCCGAATTTTTCGAATTCCACCGTGTACCACGCGTTTTCCTCCTCGCGGGTTTGGCATTATAGGCCGCTGCCGTTCTTGGGATCAAACCTCCTTTTCCGATCGCTTTTTTGTGGCCCCGCACGTCCCCAGTCGGCTGGGCGAACCGCACAGGGAAAAGGCGTGGGCATCGGCAATCCAGGTGATGGACCTTTCCCATTCGCCAACGTAGGCCTACAATGCGCCGCTCAAGGAGGGGAAAATCGTTGCCTTAACGCTTCCTGAACTCCCGGGGTTTCGCCGAGCGCTCCTCCATTGGTACGCCAAAAATCGGAGGGATTTGCCCTGGCGGGGGCAGCGCGATCCCTATGCCATCCTGGTTTCGGAAATGCTTCTCCAACAAACCCGCGTGAACCAGGCCCTGGCCTACTATGCCAGGTTTCTCCAGGCGTTCCCGGATTTTGCGGCCCTGGCTCAAGCTTCGGAGGAGGAGGTCCTTCGGGTGTGGGCGGGGGCGGGCTACTACCGGCGGGCCAAAAACCTCCACCGCCTGGCGCAACTGGTTGTGGAACAGGGGCTTCCCCAAACCTACGCGGGACTTCTCAAGCTTCCGGGAATCGGCCCGTACACCGCAGCCGCGGTGGCCTCCCTGGCCTTTGGTGAGGCGGTGGCTGTGGTGGATGGGAATGTGCGGCGGGTGCTGGCGCGCCTTTTTGCCCAACGGAATCCCAAACCCCGCTGGCTTCGAGAAAGGGCCCAGGCCCTCCTGGAGCCCACGGATCCAGGCACTTGGAATCAGGCCGTGATGGAACTGGGTGCCCTGGTCTGCACTCCGAAGAACCCGGGATGTGCACGTTGTCCGGTGGTGGGTTTCTGCGCAGGGCAGGCGACTCCCGAGAAATACCCGGCGCCGCGACGCCGGGTCCCCCGGGCCGTGGAAGCGGTGGCCCTCATCCTCTGGGGAAGCGCTGGGATCTTTTTGGAGCGGCGCGATGGCGGCATGTTGGGAGGCCTCTGGGGCGTGCCCTTAAAGGAGGGTCCCCGAGCGCTGGAAGAACTCCTTGCGCGGTTTGGCCTGGACCACGCAGAGTATCTGGGTTGTGTGCGCCACACGTTCACGCATAAACGCCTTTCCGTGGCGGTTTACGGCGCGCCTTGGAAAGGCCGCGGGGAGGATTCCCGAAGCCGCCCCATTTCTGCCCTGGACAAAAGAATTCTGGAACTGGGGGCCCGACGCCGACCCCTCCAAGGCGGATGAGGACGGTTTTCTGGAGCCCCAGCACACGCCTTTTCCTTAATCAGGGTGGGGTTTGGGCCTGCCCCCAGCCTCTTTTTTCTCAAGGTCCGCCCGCTCATCCCCCATAAAAGAAAGGGGCTTGGGTGTCGGCAAAGAGGGCAGGGACGCCGCCCGTATGGAGAAACACAATGTTCTCGGCATCCTTAAAAACGCCGCGGCGCAGAAGATCCAAAAGTCCGGCCATGGCCTTCCCCGTATATACCGGGTCCAAGAGGATCCCCTCCGTGCGAGCTAAGAGTTCTACGGCCCCCTTCATTTCCGGCGTGGGAATGGCGTAACCCGGTCCGACATAGTCGTCGTAAACCTCGATGGCCTGGGCGGGCACTGGGATATTCACCCCAAGAAAACGTAAAGCCTCCTCCAGGTTCCGTTGAAGGCGTTCTTTTAGAGGTTGAACTTTTCCGGAAACGCTGATCCCCACCACGCGAATTTGGCCCTGGGCAAACAGGAGGGAACCGAGGAGGAGCCCGGTCTGAGTTCCAGCGGTCCCACAGGCCGTCACGATGACATCTGGTGCGAGGTTCAAGGCCCGCATTTGTTCCAAGATTTCCAACACACAGCCGGCATAGGCCAGCGCCGAATGCAGGGGTTTGCAGCCGTTCGGGATAACGTAAGGGATTTCCCCACGGCGCCGAAATTCCTCGGCCAGTTCCTCCGCCCGCTCTTCCGTGGCCCGCGCCAATTCCTCCCTGGTCACGTAATCCCGCGGGTTCACCCAGTGGATTGCCGCGGCGCCCAGGATGTGGTTCAAAAGTAGGTTTCCTGTAGGAGCATCCGGCTTTTCTCCCCGCAAGACGGCCACCGTACGGAGCCCCAACCGGTTGGCGCAGGCGAGGGTGAGCCGCACATGGTTGCTTTGGGTGGCGCCGCTGGTGACGATCACGGTGGCGCGCTGGGCAAGGGCCTCCGCCAACGCATACTCCAGCTTTCGCACCTTGTTTCCGCCCAGGGCGATCCCCACAAGATCGTCGCGTTTGATGAAAATCCTTGGCCCCCGAATCTTCTGGGAAAAGTTGGGAAGCTCGGCCAGGGGTGTAGGGTACTCGCCTAGCCTAATTCGCGGAATTTTGCCAAGTTGCATCTTCCCTCCTTGAGCCCATTTTCCTCAAACGGAGTGGTTGTAGGAAGGGTTTGTCTCCCCTAGGCTTGCGGAAATGACGGAGAAGCGGGTGTTGCCGGTGCGGGGGATGACGTGTGCGGCCTGTGCCTCCCACGTGGAGGCCGCGCTTGCCCACGTTCCGGGGGTGAACAAAGTGGCTGTGAATTTGGCGGCGGCAAGGGCCACGGTGGAGTTGGAACCCGGCGTTCCCTGGGCTGAGCTACTCCGGGCGGTAAGGGATGCTGGATATGAAATCCCCACCGAGACGGTCATCCTTCCCATCGGCGGGATGACCTGCGCGGCCTGCGTCGCCCACGTGGAGGAGGCCCTGGGCAAGCTCCCCGGCGTCGTCTCCGCCGCCGTCAACCTGGCCACGGAGAAGGCGACGGTCACCTTCATCCCCGGCGTGGTGGGCATCCCCGACTTCAAGCGGGCGGTGGCAGAGGCCGGGTACGAAGTGCTGGAGGCCCCCGCCGGGGGCGTTGCGGCCGCCGAAGAGGACGAGGCCGAACGCAAAATGCGCCAGGCCCGCTTCCGGATGCGCGTCGCCTGGGCGTTCACCGTCCCCATCATCCTCTGGATGCTCCCCGAGATGCTCTGGGGGGTGATGTGGCCCAGCCACCTGGTCTTCAACCTGGGGATGATCCTCCTGGCCGTACCCGTCCTCTTCTGGGTGGGCCGCCGGACCTACCGCAGCGGCCTGACCGCTGTCCTGCACGGATACGCCAATATGGACACCCTCATCACCCTGGGCACGGGCGTCTCCTTCCTCACCGGCCCGGCGTCTTTCTTCTTCCCCGTCGCCAACTACGCCGGGGTGGCGGCCATGATCATGGCCTTCCACCTCACCGGCCGGTACGTGGAGGAGACGGCCAAAGGCCGCGCCTCCCAGGCCATCCGCAAACTGCTGGAACTGGGGGCCAAAACGGCGCGCGTCGTCCGGGACGGGATAGAGATAGAAGTGCCCATTGAGGAAGTCCGGGTCGGGGACGTCATGGTCGTCCGTCCGGGCGAGAAAGTCCCCACCGACGGGGTCGTCCTGGAGGGGGAGAGCGCGGTGGACGAATCCATGGCGACTGGCGAGTCCATGCCCGTGGAGAAGCGCCCCGGCGACGAGGTCATCGGCGCCACCGTCAACCAGGACGGACTCCTGAAAGTCCGGGCCACCCGGGTGGGGCGGGACACGTTCCTGGCTCAGGTCATCCGGCTGGTGGAGGAGGCCCAGGGCTCCAAAGTGCCCATCCAGGCCTTCGCCGACCGCGTAACCGCGGTGTTTGTGCCCGTCGTGCTGGGGATTGCGCTCCTCACCCTGGTGGCGTGGCTGGCCTTCCCCGGCCTGATGCGGGCCCTGGTGACGGCGGGCTCCTTCCTGCCCTGGGTCAACCCGAGCCTGGGGACGGTCACCTTAGCCATCATCTCCACCGTCGCGGTACTGGTCATCGCCTGCCCCTGCGCCCTGGGGCTGGCGACCCCCACCGCGCTCATGGTCGGCAGCGGCATGGGCGCCGAGCGCGGCATCCTCATCCGCTCCGGCGAGGCCATCCAGACCCTCAAGGATGTGCGGGTGGTGGTCTTTGATAAGACGGGGACCCTCACGAAGGGGCGGCCCGAAGTGACCGACGTCGTTCCGGCCGAAGGGATGAGCGAAGAGGAACTCCTGTATCTGGTCGGGTCGGCGGAGCGGGGGTCGGAGCATCCGCTGGGGCGGGCGGTGGTGGAGCGGGCCGGGGCTCTGGGCCTGGCGCTGGCAGACCCGGCCGAATTCCAGGCCCTGCGCGGCCGGGGGGTCGCGGCGACGGTGGACGGGAAGCGGGTCCTGGTGGGCTCCCGGCGGCTGATGGAGGAGGCGGGGCTCTCCCCGGCCCCGCTGGAGGACGTCCTGCGTCGTCTGGAAGAAGAGGCGAAGACGGCCATTCTGGTGGCGGTGGACGGCCGCATCGGCGGGGTCCTGGCCGTGGCCGACCCGCTGAAGGAGGACGCCGTCGCCGCCGTGCAGGAACTGCACCGCCTCGGCCTGCGGGTGGCGATGATCACCGGTGATAACCGCCGGACGGCGGAGGCCGTCGCCCGACGGGTGGGCATAGACGAGGTGCGGGCCGAAGTTCTCCCCGACGGCAAGGTGGCGGAGGTCCGCCGCCTGCAAGAGCAGTACGGTCGGGTGGCCTTTGTGGGCGACGGCATCAACGACGCCCCGGCGCTGAAGGGGGCGGATGTGGGCATCGCCCTGGGCACCGGCACGGACATCGCCATTGAGGCCGGAGACGTGACCCTGGTTCGTGGGGAACTGGCGGGGGTGGTGGAGGCCATCCATCTCAGCCGGGCCACCTTCCGCAAAATCCGCCAGAACCTCTTCTGGGCCTTCTTCTACAATGTGGTGATGATTCCGCTGGCCGTCATGGGCTGGATGCACCCGGTGCTGGCGGAAATCGC
>JBBIVL010000028.1:0-10091 GCA_037439765.1 Candidatus Bipolaricaulota bacterium
CTGCGCCAGCTCTTGCTTGGGGACAAAGTCAAGGTGTCCTATGGCGAACGCGGAGCGAAGGATAACCCCTGGATGGAGTCGTTCTGGGCCCACTTCAAGGAGGAGAACGCCTCGCTCTTCTTGGAGGCGCGGACGTGGGAGGAGTTGGAGGGGGTGATGGCAAGACAGATGGACTACTACAACTACGAGCGCAGGCATTCCCGTCTTGGCTACCGGTCGCCCTGGGAGTATCTCCTAAGCGAAGGGTTTATCCCCCAAGCGTTAGTCGAGATAGGGGGCCGAAGTGGTTCCGTTTAAGGGGCGCAGGCCCGAATAGCGGCGGCTGGGGACCGAAGGAGCGAGGCGAGATCCCTTGGGGTAAATAACTTTGTCCGTCATGGACAGGGCGATAGTATCCCGCGCTGCTGAGAGCCCGCAAAATCAATGAAAGAGTCCAGGTCAACTCCAAGCGTTCAGGGTATACTGCACTTGTGAAGTGGGCATGGGTTACCTTGATTGTTATCTTGACCCTCCCGCTTTGGGCGGGAGAGCCCGGGTTGGTCCTGCACCTTTCCTTCGAAGGTCTCCATGAGTTGGAAGGGAAAGCCGTGCTGGAAGGGAATCCCGTCTATTCGGCGGGGCCTGTGGGGCAGGCCGTAAGTTTCGACGGCGAGGACGATCGGCTCCTGTTCCTGCCCGAGATAGTGAACCTCCTCGCCAGCCTACACCGAGGCACCATCGCTTTTTGGTTCAAATTCGAGAACGTCCTCAGTTCAAAAGAAATTCTGCCCCTCTTTTACGTGGGAGTTTCCCGCGAGGACGCAGTGGATGACCTCTTCGTCATCGAGATCGGCCATCGCGATCCCAAGAACCTCAAGCTTTACGTGACCTGGGTGGAAGGGGGACGAATCCCATTGTGTTTCGATACAGGTCGCAACCTCGAGCCTCAAAGGTGGTACCACTTCGCGTTGGTGGTGAGCGACCAGGGAAACACCGGCTACCTCAACGGCGTGGAGCTTTTTCGACGTCACTACAACTTCGGGTCCCCACGGATGCAGAGGTTTCTGGCGGATGTGCGCTACCCGGAGATTGGGGCCCTAGGATATGGCAAGACCGCGCGGGGCAAAAGTCCAAGTTTCCTTTATCTGAACGGGGCGCTCGACGAATTCCGCATCTACGCGCGACCGCTGACACCCGCCGAGATTCTGGACCTCTACAAAGAAGGGCAAAGTAACCTCAGGGCCGAGAAAAGCGGGTCTTAAGGGAGTCTAGGTCGTGGGGGATGTTCCTTCTTAGGCTCCTGGTGCGCGCAAGCCGAAGCTGCTCGCTCCCCTAGGTCCTAGTTCAAAATTGCCGGAACGCAAGTTTTAGGAGCAAGAAGGATCGCAAGCCCGTTCGCCTGCGGGAAAGGCGGACGGGATCGGGTGGGCATAGCAAGCCACATCCTCCCAGAAAGAGTAGAGGGAGGAAGACTACCTCACGATTTCGGTAGTTTCATATCCCCTTTTAGAGAAGCGACCGGCTCAATGAAAAGACGCGCCAGACGCCTTGCGCAGGAGAGGAACTTCAGGGGAGCTCTTCGTCTATCGGGCTTGTCCCACCGAAGGCGAGGCCTAGGGAGAGGAACACGGTCCGGATGGGCACCTCCGGCCCGGTAAGCTCCCGGCCGCCCTCTTTCCACTGCCCCGGGAGGCCCAAAAGATAGCCGGCTCGACCCTCCACCCACAGCCACTCCGCCAAGGCGAACCGGAGACCCAGGTAGGGCAGGATTCCGAAAAAGCCAAGCTCGAGCACGCTGGTCCCCGGGTTCTCGAGGGCATCGGAGAAATCTTGGGGATAACGGTTACGCACGGTGAGCGTCATCCCGCCGCCCCCGATCACCAGGCCGGCCCCAACCAGGCCCTGCTGGCCCATGGCCCAGGTCCTCTCCAAGGCGAACCCACCAAACCCCACTTCCAGCATGGCTTGCCTCTCCGCAGCCAGGGCGCTTGTTTCTCCCCCAAAACCGAACCCGCCGGGGGCCACCCCGTTCGTCAAACCTCCCAGCCCGCCGCCGCCAAACACCGTGGGCGCCCCGGAAAAGGTGGGGTAACCCGCGGCCGCGAGCGCTGAGTTCAAGGAGGAAAGATCCCACAGAAGAATCCCGGCAAAAGACCCACCAAACCCGAACCCCAGCTCTTCCCCCGGGGAAATCACAGGGAGGGCTCCCAAAACTGCGAAAATGCCTAAGACAACTATCCTACGCATGGCCCCTCCTATGGCGTTCATTATGCCCAATTTACCTTGCCCGACCAATCCGCCTGAGGAGCCAAGGAAACGGTCGAGGAGTCCGCCCCACAAGGAGGCCCTTTCCGGTAGTGGATAACACTACCCTTGAGATCAAGAACGCAGGAAAGGATGGTGGCGTAAGGTAGGTTTTTCTCCACCGGGAAGGGATGGCGACAAATGCAATCTGGAAAGTCCGTGTGATCCGAGAGAATGGCCCAAATTTCTTCGGGTCCCAGGCGGGCGAAAACGGCCAGAAGTTTTTCCAGTCGGGCTTGTCGAGGGAGGCTTCCCCGCCACTCCTCGCCCACGGCTTGGGAGAAATTCCCCGCCAAGAAATGATTGGCATGAGCAAGAACCCCGTCTTCCGGCAACAAGAGAAAAGCGCCCTTCGGGGAAAGCTCGATTCCCCAAGCTTTTTCTCGCTGTCCCACGAGGAAATGAGCGGACCCAGGGGACGGGAGGGAGGATGCCCACTTCAGGGCCTCTTCGGCCGTGGCCGAGGCCAGGATGGTTGCGGCGCGGGCATGAAACGGGAGCCCCTCACCATCCCACTGGTCGAAAGGGGAAATGAGGCCATTCACACAAAGGGCGAGGCCGCGGGAGTTGATCCCAATCTTACCGCCGGGAATCCCCGCCTCCGTAAAGGCTAAGACGGAAACCCCGTGCGAGGAAAAACGGAGCCAGGCCCCCTGAACCCCGGGAAACCAATCCCAGTTCTGGGCCAGAAGAAGCTGCCCTTCGGCGGAACGCTCGGGAAGAACTGCTAAGGAAGAGCATTCCCCTTTAAGATCGCGCTTGGAAAACTCCCCATAAAAAAGCTCATAGCGGCCATCGAGAAAAGCGGCTTCCTCCGAGGTTATGCCCGCTCCCTCCGCCACGCCCAAGACGGAAAGGAGGTGCTCACGAGCATAAGCCTCAAGCCGGGCCAAGTGAATCCGTGCTCGCCTGAGGCCCTCTTCCCACCGTAGACCCAGTTCTTCTTCCCAGCGCGCCCGGTAGAGCCCCAGATTCTCCTGGATCTCCCGACGCAGCGCGTGGCCGTGCACCACCCCCGCCTCCTTGGGATCCGGGGGAAGATGCACCACGGGGAAAGTCATCCCAGGGTCTTTTGGTACTCGATCCAAGCCGGCTGGCGCACAAAACCCAGCTTCTCGTTTATGGCCAGCATGGGAAGATTGTTCGTGGCGTTCCAGGTCTTGATCCGCGTGTACCCCTTCTCCTGGGCATAGCGAATCACGTGGAGTTTAAGGGCCATGGCGATCCCCTTTCCCCGGTGTTCCCGACGCACGCCGGTGAGCCCTTGGGTAAGGTGCCCAGGCTCCGCGGGCACACGAAATACAAAACTTTCTCCCACGTACTCCCCACCGATCTTGGCGATGAAGAATCCGTCCGGAAGAAGATCGGGGTTCTCGATGAACGTACGGCGAAAATGGTCCAGGGACGGAGGCGTGTAGGGAGAGGTACGGGGCACGTCCGCAGCCACGGTCACGTCAAGGTCATAAAGCCTCTCCAGCCATTTCTCCTCTTTTTCCTTCTCCGCCGCCAGGGTTGTGATGGCCACCCCCTCCCTCCCCGCCCGCTCCAGGTACCCTTGAAAGGGAGTAAAGTTAAAGCTCCCAACGTCCAGCCACGATTCCCAAGTGCGCATCACCTCTTGGAAACCCCGCTTTTCCAGGAATGCTCGGCTCTTTTCCCAGGTTTCCCGCGCGGAGGTGTGGAGCCAGCGTGCGGAAAGCCCTTGCAAATCGAACGAGATCTTCTCGTAGAGGGAAGAACCGACTCCCTGCCCCTGGAATGCGGGGTGTACGCCCACCCAGATCCAAAACCGTTGCGGATCAAAGCGATACGGCATGTGATGGTAACAGGCGTACCCCACAACCTTCCCGCTCTTTTCCGCCAGGTAGTAGCGAAGCATGTACTTTTGGGTATCGAAGTTTTCGTAGTCGTAGCGGAACTGCTCCACGGTGTACCGGTGCTCGGGATCGCAAAGGTTATCGATTTCCACCACCGCCGCGAAATCCGCGGGCGTGGCTAAAAACTCACGGATTGTGAAGGGCAAAAATGCCTCCTTAAGCTCCAAGTTTACGCGATCTCAAAAGGATCTGGTAGACCTGGCGCTTGGAAAGGCCAAGCCTTTGGGCCACCTGTGTGCGCGCCTCCTTTGGAGGAAGGCCTTGGGAAAGAAGTTCTTGGTAGAGGGTCCGAACCTCGCTTTCACTGGTTTTCGCCTGGGCTTTCTCCGGTTCCTCCGCAGGACCAAAAAGGACCACCGCCTCACCCAAAACTTTGCCGCGGCGGGCGAGCTCTCCATGAACGGTGCGAGCGGAGCCGCGCACGAATTCCTCGTGGAGTTTGGTGAGTTCCCGGGCCACCACCGTGGGCCGCTCGGGCGAAATCTCGGCCAAAAGGCCCAAGGTGCTCAGAAGGCGGCGCGGGCTTTCGAAGAACACCACCGTGTAGGGAAGATGAAGAAGCTCGGAAAGCCAGGCGCGACGCGCGCCCGCTGCCCGCGGCGGGTACCCCGCGAAAAGAAAAGGCTGGGGCGGAAGGCCGGAGGCCACCAGCGCCGTGAGCACTGCTGAGGCACCCGGTACGGGCACCACCGGGATCCCCTCCGCCACACAGGCCCGTACCAGCGGATACCCCGGGTCCGAAACCAAGGGGGTCCCGGCATCGGAAACGAGGGCCACGTTTTTTCCCGCCCGCAAGAGGGCAAGCACCGCCTCCGTACGGTCCTCCTCCACCCCCTGGTAGAGGCTTGCGGAAAGGGGGGTAGGGATGCCGTAGTGGGAAAGGAGCTTGCGCGTGCGGCGGCTGTCCTCGGCCACGATCACGTCCACCTCCCGGAGGATCCGCAGAGCGCGCAGCGTGATGTCCTCCAGGTTGCCGATGGGCGTGGCACAAAGGTACAGGACTCCTGGCACAGAGGGATTATAAGGTTGCGCAAAGGGCCAGTCCTGGCTAAGTTGGTGTGGTATGGAAGAGCGGATTCGGGAATTTCGGGAGCGCCTGAGCCGGCTGGGCCAAGGCCTGGATGTAAAGGCGCTGCGCGAAAAAATCCAGGCCCTCGAGGCCGCCATGGCCCAGCCGGATTTCTGGAACGATCGGGACACTGCCCAAGCCAAGGCCAAGGAGTTGGAAAAGATACGGGCTTGGCTCCAGCGGTATCAGGCGCTGACCAGGGAACTTGAGGACATCGAGGTCCTTTGGGAGCTGGCGCGGGCGGAGGACGATGAGGCCACCCGCGAGGAAGTAGCCGCAAGGCTGGCCCGCTGGGAACAGGATTTCGAACGAACCCGGGTGGAGCTCCTCCTTGATGGGCCCTACGACGCCTCCGACTGCTTTCTCGCCATCAACGCGGGAGCGGGCGGGACCGATGCCCAGGATTGGGCGGAGATGCTCCTTCGCATGTACACGCGGTTTTGTGAGCTGGCAGGATTCACCTCACGGTTGGTGGACGAGACCCCGGGCGAGGAGGCTGGGATCAAGTCTGCAACCCTGGAAATTCGCGGCCGCTATGCCTACGGGACTCTCAAGGGTGAGACCGGCGTGCATCGGCTGGTGCGCATTTCCCCGTTTGACGCCGCCCATCGCCGCCACACTTCCTTCGCGGCGGTCACCGTGACCCCCATGGTTTCCGAAGGCGACGTGGACATCAGTGAGGAGGATCTCGTCATCGAAACCTTCCGTTCCTCCGGGCCCGGTGGGCAGCACATGCAGAAAAACGAAACGGCCGTGCGCATCATCCACGTTCCCACCGGGATTGTGGTGACCTGCCAAAACGAGCGCTCCCAACACCAAAACAAAGCCACCGCCCTCCGGATCCTGCAGGCCAAGCTTCGAGCCCTCATGGAGCAAGAGCGCGTGAAGAAGCTGGAGGAACTGCGGGGCGAGCTCAAGGATATCGAATGGGGGCACCAGATCCGCTCGTATGTGCTTCAGCCCTATCAGCTGGTGAAGGACCACCGCACCGAGGTGGAAGTGGGGAACGTGCAAGCTGTGTTGGACGGGGAGATTTGGCCTTTCATTTGGGCCTGGCTGGAGCGCGGCAAGGAAAAAATTTAGCGTGCCAGGTAATCCCGAATTCCCTGGATGATGCCGTCCGCAATTTTATCCTGGTAGGCTGGGTCCAAAAGTTTCTCCCGTTCCGCCGGGCACGAAAGGTAACCCACCTCGACCAGGGCCGTGGGAAGTACGGTGTGGCGAAGATACAAGGTTTGGCGGCGCACACCGCGATCGGCCGCGCCCGTGGCGGAAACCAGTGCCCGCTGTAAAGCCTCGGCCAGGCGCAAGCTCTCCGAGTTGGCATGGGTATCCACCCATGTCTCTATCCCGCAGATTTTGGGATCCCGGTGATAGTTGGCGTGGATGGAGACGTATAGGGCGGCTCCCAAGGCCTCGGCCAGCCGGACCCGCTCCACCAAGTCCACGTACACATCGGCCGTGCGGGTGAGGATGACCCGGAGTCCTGTTCCCTGGGCTTTTTTCTGGACCAGGAGGGCCAAGGCCAGGTTGAGGTCTTTTTCCTGGATTCCGGCGACGACGGCTCCGGGGTCGTGGCTGCCGTGGCCGGCATCGACCACCACGAGAAGTTCCGGGGGAGGCGGAACGGCAAGAAAGACCGCGAAGGCCAGGGCCGCCACGAGCAGCACCACGAGGAGCGGGCCGAGATCGTGCACGAGAGCCATGGTAGGGGCGGGATCCCTCCTCGGGCGGGATGGATGTCCTCAGGGCTTGCTCCCTTTGGGATGGATAAGGGGCCCTGAGTTGACTTCCCGATGGGAAGCGGATATACTGATTTTTTGAAAATGAATATCAATTCCGCAGCGATCCCCCTTCACCTGCTTCCCCCCGGTAAAGAAGGCTCTGTCTACGCCGTCTTGGGACCGGGGAAGGGGGTGCAGTTGCGCCTGGCGGCCCTGGGCCTGCGGCCGGGCACCCACGTACGTGTTCTGGGCCGCGGTCCCGGCCATGGCCCTCTCCTCGTAGAAGTGGACGGCACCCGTGTGGCCCTGGGGCGTGGCGTGGCCAAAAGGATCCTTATCATTCCCGCCTCTGAGCCGAAAGGGTAGAACGTGCGCGTGGCTCTCCTCGGCCAACCTAACTCTGGAAAATCCACCCTGTTTAACGCCCTGGTGGGCCTCCGGGCCGTGGCCGCCAACTTCCCTGGCACCACTGTGGAGATCCTCCGGGGCCACGCTTTTTTGGGGGGAAAACCTGCGGAAATCGTGGACCTCCCGGGCGTTTATTCCCTGCAGGCCCAAGATCCCGCGGAACGCGCGGCGCGGGACTTTCTCCTTCAAGAAAAAGTTGATCTCATTGTGAACGTGGTCGATTCCTCCGTTCTTCTGCGCTCCCTCTCCCTCACCCTAGAACTTGCGGAACTGGGGATTCCCATGGTGGTGGTCCTGAACATGGCCGATGAGGCGGAGCACAAGGGCCTGATGATCGACAAGGAAAAGCTCGCGGAGATCTTGGGGGCTCCCGTGGTATCCACCATCGCCTCCCGCGGGATCGGGTTAAAAGAGCTTCTCGCCGCAATCCCTGCGGCCCGCGTTCCCAAAACGCCTTCCTACGCTCCGCCGTTGGAAGAAATTCTGGCGAAGCTCGCCCCTGGAGCACAGGTGGATCCAAGATATGCCCATATCCCGGCGCGCGCAGCGGCCCTCTTTTCCCTGGCGGAAAAGGAGGAATTGCCAAAGGAGGTGCGCGAGAGACTTTCCTGCTGGGCCGAGCGAGATGGAGCCATGATTTTGGCCGACGAGCGCGCTGCCCTGGCCGCCCGCATCTTCCGCGAGGTGACCCGCGTGGAACGCGCCAAACCCAGCCTGCGGGAACACCTCGATGATGTGCTGATGCACCCCGTCCTAGGCTACCCCTTCCTTATCCTGGCCCTCTTCCTCCTTTTCTTCCTCACGTTCAAAGTGGGCGGGGCGCTGGAAGGGCTTATCTTGCCGGGGCTGGAGGCGCTTTCCGAGAAAGCGCAGGAGATTTTGGGCGGCGGGGTTTTCCCCAAAGCCTTGGCGGGCGCTTTGGACGGCCTTTTTGCCGGAATCGGCATCGCCATTCCCTATCTTGTTCCGTTTTATCTCCTTTTGGCCCTCTTCGAGGACGTGGGCTATCTTCCCCGTATCGGCTTCCTCTTGGATGGGCTCATGCATCGCTTGGGCCTGCATGGAAAAAGCGTGATCTCCTTCGTCCTTGGCTATGGCTGTTCCGTTCCCGCGGTGCTCGCTACAAGGATCCTGGAGGACGAGCGGGATCGTCTTATCACCGCGGCGTTGGCGGTGATGATCCCGTGTGCGGCGCGCACGGTGGTGATCTTCGGGCTTGTGGGAAGGTCCCTCGGTCCATGGTTTGCTCTGGGCCTTTACCTTTTGAACATTTTGGTGGTGGCCTTGGGCGCCACCCTTTTGGCCCGGATTTTTCCCGCCACCGGGCCCGGCCTCATCATGGAGATTCCACCCTACCGCTGGCCCGCCCCGCGGGCCACATTGGGGAAAACTTGGCTTAGGCTGCGGGAGTTCGTGAAGGTGGCCTGGCCGATCCTCGTTGTTTCCAGCTTCGTCCTCGCCTTGGCCGAGGCCTTGGGCTGGCAGCCATATCTCAATGCAGCGGCACGGGTCTTCACCTGGCCCTTGGGTCTTCCGCCGGCGGCTGGCGTTCCCCTCATCTTCGGAGTGCTCCGCAAAGAGCTCGCTCTGCTCCTTCTTGCTCAAGCCGTGGGAACCGAAGATTTCGCAGCCGTGCTCTCCCCAGGGCAAATGCTCACCTTCACCGTGTTCACCATGTTTTACGTGCCGTGCCTGGCCACCGTGGCCGTGCTCTTCCGGGAAATGGGCGGAAGAAGAACGCTCCTCGTCGTCCTGGTAACCACAGGATTGGCCCTCCTTTTGGGCCTTCTCGCGCGCCTTTTGAGCCTCGTGTTGTAGGTCTTCGTTCCTTAGGTCTTTGGTGGGACCAGCGCCGGGATCAATGCGGAGCAGGGGGTTCGAGGGCCACATGCCGGCGGGGGCTTGCGGCCCAGGAGAGAAGGAAAACGGCGCAGGTGCTCACGGCCACCGCGGTCCCCACGGGAAGGTCAGCCCAAAAGGAGAGACCCACCCCGGCCAAGGTGGAGACCACACCCAAAACGGGGGTGAGGAGGAACTGGCGGCGCAGATCCAACACAAGCTGGGCCGCGGAGGACGCGGGAAGAAAGAGCAGGATGTACACCAAAAGCCCACCCACAAGCCTCAGGGAACCGGCCACGCCTCCGCCCAAAAGGAAAAGAAGGGGCCAGAGGATCCAACGCGTGGGGATCCCCGCCTCTTCAGCCAGCCTCCGCTCCACCAGGGTCGCCCAAACTTCCCGTCGAAAGAACAAAAGGAACCCGACGGCCACAAGGAAAATCCCGGCCAAAACGAAAACATCGGTCCAGCCCACGCCAAGAAGGCTTCCCCAAAACAGGGTCAGGGCCGAGGAGGTGAGGGGAAGCCCGGGTGTCAAGGCAAGAAAAAGAAAACCCAAGGCCATGGTGAGGGGAAAGAGGATGGCCAGGATGGTGTCCGTGGGAAGGCCGGTTTTCTCGGAGATCGGGCCGAGGAGGATCGCCACGGCCGCGGAGAAAAGGAAAGCGGTGAGAAGGGGCGGAAGGCCGAGCCATAGACCGAAAGCGGCGCCGGCGAAGGCCGCGTGGGCTATGGCATACCCGAGGGCGGAAAGGCGCAGCCGCAACGCTGCTACCCCCAAAAGCCCGCCGCTTGCCCCAGCGAGGGCCCCGGCCACCAATGAGGGAAGGATCAGCGCCCACATAGGCTGAGCCAAAGCTCCGAAAGCCGGGCAAACGGCCGGGAGATCTCCTG
>JBBIVL010000028.1:10191-15386 GCA_037439765.1 Candidatus Bipolaricaulota bacterium
CCCGAGCACAACCTCTGCCAGGTGATCCGCCGCTCCCTCGGCCTGGATTCGGCGGAGGAATTCCGGCCGTATTTCGATTCGCAGGGTCTTTCCGTTTGCCACGAAAGTCGCCGCTGCCCAACCCAAGGGAAGGATCACAAGGTTCCCCTTGCCTGCAGTGCAACCTGTGGAGACTTGGATGCCATCGGCCAAGCAGGAAATCGGTGGTTTTGTTCCCGTCTCCACCTCAGCCTTGATCCCGGAATATCCTGAGCTACCGAGAAGTTTTAAGGCCAAAAGGCCCATCCTGATCCCCAGGGCCAAGAAAGGCCCAGGATGCCCGTGGAACCTTACTCCAAGGGCAAAAAGTTCGCGTACGTCTGTGTCGGGATCGATGACGAGGAAGCTCACGGGACGGTCACCACCTGGAGAGTTTCCACCGCGGAGAAGATAAGGTTCGCATTCACCTTGAACATCGTGAGCATGTCCACCGTGCCGGGGATAGGGCCGGGGAAGTTGGTGAGGACAACATGGGTTGCACCGCTAACCTGGGCCAAACGCCCCCCGAAGGATACGCCCGATTGGAGGTTATCGATCACAAGCTTCACCCCGTTTTCCCGCCCCTTTTGGGCAAGCTCCAGAAGATCCTTCACGGAGAGCCGTTCCTCGGGAGGATAGGTAGCCACGATGTTGAGACCGAGCCACCGGGCAAAGTCCTCCTGCCAGGCCATCACAATGGCAGGCAGTTCGAAGAGGCGAAGCTCTTCGGCCCTCGTTTTGAGCTCGCCGGCGAGATTTCCGAGCTCGGCAAGGAACGTGGAAAGACGCTCCGAGAATAGATCGGCCTTTTCGGGAAGGATTTTGGAGAGATTTTCGGCCACAGCCTTGGCTTTTTCTGCCAACGCCTCAGGATAGTTCCAAGGCCCACCGAGTTTTACCACCAAGGCCTCGGGATTGATGTTAGCCAAAACGCGATCCATCCACGTTTCGATCCCGTGGTAAAGGACGAGCCTGGCCTGGGCGAGGTGGAGGAAGTCCGAGGGACGAAGATCGTAGTGGGCCGGGCAGAAGCCGGCGGGGATGATGGTGATGACGAGGACGTCCTCGCCACCGATGGTGCGGGCCAAGGACCCGAAGACCTCGGAGGTGGCGATCACTACAGGCTGAGCCAGGGCAAAGCAGCTGAAGCCAATAATAGCAAAAATTACCGCCGGGTTAGCACGCATGCTTCCTCCTGGTGTCACTTTTCAAGTTTTGGTGCTACATGATAGCGCGAGCGACCCCCGCGTCAACCCTGAGAGGGCGCGGCTATAACGCGAAGGCAACCAATTTCTGGACAGACTTTGGGGCAATCGCCGCTATTTCAGTTTGATTTCAGCAGGCACCTACCTTCGTGAACGACGAACCCGCAACAAAAGTTCAAGGCCACGTGGCATTACGGGAACACTGCCTTCCGTGAGAAACGACATGCTGGATAATCTTAATAGGTTGCCCTGTAGATTCAGCCATAGGAGCGGTAGTGTCTCGGGAAGTGATATTATGAAAGCGCGCGCCCTCGGGTAGGTTATCCTGCCCACAAAGGAGGGCGCTACGGAGTATATCGCGTTTGACTGGAGACTTACCCTAAACATTGTGTAGCATGGCTTCCTCCTCGTCCAGTTCATACTGCAGGACGAACAGTTGATGGAGCTTGTAGCGGGCCGCGCGCACTTGCGGCAGGGGCTTCCTCCACCCCATGTCCTGCAGATTCACCGCCTGGAGGAACAGGTTGACCTCCAGGCAACCTTGGAGGGAAAGTATCCCCCAAGATCCAGCCTCATCCCTGTCCATTCCAGCGTTGAGGCCTTCCACAAGGTTTGTGGGGAAAATTGCGCGCCAGACCTCTTCCGGAAACCCCAGGAAGGCTAGGTAGTTTTCCTCGCATTCCTTGAGGTACTTGGCCATCTGGGGTTTCTCTTGCGCCACCCGTTGACATAGGACGGCGAAGGGCACAGCCCCTTCCTCGCGGTTTCTCGCCTGGCGGACCTGCAGGAACAATCGGAGCGCCTGTTTATGCATGTCCGTGGACAACTTGGGCTGGCATCTGCCGGATGAATTCGCGTGTTCCCCCGTGATTCTGCTCGAGAAGGTTGCAGGGGGCTGGGCCTCTAAGGGGGTCACGATCTATTGGCCCACCATACCCGCCAGGCGTCATGAGTTCTAGAGCATGTGTGGGCTAAGCCATGCTCCGGGATAAACTGAGGCTGTGGCTTTTTAGGATCCCCCAGGCACCGCGAAGCTCCGGGCCGCGAAACCGTGCAGGGAAACTTTCCGCCTATACACTTCGCATGGGGCTGAAGCGACGGAAAGAGGGATCACCTCGAATTGGGGATCGGACTTAATGGAACGAATCGGAAAGAGCATGGGAGCCAATGAAGAAACCCTGGCGGAAACGAGGAACTCCGGATCGAAATCTTTGGTAGAAAAGGGGTTTTTTACCCCAGAAGAGTTATCCGCAGGTTCCCGAGGTGAAGGCGTGTGAAGGTCGGGGAGATTGAGGCCCGTTGCGCCGAGATTTTGGCGCGGGTGCCGCCGGGCGTCACGGTGGTAGCCGCGGCCAAGGACCGCACGTCCGAGGAAATCCGCGCTGCCCTCTCCGCGGGGATCCGCCACATCGGCGAGAACTACGTGCAAGAAGCGGAGCGAAAGAAAGCGATGGTCTCGGTGCCCGCCGTCTGGCACATGATCGGCCGGCTTCAGCGAAACAAGGTGGCCAGGGCCGCAAAAGTGTTCAATTGGGTGCAAACCGTGGATTCCCTGGATCTTGCGGAGAAGCTTTCCACGGTGGCCGCGAGCCTTGGGAAAACCCTTCCCATGCTGATCCAGGTCAACATCGGCCGCGAGCCCCAAAAGGGCGGGGTTCTCCCGGAAGAAATTTTTCCCTTGGCTCAGGCCATCCGAAATCTTCCCCACGTGGAACTGCGCGGGCTTATGGCCATCCCACCCGCACCGGAAAAACCCGAGGACTCCCGCCCACATTTCCGGACCATGCGCAAGCTTTTTGAGGGGCTTCGCGCGGAAGGTTTTCCTTTGGATACCCTCTCCATGGGGATGAGCGCGGACTGGGAAGTGGCTGTGGAAGAGGGGGCTACGATGATTCGGTTGGGCACGGTTCTTTTCGGGCCCCGGCCTTCACCATAAAAGCCGCAGTTTTGATAAAATCCGCGTGTTTCTGGAGGGACGATGCCCAAACTTTTTGGCACCGATGGCGTGCGCGGAAAGGCTGGAGAAGAGCTCACGGTGGATCTAGCGTTGGCGCTAGGTCGGGCCGCGGCATTGGCTTTCCGGCCTAAAAAGGTCCTTGTGGCCCGGGATACCCGCCTTTCCGGGCCGGCCTTAAGCGCCGCCTGCGCCGCAGGCCTGGCCTCCGCCGGCGCCACCGTACTTGACGCCGACATCCTCCCGTCCCCGGCCGTGTCCCACCTCGTGGCAAAAGAGAAGCTTGACCTGGGCCTGGTGGTCTCCGCGTCCCACAACCCACCCGAGGACAACGGCCTCAAGTTCTACAATGCCGCGGGTCTGAAACTTGCCGTGGAGGAGGAAGAGCGAGTGGAAAATTTCCTGGGCCTGGACCATCTGGGCTGGGCGTTTGGGGCGATTTGTACCTGGGCTCACGCGCGGGAAAAGTATCTGGATTTCTTGCGCGCCCAGGCCCCGCGAGTTTCAGGGATGAAAATCGTTGTGGACTGCGCCTTTGGGGCCACGGCGGTGGTGGCGCCGGAAATTTTCCGGGAAAGGGGAGCCGAAGTTTATCTCCTCGGGGCTGAGCCTGAAGGGGCCAAAATCAACGCAACCGGTGCCGCCTCCCCAGCCCTTCTTTCCCAAACGGTGCGCGAGCAGTCCGCGGATCTTGGGATCGGCTTCGATGGCGATGGCGACCGCGCCCTTTTCGTGGATGAAACCGGCGCCATCGTGGAGGGCGATCAACTCATGGCCGCGCTGGCCCCTCACCTTTTCGCATGGGGGGAAATCCGGGAAAAGGCCGTGGTTTTTACGGTGCTCGCTAATCTTGGAGCTGAGAAATATCTCCGAGAGCGGGGGTTTGAAGTGTTGCGCGTTCCGGTGGGCGATCGGTTTGTGGCCTGGGCCATGCATGAACACGAAATTGATTTTGGCGGCGAGCCCTCCGGCCACATCATCTTCCGCCGCCGTTCCGCCACCGGCGACGGAGTCCTCACCGGGCTCCTCGTTCTCTCTTATCTACAGCGGCTGGGAAAATCTTTGCGGGAGCTGGTTTCCCCTGTTCCGATGTACCCTCAGGTGCGCAAGGACCTGGGGGTAACCCAGCGCGAGGCCGTCCTTGGCCACCCGATTGTCCAAGAAGCCTTAGCGGAGGCCGAGCGAAAACTTTCCGGGAACGGCCGATTGGTGGTGCGGCCCTCGGGGACCCAACCTCTGATACGGATCATGGCAGAGGGCCCAGACGAGAGAATTCTTCGAGAAATCGTGGAAATGCTAGCAGACGCTGTTCGACGTGCGGAGGGGATCACTTCCGACCGCCATGCCCCTTAGGTTCTTCCCCACCCACGTACTTTTCGGGATGGCGCAAAAACTCGGCCCTGCACCCGGGCGCGCAGAAGTAATAGGTTTTGCCCTGATATTCGGCCTTGGCTGGTGCTTTGGCTGGATCCACCTCCATCTTGCACACCGGATCAATCAGCTTCTTCGCCATTTTTTCTCACCCCCTACGAGGCCAGTATAGCTTACCTCGAGCCAATTAGAAGGTCACTTGTCCGAAGAACTGGTGGCGTAGCAGGAAGTGCGGGGCAGCCTGGGAGCCTTCCCAAAGGAAACGACTTCCGAAAGAGGGAAAGCTACCGTGCGGAAAGAAACCTATAAGGAGGTCTTAAGGGCTTTGCGGAGGAATTCAAAGACCTGGTGCGGAACCCGTTGAAGAATCTCAGGCGCGAAGAAAGGGAACTTTACTTGGACCAACCTCGCTCCAAGGCCAGCGACTACTGCACCCGTGATCTCCTCATTCTGTGTACAGTCCTTCAACACGAGCGCCGATCCAAGTCACAAAAGCTCGGGCTGAGCTACTGCCCCTACCGATAGAACTGTGAAAATCGCGACCAATCCCAGCCCCAATCTCACCATCTTCTCCTCCTTGCTTCCTACTCGCCTTCGATCCAGGCCAAGAGGGCGGAATTTTGCGCCCCGGCGAAATGGTAGTCCGA
>JBBIVL010000029.1:0-15288 GCA_037439765.1 Candidatus Bipolaricaulota bacterium
TCCTTTCGAAAGGCTCTTCCAATGGGAAGGCTACCATGCTGCCCCACGGACACATTTGCCGTTACACTACCCACCCTCCTTTTTGGGCAGGATAACCTGCCCTAGGGCGCGCGTTTTCATAACATCAATCAACGGGACACTATGGTCCGCCTTAATTCGGTTAGGTAAGTCTCAGCGCACACCGCGTGAGCGGGCTTGACTTTGGGCGCGTTCCCCTTATGATCCGGTTAGCACTTTAGTGAGGTGATTGCTAATGCGGGGTCGGAGGGCGCGTATCCTCGTGGAAGTGGTGGACCGCTACATCCACACTAAGAAACCTGTGTCCTCCCAAGAGCTCGTCCAGGTCTACCGCCACCACCTAAGTTCTGCCACCATCCGCAACGAGCTCCATGCCTTGGAAGAGGGGGGGTACCTGTACAAACCCCACACCTCTGCGGGCCGCGTGCCCACCCTCCATGGCTTCCGCTTCTTCGCCCAGTGGCTGTTGGCCATGGCTGAAGGGAGCGGGCCTTCAGCAGGCTTGCCCGTGGAACCCCAACCCATCTCGAGCCTCCCACCTCTCCCCGAGCTCCTGCGCCGCACCGCCCTCCTCCTGGCCGGGATGGCCGGTGGCCTGGGGTTTGTCATCCCTCCTAGCCAGGAGTGGGTCAAGTCCGCCGGGCTCATCCTGCGCGAAATTCGGCCCGGTGTGCTCCTCGTCGCTACCGTCTCGGAACTCGGGGTCCTGGAGACCCGGGTTCTCCCTGCCCCTCTGGACCTGGATACTCAGGAACTTCAGGAGGCCGAGCGGTGGCTGGCCCACCAGCTGGGAACGTCCAGCCGGGCAGAAATTATGCCGCCGGCGCCTTGGCAAGGCCGGGCCATCCACCTCGCCCACCGGCTTCTTCAAGAGATTCTGGCAACTCCCCCCGTCTCCCGCATTTTTGTCGAAGGGTGGCCCCAGCTTTTGGCGGAGTTGGCGGTGCACTCGCCGGAGTGGGCCTTGGAGAAAATGCAAACCCTTCTTCAATTCCTCGGGGAGGAGGGCGAGTTCCTCGAGCTTCTTGCCCACCTCCGGGCCGGGCAACCCGGCCTCATGGCCCACGTGGGAATCGAACAAATCCCGGAACTTCGCGATTTCGCCCTCGTCACCGCCCCCTATTTCCCCGAGCAGGGCCTGTTGGGAGTGGCTGGTCCCCTTTGGATGGACTACGCTCGAGCCTTCTCCGCCGTGCGTTATTTGGCCAGCCGCCTCGCGTCCCTCCTCCGCCAAGGAGGTGAACCATGAGCGAACCTTTTTCCCTTTCCACTCAGGAAAAACCCGAGGGAAAAAATCTGCGGGAGGAGCTCTTGCGCCTGGCCGCGGAGTTCGATAACTACCGGAAACAGGTGGCCAAGGAGCGGGAGCGCTGGCGGGAACAAGGCGTGGATGACACGATCCTCCAATTCCTCCCGGCCTACGAGGCCCTGGAGCGGGCTTTCTTCCTTCGCCAGGACCCCGCCCAACTCCGCGAGGGGCTTTCCTCCGTGGTCAATCTTTTCCGGGAGGTGTTGACTCGCCTGGGCTGCACGCCCATTCCCACAGTGGGTGAGGCATTCGATCCTCTCTACCATGAGGCCGTGCTGGCTGAGCCTGCGCCTGCGCCCAAGAACCGAATCCTCGAGGAATTGGAGCGGGGTTGGTTGCGCCAAGGTCGGGTGCTGCGGCCGGCCAAGGTCAAGGTAAGCCTAGGTCCCCAAGGAGGTGAGCCAGCATGAGCGAAAAGGAAAAGGTTGTAGGGATCGATCTAGGAACCACCAACTCCTGCATCGCCCTGGTGCGGGCGGGCCGCCCCGAGGTCCTTCTCAACGCCGAAGGTGAGCGTATCACCCCCTCAGCCGTAGCCTTCACCGATAACGAAATCCTCGTGGGCCAGCTCGCCAAGCGCCAAGCCATCCTCAACCCCACCCGTACCGTCCTCTCTGTGAAACGCAGGATGGGCACAGACTGGCGGTTTCGGGTGGACATGGGTGGTGAGGAGAAGGAGTTCACCCCCGAACAGATCTCCGCGTTCATCCTGCAGAAACTGAAAAGGGATGCAGAGGAGCTCTTGGGCACAAAGATCCAAAAGGCGGTGATCACCTGCCCCGCCTACTTCAACAACCTCCAGCGCCAGGCCACCAAGGACGCGGGCATCATCGCTGGGTTCGAAGTATTGCGCATCATCAACGAGCCCACCGCCGCAGCCCTCGCCTACGGCCTGGATAAGGAGGGCGAGCAAAAAATCCTGGTGTACGACCTGGGCGGTGGCACCTTCGACGTCTCCATCCTCGACCTCGGCGAGGGCGTGTTCGAGGTCATCGCCACCGACGGCGATACCCAGCTGGGTGGGGACGATTTCGACCGGCGGATCATGGACTGGCTCATCGAGGAGTTCAAAAAAGAGACAGGGATCGATCTCCGAGGGGATCCCCAGGCCTTGCAACGGCTCCGGGACGCCGCCGAGCAAGCGAAGAAAGAGCTCTCGACCCGCCTGGAGACGCACATCTCCCTTCCCTACCTCGCCGTGAACGCGGGGGGGCCTAAACACCTGGAGCGCACCCTCAGCCGGGCTCAGCTCCTGAGCCTGATCGACGATCTCCTTGTGCGCACGATGCGCATCGTGGACCAGGCATTGGCCGCAGCGAAGCTCAAGCCCCAGGACATCGATCAGGTTGTATTGGTGGGGGGCTCCACGAGGATCCCGCGCGTCCAGGAACTTGTCGCCGAAAAATTCGGGCGGGCCAAGATCAATAAGGACATCAACCCCGATGAAGTGGTGGCTGTGGGCGCGGCGATTCAAGCGGCCATCCTCGCCGGCGAGATGAAGGAGGTGGTGCTTCTTGACGTCACGCCCCTCACCCTCTCCATCGAGACCTTGGGCGGCATCGCTACCCCCATCATCGAGCGCAACACCACCATTCCAGTGGAACGTACCAAGACCTTTACCACTGCCGAGGATTTTCAAACCTCCGTGGAGATCCACATCGTGCAGGGCGAGCGCAAAATGGCCGCAGATAATAAATCCCTGGGGCGGTTCGTTCTCTCCGGACTTCCGCCGGCGCCCCGCGGCATCCCCCAGATCGACGTGACCTTCAAGATCGATGCGGACGGCATCCTGCAGGTGACGGCCAAGGACCGCGCCACGGGGAAATCGGCCTCGGTGACGATCAAGGATACGTCGCGACTTTCGTCCGAAGAAATCGAGCGCATGCGCAAGGAGGCCGAGCGGTACGCGGAGGAGGACCGTCGCCGGCTGGAACTTGCGGAAACCCGCAACCAGGCGGACAACCTCATCTACGCCGTGGAGAAATCCGTGGCCGAGTTGGGGGAGAAGGTGGAGGCGGAGAAGCGCCGCAAGATTGAGGAGGCCATCCGGAACTTGCGGGAGAAGATGGGTGGGGAGAACCCCGGCGCGATTCGGGCGGCCATGGAGGAGCTGAAGCGCACGGCTGGAGAGATCGCGGCGGAGTTGTACCGGCGGGCTGGCGAGGGCGTCTCTGGGTGATCCCCTGTGCCCGAGGACTACTACGAGATCCTTGGGGTATCCCGGGATGCTAGCCCCGAGGAGATCAAGCGGGCCTTTCGCCGCCTGGCCAAGGAGTACCACCCCGACGTATACAAGGGGGATAAGAAAGAGGCCGAGCGGCGGTTCCGCAAGATTGCTGAGGCCTACGAAGTCCTCTCCGACCCGGTGAAGCGGGCCCAGTACGACCGCTTCGGCCACGTAGGTCCCGAGCAGAGCGTGGATTTTGGGCCAGAGGGGTTCCGCCACACCCGCCAGGCCTTCGAGGAGTTTTTCGGCCCCTCCGCGTTCGAGGAGATTTTCAACCTGTTTTTCGGGGAGGGTCGGCGAGCCCGCACCGTGAGCCGGGCCCGCCGCGGCGAGGATCTGGAATACCGGGTGCGCATCTCCCTCGAGGACGCGGCGTTTGGGACCACCTTGCGTGCCAGCCTCCCCCGCCAGGAGGTGTGCCGCCATTGCGGGGGCAATGGCCTCTCTCCGGGCACGGGGTTGCGCTCCTGCCCCACCTGCCGGGGCTCCGGTCGCATCGAGTACCGCCAGTTTTCCATGTTCGGCACGTTCGTGAATTTGCGTACCTGCCCGGAGTGCGAGGGGGTGGGCGAGATCCCAGAGCACCCCTGCGTGGCATGCCGCGGCAGCGGCCGCATGCGGGAGCGCTCCGAGGTCACGTTGGAAGTACCCCCCGGGGTAGAAGATGGGGCTCGTCTCATCCTGCGTGGGCAGGGGAACGCGGGTTGGGCTGGGGGTCCTGCGGGCGACCTCCACGTGATCGTGGAAATCCAGCCCCACCCGGTCTTCGCCCGCCAGGGCCAGGACCTGTGGGTGGAAGTGCCCGTGCACTACGGGACCTTGGTTCTGGGGGGGAAAGTGCGGGTGCCCACCCTACGGGGCGAGGAGGAGTTGGAAATTCCAGCGGGCACGGATCCCGAAGAGGTTCTGGTTCTGCGAGGCCAGGGTTTGCCGGGACCCCGCGGGACCGGCAACCTCAAAGTGAAGCTACGGGTGGTGATCCCCCAAAAACTTGGGAGGGAGGAACGCCGCCTTCTCCAGGCCTTTACCCAAAACCTGCCTGAGCCCCCTCCACCCCGCCGCCCTTCCCAGGACTAACCCCTGTACCCGAACTCCCGTTACCCCGCGAGGGCATGCCGGAGGGTATAACCGTGCTCCCGCACCACGCGCTCCACCGCTGTCCGCACTTGCTCAAAGTCAAAGGTATAGCAGTAGTTCGCGCCAAAGAGCTTGGCCTGCTCAGCGATAGTTCCCTCCCGCAGGGCTGGCCTTGTTCGGTAAGACTCTGCCTGGAACTGGACACCACTGTCCCCGGCTAGTCCCGAACTCGTCTCCGTCAGGGACTCCACGAGACGCACCTCGTGCGTGTTCTCGTCCACACGCAGGCGGGCCCGATAGACGAGCTTCTTCCGGGCGAGAAAAACCCGCCGCTCGGCGAGAACTTTGGTGAACACGAGCTCCTCACCGCGTTGAACCACCTCACCCCCAAGTTCGCGCAATGCTTCTGTCAACGCTAGGCTGAGCATACACTCTCCTCCGCGGTTGTGCTGGCGCACGCCCCTTTTCTCCAAACGAAAACGGGGCCCAAAGGGGAGGACTACTCCGGCTCCCGTTGCAGCACTTCGATCAGGGCCGAGCGCAGCTCCCAAGGGAGCGAGACCCCCTTTTTTGTCGGTCGCCATTCCCCGTCCTCGCTTTGGAAAAACTGGCGCAGATCAAGATATTCCTTACCCCGGAACCGGGTCCGCCGGACCACCACCTTTTGCCCTTCCCCCCGAGCGAATTCCGCGAGAACCTTTTCCTCCTCCACCGGACCTCCTTAACCTCTATTCTGTTTCCCCATGGCCCCTCTGACCAGGGTGGCCTTTGTTTGCCGGTGCTCGGAAACCAGGGCGAACCAGCCCTAAACCCACAAGAGAACTTCCGAAACCGGACAAAGACCTAAGATGTCAGCAACCTTCCAAGCACGGCCTTGGCCGCGCTGACCACGGCCTCCACGGAAATCCCGAGTTTTTCCACAACCACGGAACCGGGGGCGCTGGCACCGAAGCGGGAAATTCCAAGCACCACCCCATCCAGACCTACAAATCTCTCCCAGCCTAAGGGACAGCCGGCCTCCACCGCCACCCGCGCCCGCACCTCTTTGGGCAGAACCTCCTCCCGATACCCCTCCGGCTGGGCCAGGAAAAGCTCGAAACTGGGCATGGCCACCACCCTCGCGTTGATCCCTTCTTCGGCCAATTTCCTCCCTGCTTCTAGCGCTACATGAACCTCGGAACCCGTGGCAATAATGATCACATCAGGAAGACCTTCCCGAGCCTGCCAGAGGATGTATCCACCCCGATGGAGGTTTTCCGGTCCAGCTAGATCCACACGGTCCAAAACGGGTACATCCTGGCGGGTGAGAAGTATGGCGGTGGGCCCATCTTTTTGGCGCAAGGCGGCTATCCAGGCCTCGCGCACCTCGTTGGCATCCGAAGGCCTGATTACAACAAGGTTCGGCACGCAGCGGAGGTTCATGAGTTGCTCCACGGGCTGATGGGTGGGACCGTCCTCGCCCACGGCCACGGAATCGTGGGTGAAAACAAAGATCACGCGACTGTGGCTCATGGCGGAAAGACGAATGGGCGGGCGCATGTAGTCCGAGAAAACAAGAAAAGTTCCACAAAATGGGATTATTCCCCCATGGCGGGCCATGCCCAAGGCAATGGCACCCATGGCGTGTTCCCGCACCCCAAAATGGACGTTCCGACCGGAATAGTCCCAAGGGCCACCTACTGCACCCTGCACGTCTTTTTTCGTCCCCGGCGCCTGAAAGTCACCCTTCCCTTTAAGCCAGGTGAAACAGGAAGGGTTCAGGTCCGCTGAGCCCCCTATAAGTTCGGGAATGCGTTCACCGAGGGCCTGAAGAACGGCCTCCGAGGCCTTGCGCGTGGAAATTTTTGTGCCGGCCGGAAAAGTTGGAAGGCCTTGATCCCAATCTGCAGGAAGTTCTCCCTCCATACGGCGCTGAAATTCCCGGGCCAGTTCCGGGTAAGCCCTTTCGTATTCGGAAAAGAGTTGTCGCCAAGCTTCTTCCGCAGCCTCGCTCTTTTCCCGCAAGGTTTGGAAATGGTTTCGCACCTCTTCGGGCACATAAAATGGAGGCTCCGCCGGCCAGCCCAGGTTCCACTTGGCCGCGCGCGCCTCCTCCGGGCCGAGGGGCGCACCGTGAACGTGAAAAGTCCCGGCCTTGGTGGGCGCACCATAACCGATCACCGTGCGCACACAGATGAGGGAAGGCCTTTCCCTTTCCTCTTTGGCTTCGACGATCGCTCGATCGATGGCCTCCAAATCGTTTCCATCTTGGACATCGAGAACATGCCAACCCAAGGCCTCAAAACGACGGACTACATCCTCAGTAAAGCAAAGCTCGGTGGAACCGGCCAGGGACACGAAATTCCTGTCGTAAAGGACGATCAGTTTTCCTAGACGAAGGTGTCCAGCCAGGGATGCTGCCTCAAAGGACACGCCCTCCATGAGGTCTCCATCGGAGGCAAGGACGTAGGTGTAGTGATCGACGATGGGGAAGCCTGGACGATTGAAGGTTGCGGAAAGATGAGCCTCGGCAATGGCTATGCCCACGGCGTTGGCGAAGCCTTGGCCAAGGGGGCCGGTAGTTACCTCTACCCCCGGAGTTAAACCGGCCTCCGGATGCCCAGGCGTTTTACTTCCCCATTGACGAAAATTTTGGATCTCCTCCAGCGGGAGGTAACCGAAGAGGTGGAGAAGGGCGTAGAGGAGGGCTGAGCCGTGGCCGGCGGAGAGGATGAAGCGGTCGCGGTTGGGCCAATTCGGATTCCTTGGGCTATGGCGGAGGTGCCGACTCCAAAGGACGTAGGCTATGGGCGCGGCTCCCAAGGGAAGCCCGGGATGCCCGGATTTGGCCCGCTCGATCATATCCACCGCTAAAAACCGCAGGGCGTTCACGCACCGCTCGGCAAGTTCTGCCCGCTCCACCGCTCCTCCTTTCAAAAACTTCGGGATTATACGGAGGGAGTCAAAACTCTGAAAAAGAAGGGGGGAACCTTATGCGGTTCCCCCCGTTTTTCCCGGAAGCCCGGTGTTACCGCGGCCTCACGTTCTTGGCCTGCGGGCCCTTCGGGCCCTGTTCGATGTCGAACTCCACTGTCTGCCCTTCGCGCAGGGTCTTGAACCCCTGCATGTCGATGGCGGAGAAGTGGACGAACACATCCGGTCCGTTCTCTTGGGCGATGAAGCCGTAACCTTTGGCCTCGTCGAACCACTTCACTTTACCTACGGCCATTGGGTGTTTCCCCCCTTTCTTTGGAACTTGACCGACTCCATGCGCCCCTACTGCTTGTTGGGGAAACCCCCAACAGCCACTTCGGATGGTGCACTTCGTACGGTCCTGCAACATCCACTATACCCATTTTTCCCCAGCCCGCAAGCCTTGCCCGGGACAACCCAATGGATACACTCCCTTGGGTATGGAAGAGCCGCGGGAAAAGGAAGAGATCCTCGAGGTTGAGGAAGAAGTGGATGTCCTCAGCCTCTATTTGGCCGAGGTGGCCCGCACGCCCATCCTCTCCGAAGCCGAGGAGAAGGAGCTGGTGTGGCGCATGCACCAAGGCGACCGTCTGGCCCGCGAGCGCCTTATCATCTCGCACCTTCGCCTGGTGGTCTCGGTGGCCAAGGAGTATGGCGACACCGGTTTGGACACCCTGGACCTCATTCAGGAAGGAAACATCGGGCTCATCGAGGCCGTGGATCGCTATGATCCTCGGCGCGGGGTCCGGCTTTCCACCTATGCCCGGTGGTGGATCCGCCAGGCCATCGGGCACGCCATCGAGCGACAATCCCAAATGATCCGCATCCCCGCGTACCTATTCCGGGCCATCCTCCGCTTCCAGCGCCTCAAGGCCAGCTTCGGCGCGGAAGGCATCGAGGAAAGCGAGGATCTCCTCGTGGCTCCCGGGCTCACCCCGGATCGCCTCCTCCGCGTCCACGAAACCGTGGGAAATGTGATTTCCTTGGACGTCCCCTTGGACGAAGAGGAAAGCACCACGTTGGAGGAGCTGGTGGCCGACGAGGAGATGCCCACGCCCGAGCGCGCCGCGTTGTTGGAGCTTTTCCGCGATGAACTGTTGGAAATGGTGGAGAAACTTCCGGCCCGGGATGCCCAGGTTCTGCGCTGGCGCTATGGCCTGGAGGGCCCGCGTCCCCTGACCCTGGCGGAGATTGGGGAGAAATTGGGGCTCACCCGGGAGCGGGTGCGGCAGCTCGAGGTACGGGCCCTGAAACGGCTCAAGGAAGCGTGGGGCGAACAGGCCTTGGAGTTCTACCGAAGGCTCCTAACCTCCGCTTAGCGGTCCACTAATTTGCGAAATTCTTCCTCTGTGAGTACAGTGATCTTTAATTCCTGAGCTTTGCGCAATTTTTCCCCAGGGTCCGTGCCCACCACCACGTAATCCACCTTCCGGGAGACCCCAGAGGCCACCCGGCCACCCAGGGACTCCACAAGCCGGCGAGCCTCCTCCCGGCTGAACGCGGCAAGGGCCCCGGTGAACACGAAGGTTTTCCCGGAGAGCGGACCCTCCTTGGGCTTCTCCGCCTCCGTGCGGACGCCCAGCTCCTTGAGCTCCTGGATGAGTTTGCGGTTCTCTTCATTCCTGAAGAAGTCCACGAGGCTTTGGGCGATGCGCGGCCCGACCTCCGGAATCTGGATGAGTTCCTCATACGCGGCGTGGCTCAGGGCCTCCAAAGACGGGAAATGCTCGGCCAAGACCTCGGCCAAATGCTCGCCCACGTAGCGGATGCCCAGGGCGAAGATCAGACGGGCGAGCCCCCCGTTTTTCGAGCGTTCGATCTGCTCAAGAAGATTTTGGGCGGATTTCTCGCCCATGCGCTCAAGGTTGACCAAGTCCTCCTTCTTGAGCCGGTAGATATCGGAAAGTTTTCGGACAAGACCGGTTTCCACGAGCTTATCCACGAGTTTCTCGCCCAGGCCTTCGATGTCCATGGCCCTTCTCGAGGCAAAATGGCGGATGGACTCCTTGATGCGCGCGGGGCAGGAGAGGTTTTCGCAGCGGTAGGCGACTTCCCCCAGGGGCCGGATCACCGGCCCACCGCAGGAGGGACAGCGCTTGGGCATCCGGAATTCCCGCTCCTCTCCCGTGCGGCGCTCCGGGATGGACTTCACCACCTCGGGAATGACTTCCCCGGCCCGGCGCACGATCACCCAGTCTCCCACCCGCACGTCCTTGCGGCGTACCTCGTCTTCGTTGTGAAGGGTGGCGCGGGACACGGTGGCCCCGGAGACCTCGACGGGCTCCAGGATGGCCACGGGGGTGAGGGCGCCGGTTCGGCCCACTTGGACGATGATGTCGAGGACCCGGGTGGTGGCCTCCTCCGCCGGGAATTTGTAGGCGATCGCCCAGCGCGGGGCCCGCGACACCTCCCCCAAGATCTCGCGCTGGGCAAAGTCGTTGACCTTCACCACCATCCCGTCCGCCTCGTAAGGAAGCTCATGGCGCCTGGCTAAAAGTTCGCGATAGAAATCTTTCACCTCCTCCAGGTTCTTACAGAGTTTCCAAAGAGGGTTCACGGGAAGGCCGAGTTTTGGGAAAGTGGTGAGGAGCTCCGCCTGGCTTCGGATCTCGACTCCCTCAGCCCGGGCCACCGCGTAGAAAAAGACTTTTAAGGGACGGGAAGCGGTGATGTTGGGATCGAGCTGGCGCAGGCTTCCCGCCGCAGCGTTGCGGGGATTGGCAAAGAGGGGCTCGCCCACCCGCTCCCGTTCCTCATTCAGCCTGCGGAACGCCTCTTTCTCCATGTACACTTCGCCCCGAGCCTCCAACAGGCTGGGCACAGCTCCGTTCAAGGGAAAGAGGCGCAGCGGCACCTGTTTGATGGTGCGGAGGTTGCGGGTCACGTCCTCGCCCACCCGGCCATCCCCGCGGGTGGAACCCACGGTGAGGACCCCATCCACGTACACGAGTTCCACGGAAAGCCCGTCCAGCTTGGGTTCGCACACGTACTCCACTCGCTCCCCACCCAGAAGTCGGCGCACCCGCTCGTCCCATTCCTCCAACTCCTCGTCGCTGAAGCAGTTCTGCAAGGAAAGCATGGGAATAGCATGTTCCACAGGGGCGAATTCCTCGGCGGGGGGCGCGCCCACCCGCTGGGTGGGCGAATCCGGAGTCACCAACTCCGGATATTTTTGCTCCAGAGCGAGAAGTTCCCGGAAAAGCTTGTCGTACTCCGCGTCAGAGATGAGGGGTTGGTTGAGAACGTAGTAGTGATAATCGTAGCGGCGGATCTCCTCACGGAGCCTGGCCACCCGCTCCTGAATGTCCTTGGGAACGGTCATTGCCGCTCACCTCCCCTGCGCGTTCCTCCCCCTCGCTGCGCTCGTAGGCCTCGATGATGGCCTTTACCAGGGGATGTCGAACCACGTCCGCCCGTTCCAAGTAGATTACGGCAATCCCCGGAACCCCAGCGAGGATCCGAGGCACTTCCACCAACCCCGAAGTCACGCCCGCAAGGTCGATTTTGGTGATGTCCCCGGTGACCACCGCTTTGGAGCCAAACCCCAAGCGGGTGAGGAACATTTTCATTTGGGTGTGGGTGGTGTTTTGGGCTTCGTCCAGAATGATGAAGGCGTTGTTGAGGGTTCTTCCACGCATGAACGCCAAAGGCGCGATTTCTACGCGGCCGGCCTGGATGTATTTGTCGAGCTCCGCAGCGGGGATCATGTCGTAGATCGCGTCGTAGAGGGGACGGAGATAGGGGTTGACCTTTTGAAAGAGGTCCCCCGGGAGAAACCCCAGTTGTTCTCCGGCCTCCACCGCCGGGCGTGTGAGCACGATTCTTTTCACCTTCCCTTGCTGGAGGTAGCTCAGGGCCATGGCCACGGCGAGGTAGGTTTTGCCCGTTCCTGCCGGACCGATGGCGAACACCACATCGTGCTCCTTGATGGCCTCGATGTATCGCTTCTGACCCGCAGTTTTCGGGCGAATGGCTTCTCCCCAGTGGGTGATCTGAATCACATCCGTGAGAACGCCGGTGAGATCGCCGCCCTCCTCCACTTGGCCCACCAGGTACTGCACCTCCTCGAGGGAGGGCATGCGGTTCACGCGCGCCACTTCCAGGAGCTTGCCGAAAATGCGTTCGAGTTTCTCCACGTCCTCCGCCTCCCCCTCGATGACGATGCGGTTGCCCCGCGCGACAATCTTGGCCTTGGGGAACATTTGGGTGAGGAGGCGGAGATTGCGGTTGTACTGGCCGAGGACACCCAGGGCAATTTCCTGACTAGGAAGCCCGATTTCCGCGGTTTTCCGGCCGATGGACCACCACCCCCCTGACGTAGTTCGCCTCGAGCGTACAGAGCACCACGGGCACAATTTTACCCCGGGCGACCTCGTCCCCGACCACCCCCACCCAAAGGTAGTTCTCCGTATGCCCTAGCCAGAGGCCGTCCGCGTTCTCCTCGGGTAAAAAGCCCAGGATCTGCCCGAGAAAACGCTCCTTCGCCCGCTTGGTCCAAGCTTGAGCTAATTGGGCCAGGGTCAAGCTGCGGCGTGCGGCTACCTCGCGGGGCACCCGGTGGGGAAAACGCGCCGCAGCCGTCCCCGGCCGGGGCGAATACCGAAAGATGTGAAGGTTGAGGGGCACCAGCGTTTCCAAAAGCTCAAGGGTGCGGGAAAAAGCCCGCTCGTCCTCCCCAGGAAAACCCACCATCACATCCGCTCCCAACGTGGCCTTGGGAACCCGCGCAAGAAAAGCCTCCGCCTTCTCCCGGTATTCCCCAGCGGTGTAGGCCCGACCCATGGTCGCAAGGATTCGGTCGTCCCCGGACTGGAGGGGCATGTGGAGGTACGGGCAAAGCCGCGGTTCCGCGGCGAAAAGCGTGAGAAGCTCAGAGGTCACCCCCTCCGGGTTGAGGGAGGTGAGGCGATACCGCACACCCTCCACTCGTAAAAGCTCCCGCAGAAGGTCGGTGAGAGCCGGCCGTCCAGGCAAATCCAGGCCGTACTGGGCAAGGTTGATGCCCGTGACTACAATCTCCTGGTGTCCCTTTTCCGCCAGATTTTGGGCCTCCTCCCGCGCGAGTTCGGGGGGTTTGCTGCGCAATGGCCCGCGTACCTGCCAGGTGCGACAGAAAGTGCACCCTTGGGAACAGCCATCTTGAACTTTGAGCAAAGCGCGGGCCCGGGAAAAAGGCCCCTGCACCCGCTCCTTCGCAAGTTCCGGCCATTCCCTTTCTTCCCACGGCTCCCCCCGGAGATGGGCCACGAGGATCTCCGGAAGCCAGGCTTTTTCCTTGTTCCCCACCACGAGGTCCGCACCCGCGCGCCAAAGCCCCCCGGCTGCTCCGTCTGCCCCGCATCCCACCGCCACCACGGTTGCGCCCGGGTGCTCCCGCTTGAGCTGGGACACAAGCTTGCGCGATTTGCGGTCGGCCAAGGCGGTGACCGTGCAGGTGTTGACCACGTGCACCTCCCCCTCCCCGGGAAGAAGGGAAAGCCTCTCCCGCAGGACCTCGGCCTCGTATTGGTTGACCCGACACCCCAAGCTATGGACGAAAACCTTCATCCTTCGTGGTGGCGTTCCACGGTGAATCGGAAGAGTTGGCATGGCTCTGCGGGGGAAAGTCCCGCTTTCATTTTGGCGATGCGAAGTTGCTCTTCCACCGTGTCCACTCCAGGAAGATCGGGAAGCAGGAGCCCCCGCCGCCAACCCTTCTCCACAATCACTCCGTACCGCTTGGGATCGAGATCCTCCTCCGTGCACGGCTCCGGTGGGGAGAGGATGTCCACGGTGATAGAAAGTTGAGGGAGCTCCTCAGGCCGCACGGGCGGGAACCGTGGGTCCTCCGTGGCAGACCGGATGGCATTTGCGATGATTTCCTGAGCCAGGTTTTCCTCGCTGGGAAGGTAGGTGCCAATGCAACCTCGAAGCACCCCATGCTTTTTCAGGGACACGAAAGTACCGGCCCGCCGGGCCAACAATTCCGAGGGGAGTCCCGGGGGAGGCGCAAGCCGGCGCCCCTCCCTCACCCAAACGGCGATGGCCTGACGCGCCAATCCCACATAGGGGTCCTGCTTCATCACAAAAAATGAGCCTACCCTTCGGAGCCCAAAACGCAACCCTCCTTTTGGCAAACCCCAGCGGTTGTGCTAAGTTAGGGTGATGCGCCGGGTTCTCGTTGTGGTGGGTTTGGTGCTGATCGGTCTGGGCCTGGCCCTGTACTTCGCGCTCAGCCGCACCCAGGTGGACCGGGCCCTCCGCCAAGGCCAACCCGTCCACCTCCTGTGGGCTGTGGGCCTCCGGCCCTCCGACCCGCCGGATCTAGCGGTGCTGGTGAGCCTTCTCCCCCGCGGCGAAATCACCTTCCTCCTCGTTCCCGGGACCCTCAGCGTGCCCAGCCCCGCCGGCTGGATCACGCTGAGCGCGGTGTATGCCTCCGGCGGCCTGGAAGGATGGAAGGAACGCTTGAGCGCGCTGGTGGGATTCCCATTCCTCCAAGCCCGGGAGGTACGCCCTGCCGATTGGGACCAGCTCGTAGAAGTCGCTGGGGGGGTGGTGGTGCGCCCGGAGACCCGGCTCTTCCACAGCGATCCGGAGCGCGGGCTTTCCTTGGACTTTCCCCCGGGTGAACAACTTGTTTCCGGCTCAGCCGCGCGCGACTTTTTGGTGTACAGCCTGCGCTATGCGGAGGACCCCCGTTTTTCCTTGCTCTTGAGCTTCTTCCAAAATCTCCTCCCGCGGCTGTGGGCCAAGCATAACCTCGTCCGCGCGGCCGTATCCAGGGAAGGTGGCTGGGAGGCCCAGGCCTTCTGGAGACGGGCTTTGGCTCTCCCCGAGGAGAAGATGCGGGTGGAGGTGTTGCCCGCGGTGGTGGAAGATTCCCTTCTCATGCCCGATCTCGTCCAGGTGCGCAAATTACGGGAAAGGATCGTGTCGGGCCAGACCTTCCTCACCCGCGACGAGGTGCGGGTGGTGGTGCTGAACGGCACCCGGGAGCGATTTTTGGCCACCCGCACGGGGAACTGGCTTTCGGCCCGGGGGTTCACGGTGAAGGGGGTGGGTAGCGCCGACCGTACGGACTACACCCAAACCTTCCTCATCGTGGGCCCGGGCGCGGAGGAAAAGGCAGGCCTCCTCCGACCGCTTTTGCCGGGGGATCTGGCGGTGGTCACGGCCCAGGCCTTCGGGGTGGAGAAGCTCGGGGGCTGGCCGGTCAACGCCGACGTGGTGCTCCTGGTGGGCGCCGACCTGGACCTGGGGACTTGAACAAATGGATCTGTTGACGCGGGCCGCACAACTCATCGTGGACAAGAAGGGCCAGCGCTTGGTCCTCCTGGATTTGCGAGAGACTTCCATCCTGACTGATTTCTTCCTCATCGCTGAGGGGGAAAACCCCACCCACGTGCGGGCCATCGCCGAGCATCTGCGGGAACAACTCCCCGTGGCGCCGCGCCACACCGAGGGACTTGGGGATGGGCGGTGGGTGTTGTTGGATTACGGGGAGTTCGTGGTGCACCTGTTTCACCGAGACGTACGCGCTTTTTACGATTTGGAGGGAATTTGGCCGGACCGGGTGGTGGAGGGCGTAGTGCCTCATAAGTAGGTGTTACCGAAGCGGGGCTGCTGCCTCACAATTCCGGTTACCCATGAAGCCTCCTTAGCTTGGTCAAGTTCTCCTCAACCCTGCGCCGAAGGAGGACAGGATTCAGCGTTTCGTAAGCTT
>JBBIVL010000030.1:0-15269 GCA_037439765.1 Candidatus Bipolaricaulota bacterium
TGGGATCCCAGGAACCTTGGGCGCTTCCGCGTACGAAAAGCGGAGCCTCCCCTTGGGTGGGCTCGATCCGAACCACAGGGATCGGCGGGAGATTGGCCTCAGGCGCACAGCCCACCAAAATCAGGCTGAGCAGGAAAATTCCCACAAAACGCCGAAGCATAGGCCCTCCTTTAACTATCAACCGCTATGGTAGCCCCAGCGCAAGCGGCCCACAAAATTCCCCGCAACCTCCACCTGCAGGCTTTTCCCGCCACCTTTGCAAAAAGGACCTTGGTGCCCCAGGCCGCGGGCAAGCCCAAACTCACTCAGTCGGTGCCCTTTTCCGCAGGGACTCTGGTTTGGCCCACGCGGGCCAGGACCCACGTGGCGGCCAAAGCTCCAGCCAAGCCCAATGAGCCGCTCAGGAAGAACGGTGCAGCGAGGCCGGCCAAGCTCTGGGCCACTCCGGCTAAAGTGGGGCCCAAGGCCTGCCCGGCGGCGAAGGCCGCGGTTTGCACTCCGACCACCGCGCCCATGCCATGGGTGCGGCCAACGCGTGTGCGCAGCACAAGAAGCGAGCCCCGGCCCAGGGCGCTCGCCACGCCCATGACCACCGAAAGCACCGCCACCGGCCAGGCTCCGGGCAGAAAAGGAATGGCGAACAGCGGAAGCACGGCGATCATGCCGCCCCAAAGCACTTGGGGAACGGGCGGCCAGCGGTCGGCCAGGTATCCCGCGGGGACCTGAAACAGGCTTTCCCCGAGGAAATACAGGGTGAGCACGGCGCCGATCATCGTTTCTCCCAAGCCTTTTTCCGCGGCGAGGAGGGGCCAAAATGCGTTGAACGCCTGGCGCCAGAACCCGCGCGTGCCCATGTACGCGGCGAGGGCCCAAATCTCCGGCTGAGCCAGGATTTCCCGCCAAGAGCGCACTTCCTTCATGCGCCGGGAGGGCCGTGCATCCCCGGGAACAAGGAAAGCCACACCTAGCCCGGCCAGGACAGCCAGGAAAAACATGGCCCAAAAGGGCGCCCGCAGCCCAAAATGCTCGGCAAGGCTTCCGCCCAGGATCGGTCCAATTCCCATCCCCACAAACTGTGCGGTGTAAAAGAGGTTTAAAATGCGGCCTTCCCGGCCGGGCTGGACCCGGTCGGCCACGTAGGCCTGGGCCAACGGCGTGACCAAGGTGGAGGCCGCGCCCTGAAGGAGCCGGATGATGGCCACCTGCCAAAGAGCCTGGGCCGCGGTGTAGGCCAGGGAAACCCCGGCGTAAAGGCCAAGGCCCAGAAGGATCAGGGGTTTTCGGCCCATCCGGTCGGAAACGCGGCCGAAGACCGGGCTCAGAAGGAAGCGGGCCAGGGAGAAGAGGGCGAACACCACGCCGAGCTCCACGCCGCTTGCGCCGAACTCCCGCATGTAGAGGGGGAGGATGGGGGAGATGACGCCCAGGCCCACCAGCGCCACCGCCGCGGCAAAAAACAACGACCAAAAGCCGGCCACGGTCCAAGCTTATCCCAGGGAACCTCCGCAATCCGCTCGTCATAAGGGAAAACCCGTTGGGGTGGCAAAAGCCAAGGCAAGAAAAGCCTCTGGAGTCGGGACTTCCCCTATAATGAGGGTTTGTGGGGTTCGTGAAATTTTTGGGGACGGCGGGAGCGCGGTTCGTGGTGGCCCGCCAACTACGCTTCTCGGCAGGGACGTGGCTTGAGCTTTCGGGAACTCAGCTTCTCTTGGACCCCGGCCCGGGAACCCTTCTGCGCTGCCGCAAAGTGCGGCCGGCATTGGAGCCCTTGGAGCTCTCCGGGATCATTCTTTCCCATAAGCACCTCGATCATTCCACGGACGTGAACATCATGATCGAAGCCATGGCCGATGGCGGGCTCAAACGCCGCGGCGTACTCCTGGCCCCAAAGGACGCCCTGGAGGGCGAGGATCCCGTGGTCCTTCGCTATGCCCGTCCCTTTTTGGAGCGAATCGAGGTCCTTGCGGACGGGAACGCTTACAAGGTCGGAACCGTGAACATCCAGCCGGTTCGCCATAACCATGGCCAGGTGGAAACGTATGGCCTCATCTTTGAGTCCCAAGAGGGCCGGCTCGGATTCATCGTGGACACAAAATTCTTCCCGAATCTCCCCCAAAAATATGCGGGTTGCCAACTCCTCGTCATCAACACCGTCTTGCGCGAGTGGAACCCCGACATCGACCACCTTTCCCTTCCCGAGGCCTTAGAGATTGTCAAAGCAGTACGGCCGACTCTTGCGGTGCTGACCCACTTTGGCATGACCATGCTGCGGGGAAAGCCCTGGGAGATTGCTACTGAAGCCTCGGAGAAATTGGGCCTGCGAATCGTCGCCGCTGCCGATGGAATGACTTTGGAAGCTAACGACTGGGCTTAGCCCCTTTCATTTCGTACAGGAGCTTATCGGCGCGGCGGAAAAGCTCTTCCACCGAGGGAGCCGGTTCTTCTTGGGGATTCCAGGAGGTATAGCCCAGGGTGAGGCGGATCACGGGTTCTTCGGCAAGCTCGCCAAACGGTTCTTGGAAACGGCGCACCACTTCTTTCGCCCCTAGCCCGTTCGTCTCCGGAAGGACCACGCAGAACTCATCCCCACCCCAGCGGAAGATGTAGTCCACTCGGCGGATATTTTCCCGAAGGGCCATGGCCACCCGGCGCAGGGCCTCGTCGCCCACAAGATGTCCATAGCGATCGTTGATGGCTTTGAAGTTGTCGATGTCGATGAGAACGAGGGAGAGCGCGTGTCCATAGCGCTGGGCCCGAGCCACCTCCCGCTGCAGAACCTCGTCCAAAAACCGCCGATTGTAAAGCCCGGTGACGGGATCGCGGATGGCCTGCTCCCGGAGCTCGGCCTCGAGCTCCACTCGCCGGAGCTCTTCGTGGATATGCCGGGTCAAAATCTCCACCAGGGCCACATCCCCCTCGGAGAACGCGTCCGGCTTTGTCTCCACGACTTGCAGTACACCCCGCTCCCCAATGGGAACGGAGATGAACGCGGCAAATCGGGGATCCCTGGGCTTGGCCTCCGGGAATCGGGAAGCTGGGCCCCACAAAGTTTTTCCGCTTTCCAAGGTTTTTCCTGCTATCCCTTCTCCCAGCCGGAACGGCTGGGCCTTCCCCGCAAAAATCCCGGCCTCGGCCACGGGAACGAGGAGCTCACCTTGCCGGAGGCCAATCACCGCGTACGGGAAGCCCAGAAGCTCTTCCACCCCTTTGGCTGCCACTTGGCAAACTTCCTCGGCGTTCGTGCAACGCTGGAGCCGGTAGGAAAGCTCGTGCAGGGCGCTGAGTTTTTCCCCGAAATCCCGCAGGCGCGTCTCCCGGGACAGGCTGAGCATGGCTACGGCCATTTCCGCGGCGAGGATGGCCAGAAGATCCCGGTCCACCGGGCTAATCCCGTCGATCTCGTCGTGCTCCACATTCAAAACTCCGAAGACCTGATCGCCCACGGCAATGGGAAGGGCCAGCTCGCAACCAATTGTGGGAAGGCCGCCGATATAGCGCGGGTCTTGTTGGGTGTCGGGAAGGTAAATGGGCTGGTTGGTCAAGAAGGCCGCCAGGGTGATGCCTTTTTCCTCAGAGAATGGAAGGCGCAACCCCAGAAGTTCCGGTGGGTAACCGCGGTGCGCGACCAGAACTAAGGCCTCGTCTTTGGGGACCAAGATCGCGGTATAGCGAAAGCCGAAGATCAAGTGGACCGCGTCCAAAACGATCTCATGAAGTTCCTCGCTCGTTTGGGCGAGTTTCAGGCGGCGGGAGACCTCCTCAATCTTTCGCAATTTCTCGGCCATGGCCTGAAGCTCGCCATGGAGAAGGGCGTTGCGCAGGACGGCGGCAGCGCCGGAAGCCAGGGTCAAAAGGGCTGCCCGTTCTCGTTCCCCAAACCGCAAGGGTTGAAAACTCTGCAGGGAGAGGATCCCGAGGGGTTCCCCACGGGCGAAAAGAGGGATGCCCGCCCAGGCCCGGGTGGGCTTCCCCACCTGTTTAAAGGGCACCGGCGGCGGGGTTTTCTCCACATCCTCCAAAAAGAGGGGTTCACCCCGCACGGCCACCCAGGCCGTGGTGGTTTCTTTAGGATCCAGAGGAATTTCAGGGAGTGCAATCTCCTGCCCTTCCTCGAGGGCGAAAACGGGCTTGATCTTCCCCCGCTTTTTGTTCACCACGGCCACAAACAACGCATCGTAAGGAACGAAGTTTTTGATCTCCGCGGAAAAGATCCGAAGAACTTCGGAAAGATCCAACGAAGAAGAGACGCGGGTGAGGGCCGCGTTCACCCGGCGCAGGGCCTCCTCGGCCTCCACTTGGGCCGTGATATCCAAAATGGAGACAAGGACACGCCCGTAGTCCTCCTCATGGCCGGGAAGGACATGCCAAGAAAGATCGACGTGTAGGATTTTTCCGGTACAGGTTCGATTGATCCCTCGGCCGCGGAAATAAGGGCGTCCTTCCCAGATTGCCAAAAGCTCCTCGGCCCATAGGGCCAACATCTCCTGAGGGATAAGGCTGAGGAGGTGTTCTTTGAACTCCGCCTCGGTGGGAATCTCATAATGTTGCAGGGCAGCGCGGTTCACCGAAATAACACGGAGATGTGCCAGAGTTTCCTTTAGGAAGTGAGGGTGATCCAAAAGATACCCCTGCAAATCGCTTACCCCGGCTTGGCGTATCTCCTCGAGTTTCTTCTTCACTTCGGACAAATCCTCGAGTTGCAGGACGATTGGGGATTCCGCAAAAAGCGTGCGGTAAAAGGCCTCGCCTTGGGCGAGTTTTTCGTAGAGTTCGGCGTTCTCCAGGGCAATCCCGGCATTTCCGGCCAAAACGGAAAGGATGGGGAAAGCCTGGTCTAACGCGGCCGGCTTGCGGCTGTGCACAAAGAACACCCCGCGCGCCTTCCCCCGGATGAGCAGAGGAAAGCCTGCAAGTGATCGGATCCCGGCTTCCACCAAAACCGGGTTGGCCCGGATCACTTGGCCCTGGTCATCCCGGACCATGGGATCGGTGGACCCATCGGCACGGATCTCCCGCAGCAGCAAGGGCTTGCCCGTCTTGAGGATGAGGCGCGTGAACCCCCGCGGCCGCATGCGCAGGGGAAGCGGGGGCGCCCCCAATGGATCGATGGTCTCCAGGACGTTTCCCTCCTCATCGAAAAGAAGAATGTTGGCAAACTCTGCACCGCTCAGGCTCCTCGCTAGATCCACTAAGAGTTGCACCACTTTTTTCCGGTCAAGCTGCGAGTTGATCGCGGCCACTGCTTGGTTCAGGGCGGAAAGCTCTTCCACGCGCCGGCGCAGTTCCTCCTCAAGCCTCTTTCGTTCGGTGATATCTCGGTTCACGGAAAGCGTGGCCGGCCGGCCTTTGTAGGTGAACTGCACTACCGCGCACTCCGTCCAATAAAAGCTTCCATCTTTGCGCCGTTTCTTCTCCTCAAACACCACCGTTTCCCCGCGGGCCAACCGCTCGTTTACCTTTTCATAAGTGACGGCTGGCTCCTCGGCGGCGATGTCCCGCATGATGTTCTTTCCGATGAGCTCGTCCCGGGAATAGCCGGTCTGCTTCTCCGCCGCGCGATTGGCTTCGAGGATGGTGCCGTCGAAATCCGTGATGTACACGGCGTCGGCCAGACGTTCGTAGAGGAGCCGGAACAAATTTTCGCTTTCCCGGAGCTCCTCACACTCCCGGCTGCGCTGGAAAAGGCCGGCGAAAATCTCCTGAAAGGGAAGAAGTTTGTCCAAGTCCTTCTGGGAAAATGCCTCCGGGTTTTCCTTGTGGTCGAGGTTCAGGTAGCCGATGAACTTCCCCTCGGCCCACAGGGGCAAGGTGAGGGTTACGGCCACGGGGCCAGCCTGCATAAGTTTCTCGTGGATTTCCGGGCCCCAAGTCTGGCGATTCCACGTCGAGATATCGCGGATGATCGCGGGCTGATCGTCATACATTGCGTGCTGGAGGACCTGCTCTTTGGGGAAGCTTACGGTTTTAAGTTTCTGGAGATCCCAGCCCAAGGCAGCCACGAATTCGTACCTCTCGGTGAACTCATTGAGGAGGAGGACGGAGCCGGCCTGGGCCTGGGGAACGTGGACAAAGGCGAACCGGAGCACGGCCTCGCCCAGTTCCTTGAGGGAGCGGGCTTGCCCCACCGCACGGAGGAATGCGAGCCCTGCCTCTAACCCGTCGCCCGCCATTGCCCTTATTTTGTGCTGGTTTAGGGAAAAAGAAAAGGGGGCGGCCCTGCGCCCCCTCGTTGAAAGTTGCTTCCGTTGGTTAACCTTAGAAACTAATGCCCGCGGAGACTCCAAGCTCGATCCGCGGCTCCTCGTAGCCCGTGAGGTTCCGCACCCCCAGCGTCACATTCACTGCCCATCCCTCCAGCAGCGTCAGGCTCAAGGTGGCGTCCAGAGCCATGCTGTCCGAGACGCTTCCTCCCGCCGGAAGGGCCCGGGAAACCGTGAGGTTCGCATTCAGCGTGGCCGTGGAGGTGAGCTTGTACACCAAAGTGGCCACGCCCTGGAGAGAGTAGCTTGTGAAGTTGGGCACAGAGGTGGCATCTACACGCACCCGGAGCTGGGAGTCCACGGACCAGGGCACGGCGTACTCCGCGGCCCCAAACAACACGAAGTCTTGGGCGCCCGCAGGATCCAGAAGCGTGTAGCCGACCCCACCGCTCCCGGAAAATCCGCACAAGCGGGTATCGCCCACCGCCGTGATGATCTGGCGAATGTACAACGTCGCATCGGCACCCAGCGTCCCCGCGGCGACTCCGGAAGCTTGGATAAGGTTTACCACCGCCACCACCAAGTCATCGAGGGTGGGGTATTCCGCGCGCTTGCCGATCTCCTGGGCCACGGCCATGAGGGTGGCATCGGGAATGGGGTTTGTGAGTATTTTCTCGGCAAGGAGCTTATCGCTTATGCGCACGGCTTTGGCCAGTGGGGTCACATCCCGCAGTCGGCCATACCCTGCGCCCAGCACCACAGCCACCGTGGGCGAAAGTCCCGCCCACTGGGAGTTCACCCGGCCAAACGCAAAAACGTCCATACCGGGCGCATAGAACCGAAAGTCCACCGCGCCCGCACCCACTGCACTGCAGCCCCCGTTGGTCCGGGAAAGCGATCCGGTGGCGTTCACCCCGTACCCAAAATCCGGAGAGTCGTAGTAGCGGAGGAATCCGCCAGCCAGAGTGAGGGAAAGGATGTTCCCACGGTCGTCGGCATATTCATCATCCAGGTACCGGAAGCTTGCTTGGAGGCTGGAGCTGGTAACAGAAGTGATGGGCTGGGTGTACTCACACAGCGTCATGGCCAGACCCCCAAAAGCGAGAGCCACAATGCACACAAAAACGCCCGTAACCCGGTTCATTGCGCTCATGCCCCCTCCTTTCAAGAGCAGTTTAGCCTGGCCGCGCGGCTCAGGCCAATCAACAGATGCGAGGGACAGGATCGCCCAGGGGCATCTCCAAGAACCTTTTTCCGCCCACCGCGGTGCGCAGCACCACCTTTCCCGGATGCTCCGTTTTAGCCCGGCCGATAACCTGGGCTTGGACGGTGAGGGGGTGACCGCGGAGCGCGGCCAGGACCTGCTCGAGCTTTTCCTCCTGCACCCCTAGGACCGCTCGGCCCTCGCACGCAAGCTCGTAGGGGCTCAACCCCAAAAGCTCGCACAGCCCCCGCACCTCCGGCCGCACCGGAATTTTTGCCTCATCCACCTCGATCCCCACCCCGGATTTTCTGGCCATCTCATTCAACGCTGCGGCCAAGCCGCCGCGGGTGGGGTCCTTCATGGCCGTAATCCCACCGGTTACAACAGCCTCAGCTAAAGCCGGCCAAAGCGGAGCCACGTCGCTTTCCACCGGGCTTTCCACGGGAAGCTCGTTCCGGGCACAGAGGATGGCCATGCCGTGGTCGCCCACCGGCCCGGTGACCACGATCCAATCACCCTCCCTGAGCCCCGCGTCGGAAACGGGCCTTTCCGCCACACCGATCCCCGTGGTGTTGAGGACGATCCCGTCCAGCTCGCCTTTTCCCATCACTTTGGTGTCCCCGGTGACCAACGGGAGGTCAAGCTCGGAGAGGACTTGGGCCGCGGATTCCAAAATGCGCTCCAAATCGAAGAGAGGGAAACCTTCCTCCACCACTACTGCCAAGGTCAGGGCCACCGGTCGCGCGCCCATCACCACAAGATCGTTCACCGTTCCGGTCACCGCGAGCTTTCCGATGTCGCCTCCGGGAAAGAAAAGGGGCTTCACCACGTGGCTATCGGTGGTGATCACCAGTTTCCCCGGCGGGAGATCCACCACGGCGCCGTCGTCGAGGTGATCGAGGCCGATGGGGCCGGCCGCGCGGAATCTAAATTTGGGAAGGATGCGCTCGGCGATGAGCTTCTCCATGACCTGGCCGCCTGCGCCGTGCAGGGCCGTGATCTTCTCCTCCAAAAGCCGGGTCATAGCCTGGGCCTCCCGGAGTAGCGGTACCAAATGTTGCAAGCGCCTTCCGCGCCCACCATGCACGGACCCACCGGCGTGAGGGGCGTGCAAACTTTTTCGTAAAGGGGGCAATCCGTGGGGAGGGCTTTGGCCATGAGGACCTCGGCGCAGCGGCAGCCAGGCGGCTTCTCCTCTCCCACCCTCCCCACCACCCCAAACTCCTTCTGCGCGTCGTGGTCCCGGAATTCCTCGCGCAGATAAAACCCGGAGTTCGGGATCTCCCCGATCCCCCGCCATATCGCCGGCCCCACCCGAAAAACTTCCCGAAAAAGCTCCTGGGCCCGCAGATTCCCTTCCTCGGTGACCGCGCGGGGATAGGCATTCTCCACCTCCGCCCGGCCCTCCCGGAGCTGACGGAGGATGAGGCTGAGACCGAAAAGGATGTCCAGAGGTTCAAAACCCGCGACGACGATGGGCACCCGAAATTCCTCGGCAAGCGGTCGATAAGCTCCGGCGCCGATCACCGTGGACACGTGTCCAGGAGCAAGGAAGCCGGAGATCTCCCGGGGGTCCTCGGAAAGGAGGGCGGCCAAAGCCGGGGGGATGAGTTTATGGCTTACGAGAACGAAGAAATTATCCGGGGGGGTGTCGAGGAGGACGGCGGCCGTGCCGGGCGCGGTGGTTTCAAAGCCCACGGCGAAGAACACCACCGGTTTTTCCGGATTGCGGCGAGCGGTCTCCACGGCATCCGCGGCGGAAAGCACGACCCGTACGTCCGCACCCTCTGCCCGCGCCTCCTCCAGCGTCATCCGGCTTCCCGGAACACGAGTCATATCCCCAAAGGTGCAAAGAATTGTGCCGCGCTCGGCGACCTGTAGGGCGCAGTCCAGATCCTGGGTGGAAGTCACGCACACCGGGCAGCCCGGGCCCTCCAAAACCTCCACCTTCTCGGGAAGGAAGCTGCGCAGCCCATGCTGGGCGATGGTGATCTCGTGGGTTCCACACACGTGCACGATCTTCACGAGATTTTCGGACGGGAAGCTTTGCAAAAACCGGCGAAACCGTTCCGCCCAAACAGGGTCCCGTAGAGAAAAAATTTCCTTCACGGGCTTCCCTCGAGGGACAGGATTTCCTGAAACAAGCGGAGGGTTTCCTCGGCGTCCGCTGGGTCCAGGCGCTGAATCGCAAAGCCTGCGTGGACGAGAAGGTAATCGCCCACTTGGACAGACTCGCCGAGCGTGTCCAGGCGGGCTTTGGCCTGAGAACCACCCACATCCACCGTGGCCACGTTGCCCTCCACCGCCACTACCCTCACGGGAACAGCAAGACACATGGTCCCTGCATTGTCGTCACCCGGGGAAATAACGCAAGCGGTACCACAGGAGGGCCAGGTATTCCCGTAGGGCCAAGGCCGCGGCAGAAAGGGTCTGGGTTGAGGGCAGATAGGCCCGGACGGACCGGGAGGAAAGGGAAAGATACCCGCAGGGTGCGGGGATGGGCTCCAAGTTTTGCACGCGAAAACAGGCCGTGGCCCGCAGCATGTGGAAGGCGGAGGTCACAAGGATGAACGGGAATGGGCCAAGATTATGGGCCACCAAAGCTGCGTCTTCCCAAGTGTTGCGGGAGGCCGTAAGCCACTGCACCTTCTCCCGGGGAACACCCAATTCCCACACGGCTTGAGCCATGAGGGGCACCCCTTTCCCCTCCAAACCCTCGCCGCCCACCACCCATAGGGTGGGCTTCCCTTCCATCGCCTTAAACAGACGCACCGCTTCCGTAACCCGGGCCAAGGTGGAAAGGGAAAGACTGCTCAACACGGATCGATCCGGGCTAAAATTTTCCCCGCCGCTCAGGACCACGATAGCCGAGACATCCGGCGGCGAAAGGAGCGGTGGATAAGCCCCCTCCAGGGGCTGCAGAAGCAAATTCGCCCCCGGCGCGGTGGAAAGAAAGTACAAAAATCCTAGGAGCACAGCGAGCCCAAGACCTTGGCCCCACCCCCGCCGCCCAAGAAGCAGTCCGAAAAGCACTAGCCCGAAAACAAAAACCCACAGAACAGGATCGGCGAAAGCATCCATGCCTTCTTTTTACCTTACGCGCAGGGCACCACTTGGGCAATGCGCGCACGAAGTTGTGCGAGACTTTCCTGACTTGGCCGGGAAAGCAGGGGCATGCCATACACCTTCCCCAGGCGCTGGTATTTCTCGGCCACATCGTGGTAAGGGAGGAGCTCCACCCCCTGAATCCCCTGTCGGATTTCCCCAAGAAAAGCCATCAGCGCCGCGATGTTCCCCTCCGTATCGGTGATCCCGGGGATCAAAGGGACCCGCACGCGGACCGGCCGGCCGAGCCGCACAAGCTCCCGAAGGTTCTCGTGAATGAGGCGGTTGGAAACCCCGGTGTATCGGCGATGCTCCTCCTCATCCATAGGCTTCAGATCAAAAAGAAAAAGGTCCACAAGGGGCGCAATTTTCGTGAGAACAGCGGGCGAAGCATAGCCGGACGTGTCCACGGCCGTGTGGATCCGCCGTTCTTTGCAGGCCTGAAGGGCGAAAAAAAGAAAATCGGGCTGAAAAAGGGGTTCCCCGCCGGAGAAGGTCACCCCACCCTGGGAACGATCGTAGAGGACCTCGTCTCGCTCTAAAACGGACATAAGTTCCCCAACGGTTATTCGCTTTCCTACCAAGTGCCAGGCGCCGCTTGGGCACGCCTCCGCACAAACTCCGCAGCCCGTGCATTTCTCCCGCTCAAGCTTAGGAAAAACCTTCTCCCCCTCGCCGTTGGGCGAAAAGGAGATGGCCTTCTTTGGGCAAACGCGGGCACAGGTCCCACAGAAGAGGCATTTGTATTCGAAGAACATGAGCTCCGGCGCAGGGGAAATCCCCTCAGGGTTGTGGCACCAACGGCAGCGAAGGGGACAGCCTTTGAGGAAAACGGTGGTACGGATTCCCGGCCCGTCGTGCACGGAGAAGCGTTGGATGTCAAAGATGACCCCGGTTGCGTCCATCACCAATGTTTGTGTTCGGTACGGGCGATGATCTCCTCCTGGAGTCCGCGAGGAAGGTTCACGAAATAGTCGCTGTAGCCGGCCACCCGCACCATGAGGTCCTGGAAATCCTGGGGCCTTTTCTGCGCCTCTCGCAGAAGCTCCGCACTCACCACGTTGAACTGCACGTGATGCCCACCCAAGTTGAAGAAGACCCGGATGAGTTGAGCCAATTTTCGCAAGCTTTCCTCATCTGAAAGGAGATCTGGACTGAGCTTTTGGTTGAGGAGGGCGCCGCCGGTCTTGTCCCAGTCGCACTTGGCCACCGAGCGGAACACCGCGGCGATCCCTTTTCGATCCGTCCCTTGCACCGGGGAAACTCCTTCCGAAACGGGAGTACCGGCCTTTCTCCCGTCGGGCGTGGCCCCTGTCACCTTTCCAAAATACACATGCACGGTGGTGGGAAGGAAGTACACCCGGCGGGAAGCCCGGCGGATGGGCGTGGGTGGGAAACTCTCTGCGTGTTTCACCACCTCGTCCACAATTTCCTTGGCGATGGAATCAGCATAATCCTCGTCCTCCCCATAACGCGGGGATTTGTTGAGAAGGAGCTGGCGCGTTATCTCGTAGGGGCCGGAGAAATCCGCGGAAAGCGCGTGCAGAATCTCCTCCATGGTGAACGTTTTTCTTTCGAACACGTGGAATTTCAGGGCGGAGAGGGCATTGGTGAGGGTGCCCAGGCCCACGATCTGAAGATACTGGGTGTTATAGCGAGCTCCGCCGGCGTTGTAGTCCCGGGCCTTCTTCACGCAGTCCTCGATCCAAAGGGAGAGGAACGGCACCGGAAGATGATGGGCATAAAGGGCCTCGATGATATCGTTCCCCTTCATCTTCACGGTCACGAAATGTTCAAGCTGCTTCAAAAACGCGTTCCAAAGGTTTTCATAGGTCCGAAATTCCCGGGGATCGCCAGTCTCGATCCCGATGTTCTTCCCCGTGCGGGGATCAACCGCGTTGTGGAGGGTGATCTCCAGGATCTTCGGGAGGTTGAGGTAGCCCGTGAGGATGTAGCATTCCTTTCCGAAGGCCCCGGTCTCCACGCAGCCGCTCACTCCCGCGGTACGGGCATCCTCCAGGGTTTTTCCCTGGCGAAGCATCTTCACCACGACTCCGTCGAAGTTGAAAAGCGGGGGTTCCCCGAAACCTGGGGCCACGACCTCCAAGGCGCGGATGAGGAACCGATCCGGGGTTTTATTGCTGATGAGGACGGCGGTGTTGGGCTGAAGGGTGCGCATCTCCTCCAAAACCTCAAGGATGAGGAAGGAAAGCTCGTTCACCCCATCGCTTCCGTCGGCCTTAAGCCCGCCCAAGTTGAGCTTGGAAAAATCGTTGTAGGTGAAGCTTTCCTCAGCGGTGACCCCTACCTTCGGCACCGCCGGCTGGTTATTGAACTTGAGCCAGAAAGCTTGGAGAAGCTCTTTGGCCCGGTCCCGCGTGAGCCTTCCCTCCGCAAGGTCGCGTTTATAGAAGGGGTAAAGGTGCTGATCGATCCTCCCTGGGCTGAAGGAGTCCCAGGGGTTGGTCTCGTAGGTGACGCCTACATGGATGAACCAGTAGTGTTGGAGGGCTTCCCAGAAGGTGCGGGGCGGATGGGCCGGAACCCATTTGCAGATCTCGGCCATCTCCAAAAGCTCCCGCTTCCTTTCCTGGTCCTTTTCCTCCTTTGCCATCTCCTCGAGTTTTTCGGCGTAGCGCTTGGCATAGATGAGAATGGCATCAGCGGCGATATCCATGGCTTTAAGCTCGACAAGCTTCTCGTAGTACTCGGGATCAGCGGGATCAAGGCTCCTCATGACCCGGGCGATCTCCTCTTTTATCTCGAGGAGGCCCTTTTGGAAAACGCGTTCGCCGCCGGCGGTGTGGCCAGGGGCCCTTTGCTCCATGAATTCCGTCCAAACCCCAGCTTCATAGGCGTCAATCCATTCCTTGGGGAGGTGGGAGAAAATGAGGTCCCGCATGGACTTTCCTTGCCAAAACGGAATGATCTCCTCGGCATAAAGGCGCTTGGTCTCCTCGTCTACCCGGTAGGGCATGCTCTCGCGGGTATCGAGGATTTCCAAGTCTTTTAGGCTATGGACGCAGATCTCGGGGTAGGTGGGGACCCTTTTCGGGCCGGTGCCGCGCAGGCCCACGATGAGCTGCCCCTCCTCCACGGGGAGACTCACATGCTCCATGAGATATTTGAAAGCCAACGCCCGTTGGATGGGGATGGGCAAACCTGAGGCCTTCCCGCTCTTATAAAACTTTGTGAGGAGGCGGGCGCGCTCCGCGCAGACCCGCACCTCCGCTTGTACGCTTCCTTCCCGCAGCCGAGCCAGGCGTTCGTTGGCTGGCCGAATGACCTTGCGCCGCTTTTCCACCTCTATTTCCAACATCCCCACCCTCCTTAACCTTCTTCACCTAAAAACTTTTCCGTAGACACAATGAGCACTTTGGCTCCCTGGCGGGTACGGTAGGTGTGGGGTTTCTCGGCAACAAAATGGAAGCTATCCCCTGGCCCCAACAAATATTCCTCGTCCTCCACGATCAGGGTGAGGTCCCCGGATAGGACGTACCCGAATTCCTCGCCCTTGTGGCTGGCCTTGGGGTGCTGGTACCCGGGGGGAAAAAGGTTGATGAGGATTTCCAATTGTCGCCCAGGGAAATTCCCGGAGAGGCACACGTAACTTGTGCCTTTCTCCGAGGGTTTGAAGTGGGGCTGCATCTCCAGGTATCGTACCGGCGAGCGGCCCGCCACGGGGTCGGGCAGCACCTGGAACAGGGGGACGGAAAGCGCCTGACACACACGGTAAAGGGAGACGATGGAGGGAGCCGAAACTCCGCGCTCGATTTGCGAGAGGAAGCTCGCGGAAAGGCCGCATCGTTCCGCAAGCTCTTGTAGCGTGAGGCCGCGGGCCCGGCGCAATGCCGCCAGCCTCTCCCCGATCTTCTGGTTCGTCTCCGCCATGATCCACCACTTTTGCAGTATAACTTCAAACGAAGGTTCGACAAGTAGACGAGATATCTCGAGCAAAGCCCATGTAGAAATCCCCATGGCAACGTGCCGTTTTCCCTCACACCAAAGCATCCTAGGCTTCCACCAGGAGCATTTTCCCCTGACCCCCTCTCCGTTCTCGCTTCTTAGCTGCTCAATAGCCCACGTTTTCTCGTGGGAAGGTTTCATTTCCTGGGCCTTCAGCCCGAGTCGCCCAGTGTCCCGCCAAACGTCGTTAGCCAGCATGGTGGGTCCCATGTTAATTTATGCAAATCTCCAACGCCTTCTTGCTCCCCTACCTCGCTCCAATCACTCACAAACAAGTACAAAAGCTTTTCCACCCCTCCCCCCAACTACCTCCACCACTTTCGTCCTTCCTGTCACCTCTCCGCGCAATCGTTTCGGTTGATTTGTGATAGGAGGGTGAGGAGGTCACGAGTGTAGTAGCCATTTGCCTTGGTAGGGTGCTCCCCGAGATAGATCTCCCTCTCCTTCCGCATGAGGCTCTCCAGTAAGGTGCCGGATCACCGCGTTAGGTTCCTCCTCGAACGCCTTTAATAAGATTGAGATGTTGTTACGGATTTCTTTCCGCATGGTAGCTTCCCCCCCTTTCGGAAGTCTTTTCCCATGGGAAGGGTACCATGGTGCCCCGCGGACGCCCTTTCCGAGATATCTCTGAAAGCGCGCGCCAAGTCAACCCCTGCCCTTACCCTTTACTCCGTCGCTGGGAATACATCTCTTCGCCCCTCTTTGGGCATAAGGTTCTTCGAGGGCGTCCCGCACATTCAGTACCTCGAGCTTGGAATCTCATGTCACAGGTCGCGTTCACTACCGGTTGTGTC
>JBBIVL010000031.1:0-14995 GCA_037439765.1 Candidatus Bipolaricaulota bacterium
TCGTCGGCCAACAGGACGGTTTTCGGCATGACTCCCAATCTTAGCCATTTTTTAGGCCTGCGGCATTTCCACAAATTTTGCACATGATCTGCACATCCTCGGCTATACTTTTTGAGCTATGAGATGCCGAAGGTTGATGCTGTTGCTTGCCATTTTCGTGCTGGTTATGCCCATTGGTTTGGGGAAGGAATTGACGCTTTCCGAGGCGACCCAACTCGCTTTGGCTAATCACCCGGACATCAAGCGGGCGCAGCTCCAAGTATCCGTGGCCGAACTCCAATTCAGCGCGGCCCAGGTGCGCTCGGTTTTGCCCACCCTTTCCTTGAGCCTTTCACCCTCGCCGGGGACGTGGTTCGAAGGAAACCTCTCCGCGGCCCTGAGTTTTCCTGTGGGGACCATGAGCAAACTCTCCGGTCACCTCACTTTTCAACCCGGCCCAAGCTGGAACTCCTCTTGGAATCTACGCTTCTCTTTTAGCCTGGATCTTACCAACCCCACGGCCGCTGAGGAGACCTTGGTGAGCCTTGGGAAAAGCGCAGAGGAGGCGCGTGTCTCCCTTGAAAAAACGAAGGCCAGCGTGGTCGTGAGCATCATCACGGGGTATTTGGACCTTCTCAGCCGTGAGGTCAAGGTGGGGCAAGCGGAGGATGCCAGACGAAAGGCTGAGCAAAACCTAAAAGCTGTGGAGGAGAAGTTTTCCGCCGGCCTTGCGGGAAGGACGGACCTTCTCGAGGCCCGGCTTTCCTTCATCCAGGCCGAGCTTTCTTACCAGCAGACCTATGACGCTTACCAATCGCAAAAGGCCCGCTTTCTCCAGGAGCAACTAGGTCTGAAGGAGGATGTGGAACTTAGCCCTGTTTCCCTGGACGAGGAGAAAATCGTTACTTTAGCACACGAGCTTTTAGCCTCGCTGGATATCGAGGCCGCGGTGGAGGTTTCGCGCGAGGTGCAGGCCGCACAAGAAAAAATGGAAGAGGCGAAGAGGGCATTGGACAGGACGAAGCTTTCTTGGCTTCCCACGATTTCCTTGGAGCTCGGGGCCGGCCCTCAAGGGTTTACCCTGGGATGGGCAATCCAGTTCGATCTTTTCTCCCCAGACCATGCGGATCAAATAAAGCTCAGCGAGCTTCAAGTAGCTTTGGCTGAGCTCAGCTTGGAAACCGCGCGATCCACGGTGCGCAAGAACCTCGGGGATTTAAGGACGGCCCTCCTTTCCGCCCTGCAGGCTTTGGAGCGACTTCCCCTGGAGGAAGAGCAATGGCAGCTCAAACAGGAGATCAATCGTCAAAAACACGAGGCAGGACTTTTGAGCGAAAGCGAGTGGTTTGAATTTCAACGGCAAAGGGACGCGTTTCTCCTGGAAGCCCAGCAGCGCTTAGCCAATGTCCTTGTGGCTTACCTGAACCTTCAGGCGGCCTTAGGGCGGTCGGTGGCGTGGGAAGGATGGTGAATATGAATCGGCGGGAGGCTCTTCTGAGGTTAGGAAGGTGGTTTAGGAAAAAGCCGTGGGTGCTGGGGCTGGTCCTTGCGGGCATGGCTACGGGCATAACCTTGGGCATCGTCTTTGGCTCCAGAGGGAGTTCCAGCGCCGCACAAACCCTTGGAGCCACCGTCCGCGTCACCCGGGGTGACATAACCAAGACCGTGGTCGCTTATGGCAGCGTCGTACCCAAACAGCAGTACACCTTCACTTTCTCCGGTGCCAAACTCAAGGAGCTCAAGGTGAGCGTGGGGGATCGCGTGACCCAAGGGCAAGTTCTGGTCCAGCTCGATAGCACGCAAGAGGAGCTTGCCCTTCTCCAAGCCGAGCAGGCCCTCGCGGAGGCCAAGGCCCAGGGAATTCCTGCGGTGCTGCGCCAACGCGAGCTTGCTTACAACTTGGCCAAAACAAATCTGGACAACACCATCATTAAAGCCCAGTTTTCTGGCGTGGTCACGAACATCACCCAGCCGAGTTCCGCCACAGAAAACTGGTCCCTCACCCTCATCGACACCAGCGAGCTTTTCGTAGAGGTCAACGTGGACCAGCTGGATGTGCCCTCGCTTAAAGGTGGGCAGCGCGGGATTGCGGTGATTGAGCCGCTTTCGGGCAAGACTTTTCCGATGGAGATTGTGAAGATTGGGGGACAAGCGGTCACCCGGGGCACGAGCACCGTGGTTTCCGTGACGGCCAAGCTTCTCCAAACCGATCCCACGATTCTTGTGGGATACACTGCGCGCTTGGAAATAACGGTGGCGAGCGTCCAAAACGTTCTGCGCGTGCCTATTTCCGCGCTTGTGCAGACCGGCCGCGCCTGGACAGTGATGAAGGTGGCCGATGGCCAAGCTGTAAGCCAAGTGGTCACAGTCGGGGTCACCTCCGACCTTTGGGCGGAGATCAAGACGGGACTCCAGGAAGGGGATGTGATCCTCCTCAACCCCTCCCGTACAACCACAACCACGGCTACTCAAACTGGGACGCCGCCGATGCCAGGCGGTGCGACGCCGGGTTTTATGCCGCCGGGGGGGCCATGAACGTCGTGGTCGAGCTGTGCAAGGTGGTCAAGGACTACCCTATGGGCCCGACATTTTTCCGGGCCTTGCGGGGAGTGGATCTGGCAGTCAAGGAAGGCGAGTTTCTCGCTATAACCGGGCCGTCCGGCTCAGGAAAATCCACCCTCCTTCACCTCATGGGCGCCTTGCATCGGCCAAGCCAAGGGCAAGTCCTCTTGGATGGTTTGGATTTGGCTTCGCTTTCGGCCGATGAGTTGGCCCGCCTCCGCAACACCAAGATTGGTTTCGTGTTCCAGCAATTCCACCTCCTTCCCCGGATGACGGCCTGGGAAAACGTGGCCCTTCCCTTGACGTATGGGCGAATCAAGCCGGTGGAGCGGAAGGCGCGGGCCATGGCCGCCCTCAGCCGTGTGGGCCTTGTTGAGTTTGCTCACCACCGACCCACCCAGCTCTCCGGCGGACAACAACAACGGGTGGCCATCGCCCGCGCCCTCGTTCACACCCCCAAACTCCTTTTGGCCGATGAACCTACGGGGAACCTGGATACCCAAACAGGCCAGGAAATTGTGGATCTTTTTGGATCTTTGCACGGGGAAGGGCGCACGGTGGTAATCGTAACCCATGAGGCGGAGATCGCGGCCAGAGCTGAGCGCATCGTGATTTTGCGGGATGGTCTTGTGCAGGAGGAACTTTATGGTTCTGGCTGATCTTCTGAGCAGTGCTTTTGGGGCTTTGGGGGCGCACCACCTGCGCACCGGCCTCTCCATTTTGGGAATCGTGATTGGGGTAGCGGCCGTCGTGGCCACCATTGCCCTCGTAAGCGGGGCCACAGCCCAGATGAAGGAACGCATCGCGGGACTTGGGATCCGTACCCTCACCGTCAACGTTTTTCCCACGGTCATCCAATCGGCAGCTGCGGCACGGGCCCTCACCCAGGAGCTCACCGATCGTCTGGCTACGGCCGATTACGTTTCCCTTGTGGTTCCCATTGCTTCAACCCGCGCATCCTACAGCGTGGGCACTCAATCCCGCGATCTTTCCCTTCTCGGCGTCACCCCAAACTACCTTCTTCTGTTCGACAATTTTTATCCGGAAACTGGCCGGTTCATTCACGAGCTCGACGCGGGGCAGAAAGTGGCGGTGCTTGGGGCTAACGTGGCCAAGGATCTTTTCCCGGACGGTGATGCGGTTGAGCAATGGCTCACCATGGAGCTCATGGGGCAAAAGGTGGCCTTTCGGGTGGTGGGGGTCATGGTGGAACGGGGGACTGTGGGCAACCAAACGCTTGATGATTATGTGTATGTGCCCCTTTCCACCCTGCAGACCCTCACGGGAAGCCGACAATTCACCACGTACATTGCTCAGGCTGTGGATGCGAATTCTGTGGAGAAGGCGGCCAGCGCCATTGAAGGAATCCTCGCGGCGACCTTCGCCGCTGCTACCGCTCAGGCCACTGCGGCAGCACAGCGAGGTGGTCTTCAGGTTGCGGTCACACCCTTTGGCACCACGCGCATCCAGCGCGCACTCACTCCATACTCCGTAACCGTGCAGAAAACGATGATCGCAACTTATGAGGAGAGCGTGCGCACCATGACCCTTATTCTTGCCAGTGTGGCGGCCATCTCCCTCCTTGTGGGCGGAATAGGGATCATGAACATCATGCTCGTTTCCGTGGTGGAGCGGACACGGGAGATCGGGATCCGCATGGCGGTGGGGGGCCGCCCTCGGGATATCCGCAACCAGTTTCTGGCTGAGGCTGTAGTTATCTGCCTTTTCGGCGGCCTTCTTGGACTTGGTGTGGGTTGGCTGGCAGCCTGGCTCGGCTCCCTGCTTGGCGGGTGGCCGTTTGTGATTTCCGGTTATCCCGCGCTCTTGGCTGTGGGCTTCTCTGTCACGGTGGGCCTCGTTTTCGGGCTTTATCCGGCGGTACGCGCCTCCCGCCTTGATCCTGTGGAAGCCCTGCGCTACGAATGAGTTCTCAGCCTGGCGAACGCAAAGGGAGGCGGAAGCGCACACGCGTGCCTTGGCCCGGGCGGGTATCAATGGACAAGGTGCCCCCCAAAAGTTCCACCCACTCCCGCATCCCGGAAAGGCCCAAGCCCGGCGTGGTTCTTTCCGGATCGAACCCGCGGCCGTCGTCCCCCACCTCCCCGCAGAGCCAGCCGTTTTCCTCCCCAAGGCTCAGGAAAACCTTTTTGGCCTGGGCATGGCGCCGCACGTTCTCCAAAGCTTCCTGGATCACCCGAAAGGCCACGGTTTCCACGAGCTCAGGATACCTTCCCTCCTCGATTTCTGCGTTCACTTCTAATCCTGCGGCTGCGAAATTGGAGAGAAGTTTGCGCAACGCCGGAGCCAGCCCGGCCTCGTCCAAAAGGGGCGGCCTGAGCTCCCGGGCCAAATGGCGCAGGGCTTCGATCCCTTGGGCGAGGAGTTTCTCCGCCTCCTCTTTTTCTCCGGCGGCGAGGGCCCAGCGAGCAGCAGCGAGGATCTGCCCCACTTCGTCGTGAATTTTCCTCGCGATCCTGCGGCGCTCCTCCTCTTGGGCGGTGAGAAGCTTTGCGGAAAGGCGGGCCAGCGTCCGTTCCCGTCGAAGGAGTTCTAAATTCTTTCGCTCATAAAGGGAAGCGAACGCCCGCACCGTAAACGCAAGAACGCTGTAAAACCCAACCCCGCCCACGAGGATTGTGGCCAGAACAAAGGCAAGGTCCTTGTAAGGGAGTTGCTCCGTGACGAACGGAAAGAAGTGCGGAAGGACTCCGAAATACTCAAGGAGACCGACCAACGCGTATCCGCCCACCGCCAGGCCGGTGACCACGTAGCCCGCATGTTTGGGCAGGAAGAAGTTGGCGTACATCACGGTGAAGAGGTAAAAGAGAACCCCCACCCAGGCCACACCGCCCAGCCGATGGACAAGATAGGTCACGAGCACGGCCTCCGCAGAGAGAAAGGCGGCGTGAACGTTGTGGAGGGAGTGCGCGCTCCTTTGGCGCCGAATGAGCCAGGCGAAGGGAAAGGTGAGGAGGAACCAGGCAAACGGCACGGCGAAAAGGGGGTTGAAGGGGAAGCGGGGAAAACCGGTGACGGCCAAAGCCAAGAGAGAGAAAACCCCCAGGGTCACGCGGCGCACAAGGATGGTGCGCTCGATGATGGCCCGTGTTTCTTCTCGCCTTTCCCCGCCCATCCTGTCCAGCGTACCGCTCCTTGCCCGCGCACTCAAAGGGTTGCCCAGGGATGAGGTTTCCGCGTAGTCTTTCCCGATGCTTCCCGAGCTTTATTGTGGGGGTGGTGCACGGGCCGCGGCGCGGCTTCGGGCTCAGGAACTTCTCTCCAGCCGACCCGGCCTTCATCCCGATTTTCTCGGAATCGAATCAGAAGGGAAATGGCTGGGGATCGGGGAAATCCGGGCCCTCATCCTTTGGTCCCGTTACGCGCCCGTGGCCGGTCCCCTTCGCGTGGCTCTCCTTGGCCCGGCAGAGCGCCTCACCCCCGAGGCGGCCAATGCCCTTCTGAAACTTCTTGAGGAGGTTCCGCCCTACCTTGCGGTCATCCTCTACGCCGAGGCACCCGACCGGGTGATCCCCACGGTCCGTTCCCGCTGTGCTCTCCGTTTTTGCTCCTCTCCCCGGGAAGCTTGGGAGGAGGCCCTCATTCGAGCGGGCTATAGCCCAGAGGAGAGCCAGTTCCTGCTGGACCTTTGTATGGAACGGGAGGGAGAGCTTGAAAAATTCCTCGACACCCGGCGGCACGTGTTTTCGGAACTTGAGGAAGCCGAGAGAGAAGCGGGAGGGCGTTCCCTGGCGGCGCTTGTTCTGCAGTTTTCCGGAGAGGCTACGGATCCTCTGCGGCGCGGGGTCTTTGCCAAAGCCGCCCTCAAAAGACTTCCGCACGAACCCGCCTTTCGGGTGTTGGAGGCTGCGGAAACCCTGGCCCGGACTGAGGCCCTGCATGATTTCCTCTGGGAACTTCTTCGGCTTTTGCGCCGGGAGCTTGAGGATGGCGTGGCTGCTCCCCGGCGAGCGCTCCTTGCGGATTGGGCGCGGCGGGTGTCCCTAGCCCGGGCGGAGTTGGAGGCCAATGCCAACCCACGGCTTTTGGCGGAGGTGGTGCTGCTTTGGCCGCGGAAGGGCTAAAGGCATTAGTGAAACGACTTTCGCCTTGGCCAGAGGTGCACGTTGCCGCCTGGGTGGGCGCCGTGGGCCTTCCCGGCGAGATTTGGGTGGAGGAGGATGACCGCGGGCTTTGGCTTGTGCGGGTGCTGCGCTCGCCCGTGGCCGAGCGCATTGAGGCCGCGGGAAGGCTTTTGCGTCCCGCCCGGGCGGACGATTTGCAAGCCCAAGCGGAGGTCCAGGTCCAAGCGGAGCGTTGGCGGGGGATGGCCCAAGAGCGGGCCCTCGCCGCCGGCCTTCCTCTGCGATTCAAGGCGGCCGAACTCGATTTAGATCGGAATTTTCTGCGCCTGTACTTTTGCGCTGCCGCCCGCGTGGATTTCCGTAAGTTCTTGCGGGACTTTTCCGGGGAGACCCATCTGCGCGTGGAGCTGCGGCAGCTGGGCCCTCGGGACGAGGCCCGTATCCTTGGGTTTCTGGGCCCGTGCGGCCGGCCCTTATGCTGCCGCACTTTCCTCACCCAACTCCGGCCTGTTCCCCTGGAATTTGCCTTTGAACAGCAACTTTTCCTGAACCCCGAGCGCCTCACCGGGGCCTGTGGCCGCCTCAAGTGTTGCTTGGCCTACGAGCGGGATTTTTATCTCCAAGTTCTTCAGAGCCTTCCTGAGCCCGGGAAACGCTTGGAAATTAACGGCCGCACTGGAAAAATCTTGGCCCACAACGTGTTTTCCCGCACAACCCAGGTGGAGTGGTCCGATGGCACCCGCTCCGATGTCGCCTGGGATGAACTTCTGACCTAAGGAAGCTCCTGGATTCCCTCGGGAAGCACTTCCACCAGGAATGCCTCCAGGCCTTCCCCGCGCACCCCGATGAGGAGCTCACCCTGCCGATAGAACCGAAGTGTTCCTTCCTCCCCGGTCACCTCCAGGCGCTCGGCAGGGAGGGCTCGACCGAACACGCGGAGCTTGGTTTCCTCCGGCGTGCCGAGCGTCATCGTACGCGGGCTGCCGCGGCGAATGTCCAGAAGCTCCACCGCGGCTTGGGGATCGGCTCGAAAAACCGGATCCCAGGGCCCAAGAAGATCGCCATCGAAAGGAAAAGCCCGTCCCGAGAGGGGAAAAATTTCCGTGGTCTCCCGTGGCCCCACCTGCTTGCGCACCACGGCCTCCCCAGTGTCAAAGCTGAACAGCCAGCGAACCTCCTCGGGGGCCCGTTGGGTGAGGGTCCCAGCCAAGGGCGTCCAATCCGGCCCATAAAGGAAATCGGCCTCCACAAGCACTTTGCCCTTGTCGTGGAGCAGGCTCACCACGCGGAAGCCCGCGTCCACCGGATAGATGCCAAAAAGCTCTTCCCGCGTTCCCCCGGCCATGCGGTGGTGGAACGTGCCCTCTTCCACCCGAAATCCCTCCGGGAGCTTGGGCGGCTCTGGTGGGCTTCCGAAGATGAGCAAAAGCCCCGCCGCGATAACTCCGAGCATGAGGAGCTTCCAAAGATCCATGGGCCTAGCGTTCCACCTCCACGGGGACGATGCACAGGAATTCCAGATTTTCCTGCCCTAGGTTGCGGAACCCGTGGAATTCGCCGGGGCGCACGAACACCACCGTTCCCGGGCCAACAGGGGAAGCACCGTGTTTGGCGAGCACTTCGCCCCGTCCGCGCAGGACGATCACGCCGTGTTCGTAGGGATGGGTGTGGGCCGGGGTGTGGCCGCCCGGGGCCACGGAAAACAGCCGCACAGCGAACGTGGGCGCGCCCTCCTGGGGACCCAAAAGCAAGCGCTTGGTGACCCCCACCACGTCCTTCCCGTCGGAAACATCCTGGGCCAAGACCTCCTCAATTCGCTTAATTACCGGCATCGTTCCTCCCTTTCACCGGCCGCACAAGCAAGGGCACGTAGAGTTCGTCCGGGGTGAGCCCGCCATGCAACCCCCGCAGTTTGAACTCCTCCGTGGGCCAAAGCACGAATTTTCGGCGCCGGGAGATGACCACAAGGTCCCCGAGGAGGGCGCGCACCTCGGGCACAGGTTCCTCCAGCCCCCAGAGCCTTCGGCGCAGGGCCTCTTCCACCGGGAGGATCAAGAAATCCTCGGGGAAGAACTCGGCGAAGAATTTTTCCACAACCCCGTCCTTGCTCCGTTTGAGAAAGAAGTAAGCGGCGCGGGGATCGCCCACGGGTGGGAAAAGGAGGGCCTCTCGCAGGGATGCTTGAGCGGCGCAATTCACCATGTCCCTCACGGGATCTGCATCGTAGAACCCGTGGTCTGCAGTGATGAGCAGGACGAAATCGCGGGGAGCCATGGCCACCAGCCTGGCCAACGTGGCCAGAATGTGCTCGAGCTCCAGGGAAAAAGCTTCGGAACGGGGACCATAGGTGTGGGCTAGGGAATCCGTGCTCGGCCAGTACACCGCAAGGAGCCTTTTTCCAGACTCGCTCAGGGCCCCCTGGAGAAGCACGAGGAGGTCGGCGGCCGTGAGGAAGGGCACGATGCGGGCCACCCCTTGGTAGAGCACCTTGGAGAGGCCGGAATCCGCGATGTACTTGGGAAGGAAGAGGAAAGTGGGGATCCCATGGAGGGAAAGACGCTGGTACACGGTGGGGACGCTCAGAATCCTTTCTGGGGAAAGGCCGAGTTTTTCCAGGGCGTCTTCGCGGCCGGCGGGTGGCGCCAGTCGGATCATGTCCACCACCGTTCCCAACTCCGGTCGGAAAAGTTTGTAGCCCAAGACACCATGCACGGCCGGGCTTTCCCCGGTGGAAAGCGTGCTCAACGCGGCCGTCGTGGTGGTGGGGAACACCGAGGTCAGGGGGAGGTAGACCCCGCCATCCAGGAACGGGCGCAAATCCACGAGGCCTTCGGCCCGCAAGGACTCCAAACGGCGCCAGCCCACGCCGTCGAGGATCACGCTCACCACCGCCTGGGCCTCGGGCAACCCCAGCTCCATCCGGAGGCCCGGCCGGGACGGCCTAAGCCCAAAGAGCTCTTCCAGAGTGGGGGCCACCGCAGTGATGGCGTAGCGCTCGTAGTGCGGACGTTCGCCCCGGGTGTCCTCCTGGATCCGCGCGAAAACCGCTTGCTCTAGATCCATGGTGCCGGCATTATAGCCGCGGCGGGGAAATCCCCGGGAAAGGAGGTTTTTCGCGTGGCGAGCTGTCCAAACCTCAAGGAGAACCTGGCCCGGTGCCCTTGCACCTGGCCCACCTGCTCCAGAAAAGGGCGCTGCTGCGAGTGCCTCCAGTACCACCTCTCCCAGCGCGAGCTTCCGGCCTGCTGTTTCCCGCCCGAGGTAGAGCGCACCTACGACCGCTCGTTTGAGCGGTTCGCCGCGCTCTGTCGATGAAGAACCGGGTGGTGGCCAAAATCCTCTACGAAGTGGCCGATCTTCTGGAACTGGAGGGTGTGGAATTCAAGCCCCGTGCCTATCGCCGCGCTGCCCAAGCCGTGGAATCCTGCCCCATCCCCGTGGAGGAGTTGGTGGAGCAGGGCCGGCTGCACGAGCTCGCCGGCGTGGGCGAGTCCATCGCCAAAAAGATCGAGGAGATCGTGCGCACCGGGAAACTCGCGCTCCACGAAGAACTGAAAGCCAAGCTTCCCGTGGACCTCTACGCACTCACTCAAGTGGAGGGAGTCGGTCCGAAAACCGCGAAACTCCTGTACGAGGCGTTGGGCGTGCGGACGCTCGGGGACCTGGCCCGGGCCGTGGAGGCCGGAAAAATTCGGGAGGTAAAGGGGCTGGGGCCGAAGATCGAGGAAAAGATCCGGCGGGGGCTGGCGGAGGCAGAGGGCGCGGAGAGGCGCGAGCTTTTGGGTTATGCCCTTCCCCTGGCCCGCCATTTGTGCCAAAAGCTTTTGGCCACCGGCTTTTTCCAGGGGGTGGAGCCGGCAGGGTCGCTCCGGCGGGGCAAGGAAACCGTGGGCGATCTGGATTTCCTGGCCCTCTCCGACCAGCCCGAGAAGGCTGCCCGGGCCTTCTGCGCCCTCCCCGAGGTGGAGGAGGTATTGGCCCAAGGGCCAAAGAAGTCCTCCGTGAAACTCTCCGGGGGCCTTCAGGCGGATTTGCGGATTGTTCCGGGGGAATCCTTTGGTGCGGCCCTCCAATACTTCACCGGGTCCAAAGCCCACAACATTCGCCTGCGGGAACGGGCGGTGGCCCGGGGCTGGAAGCTCAACGAGTACGGACTCTTTGACGAAGAGGACCACCGGCTTGCTGGGGAAACGGAGGAGGGAATCTATCAGGCCCTGGGCCTGGCCTACATTCCGCCCGAGCTCCGCGAGGATCAAGGCGAAGTGGCCGCGGCCGAGGCCGGCCACCTCCCAAAACTTGTGGAATTTGCCGAAATCCTCGCCGATCTCCACGTGCACACGGACTGGTCCGACGCCAAGATGAGCCTTGGGGAGGCCGTGGCGGCCGGGCAGGCCGCGGGCCTGAGGTACCTGGCCATCACCGATCACCTGCGCTTTGCCCAGGCCATTCCCGGGCTTTCCCCGGATGACTTGCGCCGCCAGATCGAGGAAATCCGAAATCTCAACGAAACGCTCGGCGATTTTCGCATTCTCTGTGGCGTGGAGGCCAACATTGCCCGGGATGGCACGGTGGATGTGCCTCGGGACCTTCTCTCCGTGTTGGATTTGGTTATCGCCTCCGTGCACACCCACTTTCGGCTCTCCAAAAAGGAGATGACGGAGCGCCTGGTGCGCGCAGTGGAGGATGAGGGGGTGGACGTGTTGGGGCATCCTACGGGGCGGCTCATCGGGGAGCGCCCGGCGTACGAAGCGGACTGGGATGAGGTGTTTCGTCGCGCGGCCAAGGCCGGCACGGCCCTGGAGGTGAACGCCAATCCCCAGCGCCTGGACCTCCCGGCCGATCTCATCCGCCGGGCCCTGGACCACGGCGTGCGTTTCCTTCTGGGCACCGACGCCCATGCGCCCGACCATTTTTCCTTTCTGGAATACGGGGTCCTGACCCTGCGCCGGGGCTGGGCGGAGGCCAAGGATGTCTTGAACACCCTGCCCGTGGAGGCTTTCCTCTCCGCCTTGAAGCGAGGCCGCTAGCCATGTGCCGGATGTTGGGGGTTTGGAGCCGTGAACCGTTCCCCCTGCGCAAATGGCTTACCGAGGCCTCTCCGGGTCTTTTGGGGCTCAGCCTCTCCGGGAAGAAGGCCCCGCATCGGGACGGCCTGGGCTACGCGTTCTTGGAACCTGAAGGACGCTGGCGCCTCTTTCGGTTTGGGCCAAAAGCCCTGGCCTCGGGGGGCCTCCCCGGTCCCTTAGAGGCCCAAGCCCGCCTCCTTTTGGCCCATGCAAGAAAAGCCTCGCCCGAGTATGGAAAGTTTCGAGGAGCCTTACACGCACACCCATTCTTTTACGATGGCGTTTTTCTCTGCCACAACGGCACGGTTCGGGATGTGAACCCGTTGGGCGACGGTTTGGGCACGGATTCCCGAAGAGTTCTCGTTTGGCTTGCCCGACGCTGGCAGCCCCGCACCCCGGAGGCATTGAGGACGGCATTGGTCGCCCTTTTGAGCAACGTGCGAGACTATTCCGCGCTGAACCTGCTTATCTCCGAGGGGGCGGCTCTCTACGCGCTTTGTGCGTACACCCAGGATCCTGAGTACTTCACCCTGTGGGTCCACGAGGGGCCGGAGGAAGTCGGGGTGGCCTCCGAGCCCGCCGATGGGGCGAAGTCTTGGTACCCCCTGAAAAACCGCGAGCTCCTTGCGATTTCTTCCACCGGTGAGGTGCAGCGCTTTTCCCTGTGAGGTTGCCCCTCGGCCAATTCCCGCCGAAGACCAACGGGGACTGGAATTTCGGACCTAGAGAACCCAGCGCCAGAGGCTCAGGGTGAGGAGGGCACCCAGGGAGGAGAGGAGGGTCAGGGAAGCCATCTCCTCCACATAGAATGCGTACCGTTGGGAAAGAACGACCATGTTCACGGCCAAGGGCGTTCCGTTCATGATCACCAGAATCGTGGTCTCCAGCTCGGGAAGCCCCAGGAGAAGGGCAAAGGCCCACGTGAGGGCGGGAAGCACCGCAAGGCGCAGGAGGCTCAACCCCAAGGCTTTGGAAAGGGCTTTGTAGGGGCGGCCGAACAGGAAAGCCCCCAAGGCGAACAGGGCCAGGGGTGCCACGGCTCCGCTCAAATACCGCAGCACCTGGTGCAGAAAACGAGGGAGTTCTGTCTCGGTAAGGCCCAAGACAACCCCCACTAGGATGCTGAGGATCAGCGGGTTTCGCGCCAGACGCCGGAGGGTTTTCCTCACAGCCTGGGTCCAAGGCTCGCCCTGATTCCCGTGAAGCTCGAGAAGGGTGAGCACGAATCCCACGCCGAAGGGGGCCAAAAGTCCCACGGCAAGCGCCGCGAGTTTCGTGGCCTCTTCCCCGCCCACCCCGTACTCGACGAACGGGATCCCAAAGAAAGCCAAGCTTCCGAACACCGTGCTCACGGCAAGGAGGTAGAACTTTTCTTGGGGGAGCCCTAATGGCCGGAGGAAGGCCAGGAGGAGGACAAGGAGGACCAGCGGTGCGCCGCCTGCCAGCATGAACCGCAGCGTCTCCCAGGAATACGGGGCCTGGGCGAGCTCCAGAAGAAGAAACGCGGGCAGGGCAAAGTAGTAAACCAGGGCGTTCAACACCCGTTCGTCGCCTGCCCGGAGGAGGTTCAAAGCCCGGGACAGGTACCCCAGCCCCACAAGCACAAAGATCACGCCCGCCGCACCCAATAAGTTTCCCATGGCCCAGAGAATGGGAGTTTACCAAATACGGAAGCGAGAAACGCTCCTGAGAAGAGCTTACTCCCTGAGCTCAACCCACCCCGGGGCGAGGGAGAAAGGGGGAGATCCACTGGTGTGGGCGAGCTAACCGATTGCCGGCACCCATGGGGCGGGAAGGACTCGGCGATCCCCGTGCGGGAAAATGGGGTAAGGCCCACGTGCAAGAAGTGGGATTGCTTTCTAGAACCGTGGAGGCGTGTATGCAGAGTTGAGAAAAGGCTGTTAGAGACGAAAACCGAGATGGAGAGCCTCTACGTTTTCCTGGCCGGCGCGGCCGGAGCTGGCCACTTTGAAAAGGGGTTCGGCGGGGAAAATCCCAAGCTTGGCCAAGAATCCTAGTGCCGTAATCGGGGCAAGTCTTCCGGGATCTCCCGGCCGACCCCGGGAAGACACAGCCACAAACGGCCCCACTTCCACTCGTACCCCGGGTGGAATTCCGCGCGCATCCACCGCGGAATCCGCCACCAAAAGGCCCGTAGGGGAAAGGCCCCTTATGGCCTCGGGAAAGGCCCGTGGATGTAGGGCCACGGCGATGTCCGCCTCCCGAAAATACGGACAGCGAATGGGCTCCTCGGAGAGGACGAGTTCGGAATGGACCGGAGTCCCCATGACCTCCGCACCGTAGGCATAACGGAGAGTCACATGTTTTCCGGCTTCCAACAGGGCCTGAGCCAAAAGCCTTCCGGCAAAGACGATCCCCTGGCCCCCGATCCCGGAGAGGCGAATCTTAGTCTCCGCCATTTTCTCCCCTTCGGAGGGAACGCAATAATCCCGGCCGATCACGGTCGACAAACTCCCCGACCTCGATATCTTCAGGCCCGGCTTGGCCTACACTTTTCGCGCGTGCTCTGAGCCAATGCAATGCCTCCACCGGGGTCATGGCCAGTCTTCCTCCCACCCGAGCTGGGCACTGGCTCACCACCTCCACGAACCGGAATCCTTCTTTCTCCAGAGCCTTCACCAACGCCTTTTCCAGCTGGGCCAGGTGGGCGGTGGTCCAGCGGGCCACGTAATTTGCCCCGGCCGCGGCAATCACCTTTGCTACGTCCATGGGATACTCCGGGTTCCCGTAGGGCGTGGTGGGCGTGGGAAGATCTTTTGGCGTGGTAGGTCCTACTTGGCCCCCGGTCATAGCGTAGACGAGGTTATTCACCATCACCGCCAGAAGGTCCGCGTTCCTTCGGGCCGCGTGAAGGAGATGATTTCCCCCGATTCCCGCGATGTCGCCATCGCCGCCAACCACGATCACCGTGAGTTCTGGCCGGCGGAGCTTTACCCCCACTGCGGTGGGAATGGCCCGGCCATGGGCTACATGGAGGCTATCCGCGGAAAAATGGGGGCTTGGGATCCACGCGGCACAGCCGATCCCGGCCACGAACACTGCTTTCTGAAAATCGATCCCCGATTTGGAAATAGCACGCAAGAGGGCTCCGGCGACAAGGCCGTTTCCGCAGCCAGGGCAGAACGCAGTGGGCAACGCCTCTCGTCGCAGGAATCGGTGCAGCGGATGGGCCTTCACTGCAAAGCCTCCAAAATTTTCCGGGCTAGCTCCTCGGGATAAAGGGGAACTCCCCCACCCACCTTGGAAAAGCCAAGGACTTTGGTGCGGCCGGCCACGATCCTTTCC
>JBBIVL010000032.1:0-14890 GCA_037439765.1 Candidatus Bipolaricaulota bacterium
GAGCTTCGCGGGCTGGGCCTGAATCCCGTAGATTATGGGCTCCCCACAAAAGGTTCTTGCTATCGGGGTTGGTGTGAAATGCCCCTGAGGATGGGAGGCTGTGGGGGGATGGGCCCGATCGTGAAACTGTAGTAGCCGATTCGTTCCCTTCCTGAGACATCGGGGGGAACCGCGATTTTGCCGTACTTTTCGGGAGGTCCAAGAGTGCTAAACTACCGGGGGCATGAGGGGCAAGGTTACGGGTGTCATCTTGGCCGGAGGAAATGGGACACGGTTGGGGTTGAACAAGGCCCGGCTGGTCGTACACGGCCAACCCGTTTTAGTTCACCTGGCAAAGGTTTTGGCCCCGTTCACTTCCGAGGTCCTTGTGGCCTGCGGGAAAAACTCGGGACATGACTTTCCCCTCCCGCCCGGGGCCAAAGGCGTGGAAGATCTCTTTCCCGGCTTGGGTCCGCTGTCCGGCGTGCACGCGGGGCTCGTTCACGCCTCTTTTCCGGTGTGCCTGGTTGTGGCGTGTGACGCCCCGTTTCTCTCCCCATCCGTTCTCGCCCGATTGGTGCGGGAAGTTGAGCGGGCCCAACCCGTGACTTTTTCGGTGCGTGGTTTCCTTGAGCCCTTCCCCGGCTTGTACCCCAAAGCCCTCCTGCCCCTGGTGGAGGCGGCGCTGCGCTCGGGAAGGCTGGGGATGCAGGACTTGCTGAGGGCCGCACAGGCCAAGGTCCTTCCTGAAGCGGAAGCCCGCCCGGCCGACCCCAACCTTTCCTCGTTCATCAATGTGAACACCCCGGAGGATCTGGGGAAATGCGACGCATAAGGATCATCCGCCACACCTTGGGCGGAGCCTCAGAGATCGAGGATTGGGTGGGGGAAGAAAGCATCGTGGAGATCGTATTTCCCTCGGGAAGGAAAAAGCGCTTTGTTGTCACCGCGGAAAGAATCGAGGAGTTTGTCTATGGGCATTTGCTGGGAGAGGGGATCATCCAGGGTCCCGAGGGAGTGCGCGGATATAAGGAAGAACTGGACCAAGAAAAAGGCGATACCCTCCGCGTTTTCTTGGCCCTGAAAGACGAACCGGAGGAAGGGGAAGGTTCCGTGATCTGGACATCCTGTGGCCAGAGCGTTCCGGAGGCGCGGGGCCTTTCGCCTTTGGAACCTCGCCCCCTTTTCTCCAAGGACGCGATCTTTTCCTTGCCCCGCATGGTGAGCTCGCATACCCAGGAGTTTCGCCTCACCGGCGCGTACCACTACGCGTTCCTCTTCAGCCCCGAACCGAGGCTCCTGGTTTGCGCAAAAGACATCGGTCGCCACAACGCCGTGGACAAGGTGCTGGGCGCAGCCCTCTTGGCCGGGTTTCCCCGGGACTGTGCTCTCCTGTATCTCACTGGTCGCGTTTCTGCGGATATCGTCCTCAAGGCCCTCCGGGCGCGCGTGCCCCTGGTGGTTTCGCCCGGGGCGGCACTCCTGGGCGCCGTCGACCTGGCCCGCCGGTATCACCTGGGCCTCATAGGTTTCTTGCGCGGGAAACGCTTCAACGTTTATTCGGGAGCCTCTTGGCTCACCTCTTAAAACAATCCCTTCACTTGCCCTGTCTCCACGTCAATGTCGATCCTGCGGAAGGCCGGGTCCGAGGAGGTTCCGGGCATGAGGGTGATGTCCCCCGCCATGGGGCAGAGGAAGCCCGCTCCCGTGAAAACGAGGATATCGCGAATGGGGAGCTTCCAGCCCTGGGGTACGCCTTTTCGGCTTGGATCGTGGGAAAGGGACAGGTGAGTCTTGACCATCATGGTGAAGAAGTTTTGGAATGCCGGATTTTTCTCGATCTCCTCAGCTTTTTCGTTGGCTTCCGGAGTCCACATGACACCCTCGGCGCCGTAGACCTCGCGGGCGATGAGCTCCACCCTCTGGCGCAGGGGCATCTCCAAGGGATAAAGGAACCGGAAATCCACGGGTTTTTCGCAGGCCTCGATCACGGCGTCGGCCAGGTCCAGGGTGCCTTCGCCGCCCCGCCGCCAGTGCTCGCTTAATACGCAGGCCGCGCCCGTTTCCTTTTCCACAACGCGCTTGATGAGCTGGATCTCCCCTTCGGTATCGGTGGGGAAGCGGTTGATGCACACCACCGGATACGCACCGGACTTGCGCACGACACGAATGTGGTGGAGGAGGTTGGCCACACCCTTCTCCACGAGTTCCAAGTTTTCCTTTTTATAGGCCTCGGGCAGAGGCCGGCCGGGCACGACCCGTGGGCCCCCACCGTGCATTTTGAGGGCCCGCACAGTGCACACGATGACGGCCACGTTGGGCACAAGTCCGCTCAAGCGGCACTTGACGTTCCAGAACTTTTCAAAGCCGATGTCCGCCCCAAATCCGGACTCGGTCACGTGGTAATCCCAAAGTTTCAGGCCCAAAAGGTCGCCAATGATGGAGGACTGGCCCACGGCGATGTTGGCGAAGGGACCGGCATGGACCAGAACGGGCTGATATTCGATGGTGCAGCACAGGGTGGGGTTGATGGCATGGCGCATCCAGGCGGTCATGGCCCCTGCTACCTCCAGGTCCTCGCAGGTCACAGGATTCCCGCGCTTATCGTAAGCCACGGTGATTCTTCCAATCCTCTCCCGCAGATCCCGCAGATCCCTTACGATGGCCAAGATGGCCATGAGCTCACTGGACACGGAGATCTGGAAGCCCGACTCCATCAGGAACCCGTCGTTCTTTCCGCCAAGGCCAATCAGGATGCGACGGAGGGCTTGGGCGCAGAAGTCTATGGCCCAGCGCATCTGCACGTTTCTTGGGTCGATATCCAGCCGACGCAGGCCTCTCTTGGCCAGCTCCTCATCGGAATAGTTGAACTCGTGCTGGAGTCGCGCGGTAAGGGCCACCATGGCCAGGTTATGGGCGTTGGTGATGGCATCGATATCGCCGGTAAGACCCAGGGAGAATTCTGTCATGGGGATGAGCAGGGCATTCCCTCCCCCGGCCGCCGTCCCCTTGATGTTGAAGGTGGGACCGGAGGAAGGCTGACGAATACAGCCCCCCACGTTCTTCCCCCGCTTGGCCAGCCCCTCGATGAGGCCTAAGGTCGTCGTGGTTTTCCCCTCCCCAAGGGGCGTGGGTGTGATGGCCGTGACGTCGATGTATTTTCCGTTGGGCTTGTTCTTGACGCGGTCCCAGAGTTTGAGGTAATCAAGCTTACCGATGCGCCCATAAGGAATGATCTCGTCATGATGGAGACCCAGTTTTTCTGCCCATTCCCAGGGGGTGGGCATGTGTTTCTCCGCCTCAGCCGCAATCTGCCAGTCCGCCAAAACCGTGGGATCGTACGGCATCTTTCCCCCTTTCAAATCCCCGCCAATTCCAGAATTTCTGGAACGCAATCTGCCCAGCCCATGGGCATCAAGTGCACGCCTTGGCAGTAGGGGCGCACCTCTCTTATGATGCGCGCACAAATCTCTACGCTCCTTTTCCTCCTTTCCTCTGGGGTTTTCGCCCCCTCCATCTCCCGAATGATCCCCTCGGGCACGCGGATCCCCGGGATGTTTTCGTTCATGAACCGCGCCATCTTTGCGGATTTCAAGGGAATGATGCCCACAAGAATGGGGACGCCCAAGGCATCCACCTGGGAGACAAACTTCTTGAGGGCTTCCGGGTCATACACAGCTTGCGTTTGGATGAACCGGGCGCCGAGCTGCACCTTGAGGCGGAGTTTGGCGAGATGCGGGGCGAGAGGCTCCACCGCGGGATTCACCACGGCGCCCACGAAGAAATCCGTGGCCCCGGAAAGCACATTTCCCGCCAAATCCTTCCCGGAATTGAGGGCGGAGATCAAGGCGATAAGCTGAACCGAATCCAGATCAAACACAGCTAGGGCCTCGGGATGGTCGCCGAACGTGGGGTAATCCCCTGTGAGAGCCAGAACGTTTTCGATTCCCAACGCCCAGGCGCCCAAAAGGTCCGCCTGCAGGGCCAAGCGGTTCCGATCCCTACAGGTCATCTGCAGAATCGGCTCAAACCCCTCCCGCTTGATGAGGACACACAAGGCCCAGGAGCTCATGCGCACCACCGAAGATTGAAGATCGGTGACGTTAAAGGCGTGGACGCGAGCGGCGAGGGCGCGCACTTCCTCTAGCGCTCCGAGCACGTCGGTCCCCTTGGGAGGCGCCGCCTCGCAGGTTACCACAAACTCTCCTTTAGCCAGTCGCTCCCGGAGCCTCATCTACTCCTCCTCCATGTGTTCCAAGGCCCAGAAGGTGGAGCGGCGGCGGGAAAGGGGCACGTCCAATTGGCGGCGCCGATCCTTCGGGGGCCGAAACCGGGCAAAAAGCTCAAGTCGTCCGATTTCCGCCAGACGGTCGTAGATGCGCTGCCAGCCGCACGGCCGGCCTGGCTCCACCTCGCACTCCCCGTTGTGGGAGCCGCCACACGGCCCATGCAAGAGCCCTTTCGGGCAAGTGGTGAGTGGGCAAATGCCCCCCGTGTAGGCCAACACGCAGTCCCCACAACGGGCGCACCGCTCCTCCGCGGGCCAAATCCCCTGAAAGGCCCCATAGGTAACGGTATTGGCTGCGGGGAACACCGGTTTGGGCAGAACCTCGGCCACGGCCTGGATGCCCACCCCGCAGGAGGCCACCAGCACCGAATCCGCGGCTTCCACCTCCGCTCGGGAGCGGGAAAGCCTGATCCCCACCAGGGCTTTGTTGCAAAGGAACGGGATTGCCATAGCTCCGCTCACGGGGTGGCCGGCTTCCGTGAGCAGGGATCGCAGCTCCGAAAGAGCCTTCTCCCCGCCGGCCTGGCAGACCTCCGCGCATCCTCCACAGGACACGAGGAATACGCGCTCTCCGCGTCGAAGATATCCGAGGATCTCCTCTGTGGGCTTCAGCTCGGATACCAGCATCCTCACCCCCTATTGGACGGCGCAAGCTAGACAGGGATCAAAAGATCGCACAATTCTCCCCGCCTCAAGAAGTCCATCCCCAGAGACCTTGGTCCCTTCCAACGCCTTTTCCAGTGGCCCAGGCTCACCTCTCCCATCCCGGGGGGAGGCGTTCCAGGTGGTGGGGGAGATCACTTGGTAGCGGGCGATGCGGCCGGATTCAATGCGAATCCAGTGGCCGACCCCTCCTCGCGGGGCCTCCGCCAAGCCCTCCCCTTCGGCTACCTCTGGGATCTTGAAGGGCACGGCCACGGGCCCAGAGGGATCGAGTTGCGAAAGCCAATGCTCCAGGGCCTCGAGGAGGATGACGGTTTCCACAGCCCGGGCGAGGTGGCGCCCCATGGCCGAGCTCAGGGCCTCTGGCTCCACCCCCGCTTCCCGGAGGAAATCTTGTACCCGAAACTTCACCGACGGGGCCCCCCGAATGAGGACGAGGACCATGCGCGCCGCTGGCCCCACCTCGCATGGCTCCCCCCGATACCGTGGGGCTTTGACCCACGAATAAGCTTCCTCTTTGTCCGGGGCGGGGCGAGTCTCGCCCAGGAGTGGATGCGCTTCTTCTCCCTCGTACCAGGAACGATCCACTCCCTCCCGAACCTCCTGAATGTCGAGGGGCTCTGCTTTTCCATTGCGATAGAAGCCAGCGGGAAGGAGCCTTTTGTCCAGCCCGCGGCCGGCTTCCTCAGGAAAGCCCCCATAGGAAAGGAGCGTTCCCACCCTCCCCATCTGGAAGTAGTCACGGTAGCGCTGGGCAAGGAGAAGCACATCAGGCACATACGCGTTTTCTATGAACAGCTTCAGTTCCTGGAGGCGGAAGCGATAGGCCGCCACATCACCGGGCGTGGGGCGGTACGTGACCCCGCCGGGAACGATGGACATGTCGTGCGGCATCTTTCCGCCAAATAGGGCCACAAGCTCATGGGCCTTCTGCCGCATGTTCAGGGCTTCCACGTAGTGGCTCAGCAATTTTCGATTCTCTTCCGGACTGAATCGACGGTCATGAACCTCTCCTCCTGGCGCAAGCAACCCCTCCAAAGGGGAGCCACGCGGGTCCACAAAATCCGGAAGCGCAAGGTGGTAAAAATGGAGGATGTGATTGTGCAGAAAATGCGCGCCGAAGATGAGGTTGCGCAGAAGCCGCCCGTTTTCCGGGATTTTCTCCGCGATCCCCAGGGCCATATCCAGGGAAAAGGAGGACGCAGTGGCATGGGCCAGGGGACATACACCGCAAATTCGGGTGGTAATCCGTTGGGCATCCAGAGGGTAACGCCCAAGAAGAATGATTTCGATTCCGCGGAAAAGGGCTCCGGAGGAGCGGGCCCGCACGATTTCTCCGTCTTCCACCTTGATCTCCACCCTAAGATGGCCTTCGATCCGGGTGATGGGATCGATGGTGACCGTCCTCATTTGGCCCTCCTAAATGAACTAATAGCCTCTTGGGCATTCGCTTTGCGGAAAAGGGGCGCGGGAAAATCGGGGAACTCCGGCTCACAGCAGCCGATGCAGGGATGGCCGGCCTTAATGCACCAGTTCACCCCGCTGTTCCACTGGTGGTAAGGACAGTTCGCCTCAGTATAAGGTCCTTTGCAGCCAAGCTCGTACAAACAGCCTATTTCTCCAAATCCTTTGGCGAAGCGCCCCACATCAAAATCGGCCCGGCGCGGGCAATTCTCGTGAATGAGGCTGGGATATACGACTTTCAATCTTCCAACGGCATCGAGCTCTTCCGGACGCGGGGGACCGTAAAGGAGCAGATGGGTCAACGTCTCCACAAACCAGCGGGGATGAGGAGGGCATCCAGGCACGTTCACCACAGGAACGCCAACTCCTACGGTGCTTAGAGAATTCGCCACACCTTTGGCCGCGGTGGGATTTGGAAAAGCCGCGGGAATTCCCCCATAGGAAGCGCAGGTTCCCATGGCGATCACTGCGGTTGCACCATCGGTCAAAGTGCGAAACCGCTCTTCCATAGGGATTTCTCCCACAGCGCCAAAACCTCCGGCAGGAATGGCTCCCTCTACCACGAGCACATAATCTCCGGCTTTTTCCGCAGGAATCCTCTCCAGCACGGTTAGCGCAGGCTGTCCGGTTGGCCCCATCAAAGTGGCGTGGAAGCGCAGGACAATCTTTTCCCCGGGAACAACCTCATCTAAAAGGAGGTTTATAATGGAGGGATAGGCGGCGTTCATGAGGGAGATGGAGCAACCGGTGCAGCCGGCGGCCTGGAACCACACCACCGTTTGCACCCTTTCTCTCACCCCGCCTCCTTTCAATCAAAGGCTCAGAATACCAGGATTGGACGGGCAAGACAACTTTGGATTCCCCGTGGTTGACACCGCACCCCCATTTGGAGTAATTAAATGAAGGCCATGGAACAAAGGCAAGGTGCTGTTTCCCCCTCGGCCCTCATCCCCCTTCTTCAGGAGATTCAGGCCCGCCATGGCTACCTCCCTGAGGAAGGCCTGCGGGAGCTCGCGAAGAGACTGGGCATCCCTGTGAGTCGCGTGTACGGCGTGGCCACATTTTACGCCCAGTTCAGCCTTAATCCGCGTGGGGAACATTTAATACGAATTTGCAAAGGTACAGCCTGCCACGTACAGGGAGCGGAAGCAATCATTGACCGTCTCAAGGGCGAGCTCGGGCTTGAACATGGAAAGCCAGGTTTTGACGGCAAGGTTACCTTGGAGGTTGTGCGCTGTGTGGGTTGCTGCAGCTTGGCTCCGGTGATGATGGTAGATGGTGTGACCTACGGCCGTCTCTCTCCCCAACGGGCCGTGGAGATCGTGCGTACCTTGGTGAGAAATGTTAACTCTGAAAAGGCTGAAGGAGCTTAAGGAAGAAGGCCTGCAAAGCCTTTGGCCTTCGCAGATAAAATTTGTCGTAGGCCTGGCTTCTTGCGGTCTTGCCGCTGGAGCCGGGGAAGTTGTTCGCGTTTTCAACGCTGAAGACAACCAACATGTGAAAACCGGGCAGACAGGATGCTTAGGTCTTTGCTATCAAGAGCCATTGGTGGAAATGCGTCTTCCAAATGGGCTTAGATTGTTTTACGGAGAAGTCAATCCGGAGCATGCCAAAAGAATTCTTGAGGAAGTAAAAAACGGGGAAATCCCCAAGGAAGGGCTATTGTTTTGGGATGCCCGAGATAAAACCCAACCTCTTCCTTTTAAGATCCGTGGAATTCCCCATATTTCCCAGCATCCATTTTACCGAAAACAAAAGCGCTTGGTTTTGGAAAACTGCGGGTTTATCGATCCTCTCAACATCAAGGAGTACATCGCCACCGGCGGATACTTCGCTTTGGTTAAGGCCTTGGAAAAGGCCCCGGAAGAGATAATCGAAGAGGTGAAGCGCGCGGGTCTTAGGGGCCGAGGAGGCGCGGGTTTCCCCACCGGCCGAAAATGGGAGGCCTGCCGCAAAGCCCCTGGGTCCAAGAAATACGTGATCTGTAACGGCGATGAAGGAGACCCTGGGGCTTATATGGACCGAAGCATCATGGAGGGAAACCCGCACGCGGTGATCGAGGGAATGATCATCGGCGCGTATGCTGTGGGAGCCAATGAGGGCTATATTTACGTACGGGCCGAATATCCTCTTGCCGTCAAACACCTGCGCCTCGCCATTCGTCAAGCCGAGGAGCTCGGCCTTCTGGGAGAAAACATCTTGGGAAGCGGCTTCTCCTTCCAGCTACACGTGTTTGAGGGCGCGGGCGCGTTTGTGTGCGGAGAGGAAACAGCGCTTATCGCCTCCATCGAGGGGAAAAGGGGGCAGCCCAGACCGCGTCCGCCCTTCCCCGTGGAGAAAGGTCTTTTCGGAAAACCCACGGTGATCAACAATGTTGAGACTTGGGCCAATATTCCGCACATCATAAGAAACGGGGCAGACTGGTTTCGCGCCATTGGTACCTCCCGCTCGCCGGGAACGAAGATCTTTTCCCTCACCGGAAAAGTGCGGAACACGGGGCTTGTGGAAGTGCCTATAGGGACCACTTTGCGGGAATTGATATTTGAGATCGGCGGTGGCCCTCCGGAGGGAAAACGATTCAAGGCGGTGCAGATCGGCGGGCCCTCTGGCGGCTGCCTCCCCGAAGAACGTTTGGATCTTCCCATCGACTACGAATCCCTCACTGAAGCCGGCGCCATGATGGGTTCCGGCGGCATGGTCGTGGTGGACGAAGAAACCTGTATGGTGGAACTGGCCAGGTTTTTCTTGGAATTCACCCAAGCCGAGTCCTGTGGACAGTGTCCGCCGTGCCGGCTCGGAACGAAAAGGATGCTGGAGATCCTGACGGAAATAACCGAAGGGCGGGGCAGGCCTGGGGACCTCGAGCTTCTCGAGGAATTGGCTCAAGGGGTGCGAGACGCATCTTTGTGCGGCCTCGGCCGTACCGCGCCTAACCCGGTCCTCACCGCCCTCCGCTACTTCCGCACCGAGTACGAAGCGCACCTTGCCGGAAAGTGTCCGGCCAAGGTGTGCCGAAACCTTCTGGTCTACACAATCGATGAGACCATCTGTGTGGGCTGTGGTCTTTGCGTCCGCGCTTGCCCGCAAGGCGCCATTGTGGGCGAAAAAGGAAAGCCCCATAGGATTTTGGTGGAGCGGTGCATTCGGTGCGGAGCTTGTGTGAACGTGTGCGTAAAAGGTGCGCTAAAAAAGAATTGAGGCTTGAGAAATGGCAGGGGAGGAAGGATGGAAAAACTGGTGAGGTTAAGGATCAACGGAAAAGACCTGGAAATTCCGGCGGGAACGACGATCCTTGCCGCGGCCGCTTCCGTCGGAATCGAGATCCCTCATCTCTGCTTTCATCCTGAGCTTTCCCCCGCCGGGGTGTGCCGACTATGCCTCGTGGAAGCCAACGGAAGGCTCCTCACCTCCTGCTACCACCAGGTGGAGGAAGGAATGGATGTCCGCACCGATACGGAAAGGCTCCGGCGACTTCGAAAACTGAACCTCGAGCTCATCCTTTCTGACCATCCTCAGGATTGCCTCACCTGTGAGCGGAACGGTTCTTGCGCTCTGCAGCGTTATGCTTACGAATTTGGAATCACGGAGAGCCGTTTTTCTGGGCCGGACCATGCTCGCCGAGAACTTCCCAAGCGTGAGGATAACCCGTTCATCCGCTACGAACCGGAAAAATGCATCCTTTGCGGCCGCTGTGTGCGGGCTTGTGAGGAGATCCAGGCCCGCGGGGTCCTGGACTTCGCATTTCGCGGCTTTTCCACTCAGGTCACCACGGCCTTTGGCGATCCCCTGACCAAGAGCAACTGCGAGTTTTGCGGGCAGTGTGTGGCGGTTTGCCCCACCGGGGCCCTCACGGAAAAAGAGCGTCGGTTCAAAGGGCGGGAATGGGAATTGGAGGCGGTGGAAACCGTTTGCCCTTATTGTGGCTGTGGTTGTGCCATAAAAATCCACAAGAAAGGGAACCGACTTGTAAAGGTGAGCAGCGGCTATCGCGGCTTTCGCCTTTGCGTCAAAGGCCGATTCGGGCTTTCCTTCATCCACCGGGAAGACCGCCTGAAGCACCCGCTCATTCGCGGAGGGAATGCTTTCCGGGAAGCCTCCTGGGAAGAGGCTCTGACGGTGGTGGCCGAAAAGCTTTTGGAAATACGCGAGAAATACGGGCCCGCGGCCATCGCCGGCTTGGCTTCCGCCAAATGCACCAATGAGGAAAACTACCTATTCCAAAAACTCATGCGGGCAGTTTTAGGCACGGACAACGTGGACCACTGCGCCAGGCTTTGCCATGCCCCAACCGTAGCGGGCCTCTCCGCCGCCTTGGGTTCAGGAGCCATGACGAATTCCATCGAGGAGATCATCGATGCCGATTGCATCCTCGTCACCGGCTCCAATACCACCGAGGCCCACCCCATCGTGGCCCAGGAGATCAAACGGGCCGTGCGGCGCGGGGCGAGCCTCATCGTGGTCGATCCCCGAGAAATTGAGCTTGCTTCGCATGCTCACTTTTATCTTCGGCCGAGGCCGGGAACGGATGTGGCCTGGATCAACGGCTTTTGCCACGTGATCCTGCGCGAAGGGCTTTGGGACGAGGAGTTTGTTCACGAAAGATGCGAAAACTTTGAAGAATTCGCAAAAAGCTTGGAGAAGTACACTCCGGAGCATGTGGAAAAGCTCACAGGAATTCCGGCGGAGCTCCTGCGGGAGGCCGCGCACGCCTATGGCAGGGCTGAACGGGCCATGATCTTCTATGCCATGGGCCTCACCCAGCATACTCATGGCACGGAAAATGTTTTGGCCATCGCCAATTTGGCCCTTCTCACGGGAAACCTTGGGAGAAAGAGCACAGGGATCAACCCATTGCGGGGACAGAACAATGTTCAAGGCGCGTGCGACATGGGAGCCCTGCCCGGACTTCTTCCCGGTTATCAACGTCTTTCTGATCCTTTGGTGCGCGAGAAATTCGAGCGGGCCTGGGGAAGGAGTTTGCCAGAGCAACCGGGCCTCACGGTGGTGGAGATGTTCCAGGCGATCCTCGCTGGAAAGGTCAAAGCCATGCTCATCATGGGGGAAAACCCTATGGTCTCCGACCCGGAAATCGCCCATGTAGCCGAGGCCCTGAAGCAATTGGAGTTCTTGGCGGTGCTGGACATCTTCCCCAACGAGACCACGCAGTATGCTCACGTGATCCTTCCGGCCGCAACTTTTGCCGAAAAGGACGGGAGTTTTACCAACACCGAGCGCCGCGTCCAACGGGGGCGAAAAGTATTCGATCCCCCGGGCGAGGCCCGCGCCGATTGGGAGATCCTCTGCCAGCTCTCCCGCCGGCTCGGCTATCCCCTGGATTACTCCCGTCCAAGCCAGATCATGGAGGAAATTGCGTCCCTTGTGCCCATCTATGGAGGGATCTCCTATGCCCGCCTTGAGCATCAGGGGATCCAATGGCCTTGTCCCACGCCCGATCATCCCGGGACACCTTATCTTCACAAGGATCGGTTCCCCCGCGGAAAAGGAAGGTTCCATGCCGTGGAATACCGTGACTCGGCCGAGCTTCCCGGCCAAGAATTTCCCTTCCTCCTCACCACCGGCCGGAACCTCTGGCACTACCATTCCCGCACCATGACCGGCAGAGTCCCCGGCCTCGTGGAGCTCTCGCCCGAGGCCTACGTGGAGATCAACCCGGAGGATGCCGCCTCCCTGGGGATTTGCGAGGGGGCGAAGGTGCGAGTTGCCTCCCGCCGTGGCTCCATCGCGGTGGTGGCCAAGGTCACGGAAACCGTGCCCAAAGGGGTTGTGTTCATCCCCTTCCATTTCGGCGAGCAGGCGGCCAATCTCCTCACCCAGGCCGCATTGGATCCTGTGGCCAAAATCCCCGAGTTCAAGGTGTGTGCGGTGCGGCTTGAGCCCTTGGAGGGCTGAGTGCTTCCCTTTCCGCCGACTTGCGCGCGGCTTCGCAACGGAAGAGAAGTGCTAATCCGCGCCGCTTCGGAAGAGGATTTTCCCCGTTGGTGCGAGATGATCCAGGCTTGTAGCAGAGAAACTCTCTGGCAGCGATTTGAGTGCCGTTCTGCTGAGGCCGTGATCCACCGGGCGCAACATGGTTTTGGGACCAAAAAAGACGAACTGATCATTGTCGCCATAGATGAGGGGAAAATTTTGGGGGAGTCTAGGCTATGCTTGATCCCAAATGAAGATGCTGCAGAATTTTGCGTTCTTGTGGCCGATCCCTGGCAGGGCCTGGGTCTGGGTGCCATCCTCACCGATTTGGCCTTAGCCTGGGCGAAAAAGACGGGAATAAAGCGGATCCTGGTGGAGGTGGTGCCGGACAACCTCCGGATCATCCGTTTCCTCAGTGCCCGAGGTTTCCAGTTCTTTGGCGAAGAAAAAGGCAGCGTTTTCCGGGGTGAGCTCCGCCTGGAATTCAAGATCCTAAAGGGCTGAGGCGGTTGTGCCTCGCCGGGCCCCGCCTCCTCCGCTATACTCCCTCCCCGCAGTGCAAAGCTTTTCGGAGTGTTAAAGCCCGTTTGCGGGCTTTTCAAATTCCATAGGAAGGAGGAAAAAGTGGCTTCTGTTGCGGTACAAAGGCGCAGTCGCTGGCTTTTAGTGGGCGTGGGTTTTTTGGCCAACCTGTGCATGGGCTCGGTCTACGCGTTCAGCGTGTTTCGAAAGCCCTTGGAGGCTTTATGGGGCCTTTCCGCGACCTTAAGCGGTCTTCCGTTCATGGTTTTCTTGGCGGTGTTCGCCGTGGCCATGGCCGTGGCCGGAGGCTTTTTGGAGACGTGGGGACCACGCCGGGTGGCCATCCTCGGCGCCATCCTCGTGGGAGCAGGTTGGCTTTTGGCCGGATTTTCCCCGAACATCGCGGCCCTGACCGCGTTCTACGGGGTGATCGCCGGCGCAGGAGTGGGCCTGGCCTATGGCGCGCCCATTGCTGTGGCCAGCAAATGGTTCCCCGACCGACGGGGACTGGCCGTGGGCCTCACCGTCATGGGCTTCGGCGCCTCTCCCCTCATCACTGCCCCCCTTATGAACGCCCTCATCTCCGCAGTGGGGCCCCTGCGGACCTTCACCATCCTTGGCGCCGTCTTCCTTGGCCTTTTGGTGCTTTTGGCCCTTCCCTTGCGCTATCCACCCAACGATTGGGCCCAAAAGAGCCAAGGCAAGAAAGCAAGAACTGAAAAAGGGCTTGGTCCCTGGGAAATGGTGCGCACACCCACGTTCTATGCCCTTTGGACCACGTTCACCATTGGGTGTCTTTCCGGCCTCATGGCCATCGGGATCGCCGCGCCCTTTGGCCGAGAGGCGGTGGGACTTTCTCAAACTCTTTCCGCCGTGGCCGTCTCGGTTTTCGCCATTTTCAACGCCTCTGGTCGCCCGCTTTTCGGCTGGCTCACGGATCGCCTCACCCCTCGCTACGCAGCTAGCCTCTCCTTCGGTCTCATCCTCCTTGCCTCCCTGGCCTTGGGGCTTTTGGGGAAAGGCAACACCGCCCTGTACTTTTTGGGCTTCGGGATACTTTGGATGAACCTGGGCGGGTGGTTGGCCATTGCGCCCACGGCCACCGCCACCTTCTTCGGTACAGAGAACTACGGCCGGAACTACGGGATCGTGTACACCGCGTACGGAGCCGGCGCCATCTTAGGGAACATCCTGTCCGGGGTCTTGCGGGACCTCACCGGAAGCTACCTCGGTGTGTTCCTGCCCGTGGCCGGGCTCGCCGCGTTCGGAATCCTCGTGGCCATCATGGGCCTCCGGCCAGTGCAGCGCCCGCAAACAAGGTAAAAGCTCCCGAGGTTCTACGGATTTTGCTCCGCGGCTAAGAAGGCGATGAAGGAGGAGAGTGGCCCGGCCCTGGGTGAAGTCCCGGGAGGGAAAGCCTTTAGGATCTACGATGAAGACCGGCTTTCCCTGCGCATCCTCCGCGAGGATTTCAAGAAGCGCGAGGTTGCCCGGGCCAATCCAGGTGGGCCCCACCACCACGGCCTGAGCCTCTTGGAGGGTGCGGCGAAACTCCTCAAGGGCTCGCGCGGAGACCGGGGAAAACGGGGCCTCGGTGATGACCCGAATCCCCAGGGCCTGGGCAGCCCGATAATCCGAATCCAAAGGAGAAACCACGCCCAAAGTGACCTCGTACTCTCCGGCCAAAAGGGGGAGAAGCTCCTCCGCACTTCCGCCCCCGCCCAAAAGAAGGATCCGCCCCGCTTTTCGGGGGGGTCCCCTTTGCTCCAAAAGAAAGTGCACATAGACCTTTCCCGTGTAAGGGTTCACCCGAACCAAAGCCTCTTGGCCAAAGACCTCGCGGAGAAGCGAGGGAATCAGCACCTCTTGGGGTTTTCCTTGGGCCACGATCCGACCTTGGGAAAGAAGGACAAGGCGGTGGGCGAAGGCCGCGGCCAGGTTCAAAGCGTGGAGGGCCATGATCACGGTGACACCTTCCTTCGCCCAAGAAGTGATGAGCTGCATAAGCTCGATCTGATGGGCAACGTCCAAATGTGCGGTGGGCTC
>JBBIVL010000033.1:0-3737 GCA_037439765.1 Candidatus Bipolaricaulota bacterium
GTTACGGGACGCGCCTCTCCTCCGAACCGAGGTGGATGAGCTTCGTAGCCGCCTCTTTTCCAAATACGCTCGATGAATCCCCAGTTACCTCGGGAAAACCTTGGGGATAACCCCTCCCTCCCCTGGGGACAAAGCCGCCCTGCCTGTGGAAAACTCCGGTGGACAAGTGCCCGTCGCATTTGTCCGCCCTTTTTCTCCCCCGCTCTTCCCCAGCCCATCCACAAGGTTTTCCACAGGACCCGGTCACGAAGCACCCCGTTTTTCCTCCGCTTATCCCCAACCTCTCATAGCTTTTGTTCCTGGAACTAGGGAGAATGGATAAGCATGAAACACGTAGAAGACTGGGATCTCTTGGGGCAACGCTGGGGATGGGGATGGCAGGAGCAGGAAGCCGTTCGACGTTGGCCAGAGGTTGTGGGCCAGACGCTGCAGAGACTCGCCCGGCCCCTGTATGTAGAACAGGGTGTGCTTCACATTGCCGTGCCCAGTCCCGTAGTGGCTAACGAGCTACGCATGTGGGAGCAAGAACTCCTCACCCGACTAGACCGGACCGCCCCCGCAAGCCAAGTAAGGGAACTCCGGTTCCATATCGTGGTGGAAGAGAGGGAGGCCCCGCTTCCTGAGATCAAGCCCAGCACCCAGGAATGGAACGAGGCGGAAGCAAGCATCCCTGAAAACCTCCCATCCTCCCTGCGCCGCCGGCTTGTGCAGCTTCTGGCACAGGCTTTGGCTCAGGAGACCGCGATTCTGGCTTGTGGGGGGAGGCGATGCGCGCGCTGTGGGGTGGCGTTCCTCGGCCCGGGCGAGGCCTGCCCCCTGTGTCGACTGCTTCCCTGACCTTGCTTCCCGCAAGCCATCGCGGTATCGTTCGCGTTCCCTGACGGGAGGTGCACGATGGCCAAGGTGATATTCCCAAGCGGTGAGGTGAAGGAGGCTCGGGGGATGAGCTTTCTCGAGCTTTTGGGGCCGGCGGCCAAGGAGGCTGCTGCGGCCGTGATGGACGGAAAACTCTGGGACCTGCGGGAGACCGTGCCTGACACGGGCGAGGCTCGCATCCTCACGGCGGCCGACCCCCAAGCCCTGGAGGTCCTCCGCCACACCGCCGCCCATGTTCTCGCCCACGCCGTGCTGCGCTTGTTCCCAGGTACCAAGTTGGCCATCGGCCCGGCCATTGCGGACGGTTTCTACTACGACTTCCACTTTGAGAAGCCCATCTCCCACGAAGATTTGGCGCGCATCGAGGCGGAGATGCGCAGAATCGTGGCGGAGAACATCCCTCTCGAGCGGGTATGGATTCCTCGCGAGGAGGCCGAGAAACTTCTGCGCCAACAGGGCGAGATTTACAAGCTCGAGCTTCTTGGGGAGATTCCAGGTCAGGAGATTTCCTTTTATCGGCAGGGAGAATTCCAAGACCTTTGCCGCGGGCCCCATCTTCCCTCCACCGGGCTTGTGCGCCACTTCAAGCTTCTGGATTTGGCTGGGGCGTATTGGCGCGGCGATCCCACCCGGGACATGCTGACCCGCATCTACGGCACGGCCTTCGCCAGCGCCGCAGAGCTGGAGAAATTCCTCAAGTGGCGGGAGGAGGCGCGCCGCCGCGATCATCGCGTGCTCGGGCCAAACCTCGATCTTTTTTCTGTTCACAACGAAACGATTGGGGCCGGGCTCATCCTCTGGCATCCCAAGGGCGCACGGGTTCGGCGCCTGGTGGAGGATTTTTGGGTGGCCGAGCACTATAAGGCCGGTTACCAACTGGTGTACACCCCGCATATTGGCCGCAGCCGCCTCTGGCAGATCTCCGGCCACCTCGATTTCTACCGGGAAAGTATGTACGCCCCCATCACCATCGAAGGCCAGGAATTCTTCCTCAAGCCCATGAACTGCCCTTTCCACATCGCTATCTACAAGACCAAAACCCGCTCGTATCGGGAGCTTCCCCTTCGCTACTGCGAGCTCGGTACGGTGTACCGCTTTGAACGCTCTGGGGTCTTACACGGCCTTTTGCGCGTGCGGGGCTTCACCCAGGATGATGCCCACATCATCTGCCGCCCTGATCAGGTGGAGGAGGAGATCAAGAACGTCCTGCGCTTTGCCCTGTATATCCTGCGGGCCTTTGGGTTCACGGAGTTCACCGCTTACCTTTCCACCCGCCCGGAGAAGTTCATCGGAGAACCCGAGGACTGGGACCGGGCTACCGAAGCCTTGCGGAAGGCGGTGGAGGAGGAACGGCTTGCCTACGAGGTGAAGGCGGGGGAGGGTGCGTTCTATGGGCCCAAGATCGACCTGGAGATCCAGGATTCCCTCAAGCGGCCGTGGCAGCTCACCACCATTCAGTTCGACTTCAACTTGCCGGAGCGGTTTGACATGACCTTCATCGGCCCCGACGGCCGGGAGCATCGGCCTTATATGATTCACCGCGCCCTTCTGGGATCGTTGGAGCGGTTTTTTGGCATTCTCATCGAGCACTACGGCGGGGCCTTTCCTGTGTGGCTCGCGCCGGTCCAGGCGGTGGTTCTCCCGGTAAGCGAGAACGAAATCCCTTACGCAGAGGAAGTGGTGGAAAACCTTTTAGCGGAGGGAATCCGGGCTGAGGCTTGGACCAAGGAGGGGAAGACCCTAAGGTGGTTGGTGCGGGAGGCCCAGCTCCAAAAGATCCCCTATATTCTTGTGTGCGGAGCCCGGGAAGCTGCGGAGGGGAAGGTGGCCTTGCGGTTGCGCACCGGCCAGGATCTTGGTCCTCAGCACCTTTCGGAAGTGGTGGCGCGGATTCGAGCGGCTTCTTCCACCCGGGCGGGCGAGGTTTGATTTCGTATAATTAGGGTTGCCCTATGGAGAAAGAGCGGTACCTCAACACGTCGCTGGCCAAAGCCCTGCGGGTCCTGGACCTGTTCAACGGGGTGGAAGGGGGGCTCACCCTCACGGAGATCGCCGAGCGCATGGAAACACGCCCGGGCAGCATCTATCCGGTGATCTACACCCTCCACAAATTCGGGTACCTCGAGCGGGACCCGGAGACCAAGAAGTTCAGCTTGGGCTTGCACATCCTCGCCTTGGCCAACCAGATCCTTTCTTCCTTGGACATTCGGGAGAAGGCCAAGCCGGTGCTGAAGAGGCTCGCCCGTGAACTTGAAGCCAATGCCCATCTCGCTGTGCTCTATGAGGGGGAGGTGCTGTACCTGGATCGGGAGGAGGCGGCGCCGAGCGTGGTGATCCCCTCGGTGATCGGCCGACGGGTTCCTCCCCATTGCACGGCGTTGGGAAAAGTGCTTCTGGCGCACGATTCGGAGGCTCTGGAAAAGTTTTTGGGCAAAGGTCCTCTTCCTGCCCTCACCGCGAACACCATCACGAATCCCGAGGTGTTGAAGCGGGAATTAGAGCAGGTGCGCTCCCAGGGGTACGCCACAGACTGGGAGGAGTTTCACGAAGGGAACATTTGCGTCGCCGCGCCGGTGCGGAACTATCGGGGCCGCGTGGTGGCCGCCATTTCTCTTTCCTTCCTCAAGACACGGCTTGCACGGGATTCTTTGGACCACTTCATCCAAGCCATTTTGCAGGGAAGCGAAGAGATTTCCGCCGCCATGGGCTGCTCTTAGCGTCCAGGCATCAAGGCCAAGCCAAGTGGGCAAGGGGCTAGCACTCCCTACTGGACCTTGGTTCTTCGCCCAGGCTTCCATCCATTGGAGCACAACTCTTGGTTGATTAGGCCCGCAAGTATCGTCCCTTTTTCACAGTGGCTC
>JBBIVL010000033.1:3767-14880 GCA_037439765.1 Candidatus Bipolaricaulota bacterium
ATCTGGGCCGATATACTTTTTCCAAATCTTTTAAACAAAATCAAAAAGGGGGTGATGGTCGAGTAAACCGCCCTTGTACGACGGTCGCGTGTGAGAGCGGCGAGGTAATCTCTTGTGGACTGAGGAGGGTGGTATGCGCCATATATTGTTAGGGTTTCTTGTCTGTAGCCTTGTTTTTGGGTGGGTGGCTTCGTCAGCAGAGGTTGAACCCATTCGCATCGGTGTCGCTTGCGAGTTGACCGGGACGCGTGCCATGAACGGCATTGACCGCATGCGCGGCGCGCAAATGGCTGTGGAGGCCATCAATCAGGCGGGAGGAGTGCTGGGGCGCCCCCTGGAACTGGTCATTGAGGATACCAAGGGAGAGGTTCCCACCGCTATTGCGGTGGCCGAAAAATTTGCACAGGTCCACAAAGTCTGCGCCGTGATCGAAACAAGCTTCAGCTTCTTGAACGTTGCGGTCCATGAGATTTACTGGAATGCAGGGATCCCGGTGCTCGTGGGAGGATCTTCGCCGGCCTTGACCAAATTCGGTAACCCCTATCTCTTCAGGACCCGCACGAGCGACACCATCACGGCCGCGGTAATGGCCAGTTTCGCGGTGGAGACGCTGGGGGCCAAGCGCGTGGTTATCGCGTATATCATGGACGACTTCGGCTACGGCGCCCGGGACGCTCAAGCCAAGGTGTTGAAGGATCTTTACGGAATTGAGCCCGTGGCTATGGTGGGCATTCCCTCCAACCTGACCGATGCGACCGGCCAGATCATGGAGATTGCGGCCGCCAATCCCGACGTGGTGATCCAGTTTGCCCACGGTTGGGAATCTGGCCATATGTACAAATCGCGCCATGAGTTAGGTCTGACCAAAATCCCGTGGATCGTGTCGCAGGGAGGCATCGATCCGGCAGCGATCCAGATGGCCGGTGCGGAAGCCGTAGTCAATGTATACAGCGTCGCGGACTTCGCTTATGACGAGCCTGCCGTCCGCGCTTTCCGACAGCTCTTCATGAGTGTCTGGGGCGAGGACTTCATGACCCATGAGTCCATGCGCGCTTGGGACCTTGTGCACCTATTGGCCTTGGCCATTGAGAAAGCCGGAAGCGATGATCCTCAGGCTATCCGCGACGCCCTTGTGGGCATCCACATGCGGGGGATCCGCTACGACATCCAAGTGCGTGAGGACGGGGAGTGCATCCTTGAGAACAAGGTCCTCGAAGTAGTCCACGGAGAGACGCGGTTCCGCAAACTGGTGCGCTTCCCCATCGATATCAAGCTCTGACGGACCAGGGGAGAGCCCCGGGAAAAGCCTTGGCTAGGATATCCCGGGGCTCTTATTATTAGAAGAGCAAGGGGAGCACATGTCTGTGGGCTACGCCGTTCAAATATTGGTATCGAGCCTAGCTTTCGGCGGGGTCTACACCTTGGTAGCTCTTGGGATTGTCTTCATTTGGCGGACCGTCAACGTTCTGAATTTTGCGCACGGCCATCTTCTGACTTTGGGTGTCTATTTGGCGGTAGTCTGGTTATTGCGCGGCTATGGCTGGCCGATCTGGGCTAGCACCTGCGCGTCCTTGGCCATCCTGGCCCTGGTGGGAATTGTGTTTTCCCGGACGGTGTTTGAGCGGCTACGGGCGCAGCCCATGCTTTCCAAAGTTGTGGCTACCATGGGCCTGGGGTTGATTATCGTAAACGCCATTGTGTTGGCCTTTGGGCCTCGTCCCCATGCGTTCACAGGTTTCTTGGGGCGCAGGATGCTGTGGATTGGGGGGGTGGGCATTCTGGCGGAGCACGTGTTGGCCTTCGGCGTCACCGCGGGTCTCCTTCTTGTGATGGGGCTTGTCCTCCGGTACACCATGGTGGGCAAGATCGTGCGCGCTCTCGCCTATTCTCCTGAGGTGGGTGGGCTCATGGGCATTCCCGTGCCGCGATATCTTGCAGGAGCTTTCGCCTTTGCCATCGTTCTCGCCGGCATCGCCGGGATGTTTATCGTGCCCGTTACGTTCTTGGACTTCACCCTCGGGGATGCGATTGGCTACAAAGGCTTCGCTGCCGTTGTCGTGGGGGGATTCGGCAGCATCCCCGGGGCCATACTCGGGGGCTACGTGGTGGGTTTGATGGAGGGGTTGGGCACCCTTGTGGTGGGATCGCACTATCGCGACGCGGTGGCGGCAGCGCTGATCGTCGTTGTGCTCCTGGCTCGCCCTAGTGGCCTCCTCGGGGCAGGGGAGGAAGAGCGCTTATGAGAAAATTGTGGCCGAGGCTGGTACGCGTGCAAAGCTTAGCGGGCGCAACTTTCGGATTGGCAATGGGGGGTGTTGTTCTTGTGGCGCTGGGATGCCTCGTGCCTTTCTGGATTCATGTGGACTACTATTTACGGGTACTAGTGTACGCCATGGTGAACAGTGTAATTGCTCTGGGCCTAAACTTTGCGGTCGGCGTGACCGGCCAGATCAATCTAGGACAGGCGGTTTTCGTTGGGCTTGGTGCCTATGGATCGGCCATTCTGACGCAAAAACTCTCCGCTCCATGGGTAGCCAGTGTGGGGACAGCTGTGCTGGCAGCGGGTATTATGGGGGCAGCGCTTGGCTGGATCTCCAACCGACTTCGCGGTCCCTATCTGGCCATTACCACCTTGGCTATGAACCTGATTTTTTACCTTGTGGCTTCCCACGAGGTCTGGCTTACGGGAGGCCCGATGGGCATCCGCATTCCCAGGCTCAATGTGCCGCGGTTGTTTGGCGTGGAACTTGATGTTCGCGTTGTTTACTACGTGGTGTTGGTTGCTTTGGTCGCGCTTTTTCTTCTTGGCCGGCTGATCTATCACTCCAAGGTGGGCCGCGCCTTTCGCGCCGTACGGGATGACGAAACGGTGGCCTCGCTGATGGGTGTGAATACCGTACGAACGAAAATGTGGGCATGCGTGATCTGCAGTTTCTATGGGGGGGTGGGAGGGGTCCTGTATCTCCTGACCTTCAGATTCGTGGCTCCCAGTGAATTTACAGCGCTTCAGAGCTTCCGCTATTTGGCGATGATCACGATCGGCGGGTTAGGCAATCTAAGCGGATCCATCCTAGGCGCGTTTTTCGTCACCACTGTTCCAGAATTTCTCAGGGTCGTTCAGGGTTACTGGGACGTGATCCTCGGCAGCAGCATCCTCCTCATTCTGCTCCTATTCCCCAAGGGGCTAGGATTTGTCAGAGACTATTTATCCCAGTTGGTGAGAAAAAAGGAGGTCGAAGAGCGGTGGACAGGGGAATTCCGTCTTCCCAGAGCCAGTTAGAAACCCCAGTGTTGGAGTTGCAGGGGGTCACGAAATCCTTTGGGGGAATTTTGGCAGTGAAAGGATTGGATATTGTTCTTCATCCTGCGGAGATGGTGGGGTTAATTGGGCCCAATGGCTCAGGCAAAACGGTCACGGTGAACCTCTGCACGGGTGTGTACCCACCGGACTCCGGGCTCATCCGATTTCGAGGTGTGCCCATCCATGGCAAACCGCCTTGGGAGATCAACCGTATGGGGCTGAGCCGCACCTTCCAAACGATCCGGCTTTGGGGGAGGATGACGGTTCTGGAAAACGTGATGGTGGGGTATGTTCGGTTCATGGGTTCCTCTTTTCTTGGGTCCGTCGTGCGGGCTCCTCTGGCCCGGCGGGAGGAAGCCAAGGCTCGCCAGGCCGCATTGGATACCCTCGAATTGGTGGGAATGGCCGCGTTTGCCCACAAACCTGCCGAGGATTTGTCCCTTGGACAGCAGCGGTTGGTGGAGCTCGCCCGCGCTCTGGTCTCTCAGCCCTCATGCGTTCTGCTGGATGAACCTGCTGCAGGGTTGCGGGGCGAGCTTGTGCTCCAGCTTGGGGAATTCCTTCGCTGGTTGCTCAAGGAGCGAGGTACATCGTTTCTTGTCATTGAACATCGTATTCAGCTAGTAATGCAATTTTGCTCCCGTGTGATTGTGCTTAATTATGGCGAGAAGATCGCCGAGGGTTCGCCTGAGCAGATCCGCACTAATGAGGCCGTGATCGCCGCGTACCTGGGAAGGAGGCGAGGAGAATATGGCCGAAGCCCCAATGGATCGGTGCTTGCTCGAGATCTGTAACCTGGACGCAGGGTATGGAAAACTTCAGATCCTCAGGTCGGTGTGCTTGCAGGCCGCAGAACAGGAGATCATCGGGATCATCGGGGCGAACGGTGCAGGCAAGACCACCGTGCTGAAGGCCGTGATGAACCTTGCGGACATCATGGGCGGCGAAATTTATTTCCGTGGGACACTTCTCAATCGGAAGGCATGGTATAAGATAGCTCGTATGGGCATTGCGTTTGTTCCGCAGAAGCGCGAGATTTTCTCCCCCTTGACTGTGTTGGAAAACTTGGAGATCGGTGCCTACCGCATTCTGGGCAACAAATCTGAGATGAGGTCCAACTTGGCGCGTGTACTCGAGTTTTTCCCGCAACTTCAGGGCAAACTCGCGCTTAAGGCCGGTGTGCTGAGCGGCGGCGAACAGAAGATGCTGTCCATTGCCCGAGGCCTCATGGGATCCCCCGAAGTTTTGCTTTTGGATGAGCCTTCGCTGGGCTTGGCACCTGCCGTGGCCGAGGCTTTGTTTGAGGGGATCCGCTTCATCGCCCAGGGGCATCCCAGCCTGAAAGCCTTGCTGGTCGTAGAGCAGAACGCGTTCCTTGCCCTGGAAATCGCGCACCGCGGGTACGTGTTGGAAGGGGGCCGGGTAGTCCTCGTCGGCTCAAGCCAAGAACTCCTGACAAATCCGCACGTGAAGGCAGCATATTTGACCGCGTAGACTCGGTTTGGCTCATCCTGCCGGGCCGGGACGATCCCTCTGTGTGGCGGCTTGCGAGAGGATGCCAAGGATGTAGTTCAGCATCCGGTTAATCAGCTCTTTTCCTTTTTCTGCTGAGGATCGGCCAATATCGCCCACGTAGCCCTCGGGATAAATCGAGCGAAATGTCCCCGGTGCGTATACCCCAGGAAGCCAGCGAGGCCTTACGGGCGGGTAGCTTCCTGTTATTTCCAGCTGGACCAGCTCAGGAGCGATGGCCAGCATGAGGGAAGTTGCACAAGGTCCGGCGTGGCCGAATGCCCCGACCACACCAGCAAATAAATCCTGCCCTAGCGACTCAGCCAACCGCCAAACATCGATTTGCAGAGCGGTTTGGAAGAGAGTTCGTCCTTCTTCCGCGAGGTACTTGCTGATGGCAGAACTGTTGCCCGCATGGCCGTTGATGATGAGAAGATGGCGGAAGCCGGAGGAGTGCAAGGATTGGCCGAGTCCTTGGAGAATGGCGTAGACGGTGGGCTCGCTTATGGAGAGGGTGCCGGGGAAATCTTGGAATAGTTGGGAGCATCCCACAGGCATGAGCGGCGCCACCATGCCTCCATGGCGTTCGGCCACGCGCAAAGCCAGCCACTCTGCCACGATGCTGTCCGTTCCCAACGGGAGATGCGGACCGTAGTTTTCCGTGGCGCCGATGGGGATGATGGCCAAGGGTTTAGTTCGGGTAAGCTCCTCCACCTCTGTTCGGCAAAGGTACAACAAGTTTGATAAAGGCATAACTTCTTTTACCCCAGCGGTCCCCTATTGTCAACTTGGTGCACGAGCACGCGGGGGCCGAATCTCATGGAGGAGTGGTCGGGAAACCCCGCCGGCAGGGTTTTGATATTTCATAATGGGCCTTGACTCAAACAAAGGTCGCCCTATAATGAATGATTGCTACCAAGATGGGCAAAAAAGGAGGTGGTCAGCAAGGTAGAGGCGGAAGGAAAGACACTCTTCAGCTCAAGTAAGCCTCGGAGGTGGTAGGATGAGACGTTTAGCTGTGATGTTGGCGGTGGTGGGCATTTTTGCCTGCGGCCTGTGGACCCCTGTATGGGGGAAGGTAAAACTTGTATTTTCTGACTGGCACTTGGTGGAACCTCACTGGGAAAAGGCTCTTAAGGAGGCTATGGCCGAGTTCATGGCGGCCAACCCGGACATCGAGGTGGAACTCGAGTACGTTTCCTACGCGGAGAAGGAAACCAAGTACACTACAGCCATCGAGGCCGGAGTTGGTCCGGATGTGCTGCATCTTGGGCCGATTGAGGTTTCCTTTGCCCTCTTTGCTTCCCGCGGGTATTTCCTGGATCTCACCCCCTTCATCGAGGCCGAATGTCCTGAGCTGGTCTCCGTGCGCTATCCCACCGCTATGGCTGCAGTCCAGTACAACGGGCGCTATTATGCGCTGCCCGGCGATTTCATGTCCATGTTTTTGATGTGGAACAAGCGGCTATTCGCTGAGGCTGGATTGGATCCCAATAAACCGCCGGAAACGTGGGACGAGTTCCTCGCCTACGCGAAAGCGTTGACCCGGGACCGGGATGGTGATGGTCGTATTGATACCTGGGGCTTTGGCACGGTGGGTAAGGTGGATCCCGGTTTCCAACTTCGCTTCAGCCCCCTTCTTTTCAGCTTCGGGGCAGACTACCTCACTCCAGACTACACATGCTCCGCACTGAACACACCGGAGGCGAAAGAGGCCTTCAAATTCTGGGTCGAGCTTTACAGCGTGCACGGCGTGATCCCGCCGGGTGTTACGGACATGACGCCGGGCAAAGTCCGCGAGCAATTCGCAGCCGAGAAAGTGGCCATGATTCTCACCTCGGGGTGGGGACCGCCTATTGTGAAGAGCATCCGGCCTGATGTGAACTGGGATGAGATCCTCGGGTTTGCGCCCGTTCCTGTGAAGGCAGGCACGGATCCAGCGGTCCGGACCACGGCCTGGCTCAGCTACTGGGCCATCAACCGCAATACCAAGCATCCGCAAGAAGCGTGGCGCCTCCTCAAGTTCATCACAAGCAAAGCGATGGAGGAGAAATGGTTCCGGGATGCTAACGTCCTATCTGCGCGCCTGGATGTGACCGAAATCTATGGCCCCATTCTCGCCAGCCCGAGTGCCCGGGTGAACGCCAACGAACTCGCCCGCGCCAAGCTGGTGCCCCTCATCCCCGAGTGGCCCCAGATTATCGAGGCTGTGAACGTGGCAGTGCAAAAGGGCTTCATGGGAGTTGATCCAGAACAGGCTTTGCGGGAAGCCCACGACCTCATCAACCAGATCCTGGCGGGACGAAGAGCGGGGGCAGCCTGTCCTTCTTATTGAGGTGTCTCGGGGGCTGGCCCGTTGAAAATGGAGTCAGCCCCCATTATTTTCTGCTTTGGATCACCTGTGGAGAGCAAGCGTAGATTGAGGCGTTGGTGGGGAGTTTTGGGGGCCGATAGGCACCAAGGTTATTGGTTTGTCTTGCCCTGTTTTCTTTTGCTCGCTGCGGTCATGGGATTCCCCACGGTGATGGCCGTTCTTAATAGTTTCGCCCCCGTCTGGACCAAGGGCTTCCAGGGGTTCACTTTGGATTACTACGCCAGGCTCCTTCGTGATCCCATTTTCTGGAATTCTATTACGAAAACGATGTATTTCGTTGGGGCCACGGTGGCACTTCACTTGGGGCTAGGATTCGCTGTGGCGTTGGCCCTGAACACGGAGATCCGCGCTCGACGGTTCTTTCGGGTGACGGCCATCTTGCCCTGGACCCTGCCGGATATCATCGCTGGACTTGTGTGGGCCTGGATGTACGACCCTCTGAGTGGAATTGTGAACGACTTCCTGCACCGAATCGGGGCGATTTCCTCCCCGGTGGAGTGGTTGGCCAACCCCGGTCTTGTGATGCCCAGTGTGATTCTTGCCGATGCCTGGCGCGGCTACCCCTTCGTCATGCTTGTGCTTCTGGCCGGACTCCAGGCTATTCCCAAACAACTCTATGAGGCTGCCAAAGTGGACGGCGCCTCTTGGTTCCAGGAGCTTTGGCACATTACCCTCCCTAACCTCAAAAGGATGATCGTCATCGCCACAATTCTCGATATCATCTGGCAGACCCGGCGGTTTGGGTTGGTTTGGGTCATGACCCAAGGAGGACCAGCCCGGTCCACCGAGATCCTGTCTGTGCTGGCATACAAGAACTACTTTAAGTTCTTCAACTTCGAGTATGCCTCAGCCATGTCGGTGGCCATGGCCGTCTTTCTTCTTGTGGTCGGTATTCCCTATGTGCGCATGATTGTGCGGAGGGCGTGATGCGGGGCCGACGCGCGCGGGCGTTTACCTATGTTTTCTTAACCGCGGTGTTGGTCTTCAACCTTATTCCTTTCTACTGGATGCTTGTGACCTCCTTCAAGACGGACGCCGAAGCTTATGCCATTCCCCCAACCTGGTGGCCGCTGCAACCTACCCTTTACGAGGGATATGGAAAAGTCTTGATGTGGACGAACTTTCCCCGGCATTTCCTCAATAGTGTGATCGTTTCGCTTGGAGCCGCGCTCCTTTCCACAGTCGTGGGTGCTTTTGCGGGTTATGGGTTCTCCCGGTTTCAGTTTCGCGGGCGCACGTCCCTCATGGCTGTGCTTTTGGCTTCCCAAATGCTCCCCGGCGTCCTGTTGGTGGGGCCTTATTTCAAAATGCTGGCGAGAGTAGGGCTATACAATACCTACACTGGCTTGATCTTGGCCTTTTCCACCCTCACCCTCCCGTTTAGCGCCTGGATGTTAAAGGGGTTCATCGATACGGTACCCCATGAGCTGGACGAGGCGGCCCTGATTGACGGGTGTTCCCGCGTGCATGCATTCCTCCGCGTGGTGTTCCCCCTGATTACCCCGGGAATGGTGGCCACCTTGATCTTCGCCTTCTTGCTGGCGTGGGGAGACCTTCTTTGGGTGCTCTGCCTCACAAGCACGGATTCCATGGCCACCGTGACCCTGGGATTGAGCCGGCTTGTCACGCAATTTCGAGTGATCTGGCCGCAGCTCATGGCGGGATCGGTGATCGCGGCCTTCCCGCCCATGATCCTTTATCTCCTCCTTCAAAATTATTTGGTCAAGGGCCTGACCGGAGGAGCTGTGAAGGAGTAGGAGGTGGTTTGGGTGAAGCTTTCGGGGCAGGTGGCGGTGGTGACCGGTGCTGCCCGCGGGATCGGGCGGGCGATCGCTTTGGCTCTGGCCGAAGAGGGCTGCGATGTGATGGTCTCCGATCTTGATGAGGGGCGGGCCCAGGAGGTAGCCCAGGAGATCGCACGCATGGGTAGGCGGGCCGTGGCCATTCGCACAGACGTCTCCAAACTATCCGACGTGCAAAGGCTTTTCGAAATCGTGCTACAACATTTTGGTAAGTTGGACATCCTTGTGAACAACGCGGGGATCATCCGCCGCGGTACTTTGGAGGACCACACCGATGAGGACTGGGAGCTCGTGATGGCCGTGAACCTGCGGGGCACTTATTACTGTTCCCGCGAGGCCGCCCGAATCATGAAGCGCCAGCGCTCCGGGCGCATTATCAATATCTCCTCGGTCGCGGGGAAAGTGGGGGATATCACATCTGCCCCCAGTTACGGGCCTTCCAAGGCCGCGGTGAACGCGCTCACCAAATCCCTGGCCCGGGAATTGGCTCCATTTGGGATCACCGTGAACGCCGTGGCCCCTCACGCCATCGAGACGGAAATGAGCGCAGAGTGGTCGGAGGAAAGAAGGCGGGCGGTGATCGCCCAAATCCCCTTGGGCCGGATGGGCAAGCCCGAGGAGGTGGCCGCGGCTGTGGTGTTCCTCGCTTCGCCCGGGGCGGCATTCATTACCGGAGAAATTCTTGACGTGAACGGCGGATACCTCATGGATTGAGCTTCTTGTGTGAGAGGGGGTGATCGGTAATGGAAGGGTTACGCGATACGGTGGCCGTGGTGACGGGCGGGGCTGGCATTCTCCCCTCTGCTTTGGCCGCGGGCCTGGCCAAGGACGGCGTGCGTTCTGTGCTTTTGGACATCGCCGAGGACAAAGCCCAGGCCGCGTTGGCCCGGGTGAGGGCCGCGGGTGGGGAGGGCTTGGCCCTCAAGGCCAATGTTCTTTCCCGGGAGGATCTGGAGCGGGCCAAAGAGGAAACCCTCAAGCGGTTTGGCCGGGTGGACTTTTTGATCAACGGGGCGGGAGGCAATCATCCCCGGGCCACCACTTCCAAAGAGGTTTCTTTCTTCGACCTCCCCGAGGACGCGATTCGCTTCGTATTTGACCTCAACTTCCTGGGCACGTTTTTGGCCAGCCAGGTGTTTGGGCGGGTTATGGCCGAGCATGGCTCGGGAGTAATCTTGAACATCGCCTCTATGGCGTCCCTTCGGCCTCTTACAAAAACCCCCGCCTATTCCGCAGCCAAAGCGGCGGTGGCCAATTTCACCCAGTGGCTCGCCGTCCACATGGCCCAGGAGTATTCCCCCAATATTCGGGTAGTGGCGATTGCCCCGGGTTTCTTTCTCACCGAACAGAATCGCTATCTCCTGGTGGATGAGCGGGGGGAGCTCACGGAGCGCGGAAAACAGATCATCGCCCACACGCCCATGCAACGGTTTGGCGAGCCCGAAGACCTGCTTGGGGCGGTGAGATGGCTTCTTTCCCCCGCGGCCCGGTTTGTCACCGGGGTCGTGATCCCCATCGACGGCGGCTTCTCCGCTTTTTCTGGGGTTTAGGGCCTGGCCTTAGGTAACGCGGAACCGATCGGCGAGTTCGCGATTGACAAGGCCATGGGGGAGAAGGCCATGCAAGGCCCGGCCGATGTCTTGAGCGATCTTCTTTCGTAGCTCAATTTGGGACTCCTCGGAATACCAGGCCACGTGGGGAGAAAGAATCACTTGGGACATTTTGAGCAGGGGGTTTTCCGGCCGGGGAGGCTCAGGATCGGTCACATCCAAACAAGCTCCCGCTAGGCGGCCTTCCTGGAGCGCTTGAATCAGCGCGTTCTCGTCCACCACCCCCCCGCGGGACGTGTTGAGCAGACAGGCTGAGGGTTTCATCTTGGCCAAGACTTTGGCGTTCACGAGGTGCCTCGTGCTTTCCGTCAAAGGAACATGGAGGGAGAGGAAATCACTCCGCACAAGCAAGTCCTCAAGGTCAACGCGTTCCACCCCCTCGTCCCTAAAGATTGTGTCGGGAAGATAAGGGTCGTAAGCGATCACGTTCAAGCCGAGCGCTTTAGCCTTCTTCGCCACCAGGCGGGCAATCTTGCCAAAACCCCAAAGGCCAAGGACTTGACCTTGCAAGCGG
>JBBIVL010000034.1:0-14671 GCA_037439765.1 Candidatus Bipolaricaulota bacterium
CACCACTTCAATCCCCGCTTGCAAGGCATGGTAGGCAGCAATGAGCCCCACATTCCCTCCGCCCACCACAAAGAGCCTCTCCGCCGGCCGCACGAGATCCCGGTTTACCAAGGTTTGAAAAGCGCCGGCGCCATAAACGCCGGGAAGGGTGTTTCCTGGGAAGAGGAGGGAACGCTCCCGGGCGCCCGTGGCCACCACCAAGACTTTCGGTCGGACAAGCACATATCTGCGGCCCTCCTTGAGGACCCCCACCTTTTTGTCGCTGAACACGGCGAGGGCTGGGGAATTGAGCCAGACCTCCACAGATTTTTGCGCTTGCACCTCGGACGCAAGTTTTTCGGCGATGACGATCCCGCGGGTTCCGGCGAACACGGCCTCCCGGGAGCCGAAGAACCGGTGGGTTTGAAGGAGGAGCTTTCCCCCAAGGCGGTGTTTATCGTCCACAAGGAGGGTTTTCACCCCGAGTTTTCCGAGCTCCACGGCCGCGGACATCCCGGCCGGCCCGCCGCCGATCACCAAAACCTCGGGCTCAACCTCCTCGATTTCTCGAAATTCCACGTGCCCCGGAGGAGGGGGTGGCTGGGGAAGCCCATCGATCGGGGCGACGTGCATTCCCGGCTCCACGAGGGTCATGCAGGCCTTGACCGGCCGGCCGTTCGCGAGAACTAGGCACTGGGCACATTGCCCATTGGCGCAAAAGATCCCTTGGGGGGAGCCATCCTTGTGGTGCCGGCCGAACACACGAATGTCGTTGGCAAAAAGGGCGGAGGCAATGGTCTCCCCCGCATAGCCCAAAAGCTCTTTCCCCTCAAAGAAAAAAACGAACGGCTCTGGACGAGAAATCTCCACAATGGGATGCGTATCGATTCGCATGTTCGTACCCAATTTTTACCTGCTTTGGGCACGTTGCGCTACCCGAACCGGCATCGAGCCGCAGACATCCTAAGCCAAATCCCCACGCAAAAAGGGGAGAGGGAACCTATAAAGTAGCGCTAGGTTGCAAGGCCTACGGGGCGTCCGCATAATGCGGGGCCTAACCATGCCGGAAAATGTCGTCATCGTGGAGTCCCCAACCAAAGCCCGCACCATCTCCGCCTATCTTGGGAAGGGGTTCCTGGTCCTGTCCTCCCGCGGCCATGTGCGGGACCTCCCCGAGAAGGAGCTGGGGGTGGATGTCCAAAATGGCTTCGCCGCTAAGTGGGTAATCCGAAACCGCAAGGTGGTGAGCGAGCTCCGCCAGAAAACCAAGGAGGCCAAAACCGTGTTCCTCGCCACCGACCCGGACCGGGAGGGCGAGGCCATCGCCTACGACCTCATGGAGCTCCTCCACAATGGACACCGCTTCGCCCGCATCCTCCTCCACGAGATCACCCCGGAAAGCGTTCGCGAAGCCCTCAAGGCCCCAGGAGAGATCGATCTCAAGAAAGTGGAAGCCCAACGGGCCCGACGCATCCTGGATCGCCTGGTGGGCTACCAAGTAAGCCCGCTTTTGGCCCGAGTCCTGGCCGGCCGCCAGTTCGAAAGCCTTTCCGCAGGCCGGGTGCAGTCTGTGGCCCTTCGCTTCATCTGCGACCGGGAGCTGGAGATTCAGGATTTCATGCCCAAGCCCTATTGGGAGGTAGCCCTCCGGTTTCCCACTGAGCCTCCGTTTGTGGCCAAACTTCCCCGCCGGGTGGACACGCCCGTCGAATTGGAACAGATCAAAGAAATCACGGGCAAGGGAGAGGCCGTGGTCGCCCAGGTGGAGGAGGAAAAGGTATTGCGCCGGCCTTCCCCGCCGTTCATCACCTCCACCCTTCAGCAGGCGGCAGCCGCCGCCTACGGGTTCTCCCCCAGGAAAACCATGCAGCTTGCCCAAGAGCTCTATGAGGGCGTGCCCATCGAAGGGAAGCCCGTGGGCCTCATCACCTATATGCGCACGGACTCCGTGCGGGTGGCCGACACGGCCCTGGCCCAAGCCCGGGAGTTCATCAAGAAAAACCTGGGCAAGGAATTTCTGAGCCAGAAGCCTCGCCGGTTTAAGAACAAGACCCGGGCCCAAGACGCCCACGAGGCCATCCGGCCTACGGATGTTTTCCGCACCCCGGAAAGCGCCGCGCCTCACCTGACCCCGGACCAGCTCAAGCTCTACGACCTCATTTGGCGTCGGTTCGTGGCTACCCAAGTAGCCGACGGAGTTTGGATGCGCCGGAAGATCACGGTCCAGGTGGGGGATCTTCCGTTTTCGGCCTCCACCTCGTGGATGGAGTTCCCCGGCGTCGGCCGCATCCTGGAGCTGGAGAAGCTTCCCGATGAGGATGTACCCCTCCCCTCCCTGGCCCCGGGTCAGCGCCTGCCCCAACCCGAGCTCCTCGTGGAGGAGAAGAAAACCGAACCGCCCAAACGCTACACCGAAGCGGGCTTGGTGAGGAAACTCGAACAAGAGGGGATCGGCCGGCCCTCCACCTATGCCCAGATCGTTTCCGTTATTCAGGAGCGGGGGTACGTATACCGGGAGAACGGGAGCCTACGGCCCACCCTTCTTGGCTTCATTGTCACGGATTTTCTGCGCCGCTATTTCCCGGAGACGGTGCGGGAGGACTTCACCGCCCAAATGGAGGCGGATCTGGACCGCATCCAGGAAGGCGAGCTCACCCGCGACCAGGTGCTTCGCACGTTTTACACCTGGTTTTCCCCCAAGCTCCAAACCGTGGAGGAGCTCCTTTCTCGACGGGAAAAACCGTTTCGAGTGCTGAGCGATGTGTCCTGCCCCAAGTGCGGGGCCCCCATGGAAGTGCGGTTCTGGGAGGGCGCGCTGTATCTGGCTTGCTCCCGGTATCCCCAGTGCCGAAGCACCCGGGATCTCCCGCGGAAGCTCGCCTTTCGCTATCGGGAGGGGAAGGTGGCGCTGGCGGAGGGGCTAAAGCAAGCCGAAGCCGCACCGGAGCGGGTTTGCCCCACGTGCGGCCTGCCCATGGAGGTGCGGCACGGCCGCTACGGTCGGTACCTGCGCTGCCCCCAGTGCGCGGCTACGGCCCCCGTCCCCACGGGGGTGAAGTGCCCGGCCTGCGGCAGCGGGGAGCTGGTGGAACGGTTTGGGAAAACCGGGGTGTTCTACGCCTGCTCGCGGTATCCCGCGTGCACATTCCGGGTTTCCGGCCGGCCCGTGGGACCCTGCCCCAACTGTGAAAAAGGGGTCCTCTATGAGGACCCCCGGCGTGGACTGCGCTGTTCCGCTAAGGACTGCCCCGGACCCTAATCCTCCCCGAGGATCTGCCGGAACTTCTCCAGCTTCTGGAGGACCTCCGAGCCGCGCAGCTTCTCCAGCGCCTCCTTCTGAATCTGGCGCACGCGCTCCCGGGAAATCCCGAAGATCTCGCCTACCTCGTCCAGGGTTTTGGCCGGGTTCCCGTCCAGGCCGTAGCGGAGCTCGAGCACCCGGCGCTCCCGCGGGGTAAGCCGCTCCTTCAGGGCCTTGCGGATCTCCTGGATGAGAAGCTCCCGGAAGGTCTCCCGCGTGGGCGAAACGGCGTCCTCGTCCTCGATGAAGTCGCCGAGGACCGCGCCCTCCTCGTCGTAGCCGATAGGAGTATCCAGGGAGGCCGTGTACTGGGCGGTGCGCTTAGCCTTGACGATGTTGTCCACGCTGGTATCCAGTTCCTCGGCCAGCTCCTCGAGGCTAGGGCCAGCCCCGTGCTCCTTAATGTGCTGACGCTCGGCCTCATGGATCTTGCGGATGAGCTCGTTGATGTGGGTGGGCACGCGAATGGTGCGGGACCGGTTGGTGATGGCCCGCAAGATGGCCTGGCGGATCCACCAGGTAGCGTAGGTGGAGAACTTGTAGCCCCGGCGCCAATCGAACTTCTCCACGGCCTTCATGAGGCCGAGGTTTCCCTCCTGAATGAGGTCCAGAAAGGGGAGCCCACAGCCCCGGTACTTTTTGGCGATGGAGACCACCAGGCGCAGGTTGGCCTCGGCCAGTTTCTTCTTGGCCCCCTCATCCCCGGCCTCGATGCGCTTGGCCAGGTCCACCTCCTCGTCCTTGGTGAGGAGGGGCACGCGGGCGATCTCGTCGAAGTAGGTCCGAATCGGGTTCTCCGGGGACTTCTTCCCCTCGTCCTCATCCTCTAGCCACACAAGCTCATCCTCCACGAGGTCGCGCTCCTCGTGGTTCACCTCATTATCAAAACGCACGGACTCCATAAAACCTCCTGCTTACCTCCCGCAAGGCAAAAAGAAGAAGGGTTAAGCCATAGCGGTCGATGACGGCTAAGAATATACACCGACAGGGGGCGGTTGTGAAGGGGGGTGAGAAGGGACATTCATCCCCGGGGGGCACGGGCTCGACTTGGAGAAAACTTCCGGGATAATCAGAATTGAAGGAGCGAAGATGCATAAAATTGTGGGGAAAAGGTTCCTTGGACCGAACTTAGTGGAGCTCGAGGTCGAGGCCCCCTTGGTAGCGGCCAAGGCTCAACCCGGGCAGTTCGTGATCGTCCGGCTCCACGAAAAGGGCGAGCGCATCCCCCTCACCCTGGCCGACTGGGACCCGGCGCGGGGCACGATTACCCTCGTGGCCCAAATGGTCGGAAAAACCACGCACCAGCTGGGGCAGGAGTACGCGGAAGGGGACTTCATCCGGGACGTAGCCGGCCCATTGGGAAACCCTTCGGAAATCGAAAAATACGGGACGGTGGCCTGTGTGGGCGGGGGGGTGGGCATCGCCCCCATCTTACCCATCGCTCGGGCCCTACGTGCTGCAGGGAATGAGGTGCTCGGAATCGTGGGCGCCCGCACCAAGGACCTCCTTTTTTGGCTCGATCGCATGCAGTCCGTCTGCCACGAGCTCCACGTGACCACCGACGACGGAAGTTTTGGGCGAAAGGGGGTGGTCACGGAACCCCTTCGGGAGATTTTGGCCAGCCGCAAGGTAGACCATATCTGGGCCATCGGCCCGGCCATCATGATGAAGTTCACCACCCTCACCGCCCGGGAGTTCCGCGTCCCCATCACCGTGTCCCTCAACTCCGTGATGGTGGATGGCACGGGGATGTGCGGCGGCTGCCGTGTGGAAGTGCAGGATAAAGCCAAGTTCGCCTGCGTGGACGGCCCAGAATTCCCTGGGGAACTGGTGAACTGGGACCTCCTTCTGGCCCGGTTGGGTACGTACAAGGAGGAGGAACGCTGCGCCTTGGAGCAGTATTTGGCCGTAAAGGAGGGGAAACGGTGATCCGGCCCACACAAGTTCCCATGCGCGAGCAGGACCCCAAGGTCCGCATCCGCAACTTCGAAGAAGTGCCCTACGGGTACACCCCCGAGGAGGCCGTCTCCGAAGCCGAGCGCTGTCTTCAGTGCAAGCGCGCCCCCTGCATCCAAGGTTGCCCGGTGCAGATCAACATTCCCAAGTTCATCGGCGAAATTCGCGCGGGCGATTTCCGGAGGGCCATCAACACCATCAAGGAGACCAACAACCTCCCGGCCATCTGCGGCCGGGTCTGTCCGCAGGAGACCCAGTGCCAGGCCGTGTGCACCCTGGTGAAGAAGTACGAACCGGTGGCCATCGGCCGCTTGGAGCGGTTCGTGGCCGACTGGGAGTACGAAAACGGGGTGCAGCTTCCGGCCGTGGCCCCGGCCACCGGGTTCAAGGTGGCCGTGGTGGGCTCCGGTCCGGCGGGCCTCACCTGCGCTGCGGACCTGCGCCGCCTGGGCTATCAGGTCACCCTCTTCGAGGCCCTGCATGAACCCGGCGGGGTCCTCATGTACGGCATCCCCGAGTTCCGCCTTCCCAAAAGGATCGTGCGCGCGGAGATTGAAAACCTCCTCAACATGGGAGTGGAACTGCGGCTCAACGTGGTGGTGGGAAGGACGGTGACCATCGACGAACTTTTCGCTCAAGGGTACCACGCGGTGTTCGTGGGAAGCGGGGCGGGACTTCCCAAATTCCTAGGGGTTCCCGGAGAGAACCTCATTGGCGTGTATTCCGCCAACGAGTTCCTCACCCGGGTGAACCTCATGCGGGCTTACCTTTTCCCAGAGTACGACACGCCGGTCAAGGTAGGGAAAGTGGTGGCCGTGATCGGGGGAGGGAACGTGGCCATGGACGCGGCCCGCACAGCCCTGCGGCTAGGCGCGGAACGCGTGCTGGTCTTGTACCGACGCACCGAGGCGGAGATGCCCGCCCGCCGCGAGGAAGTGCACCACGCCAAAGAGGAGGGGGTGGAGTTCCACTTTCTTGTGAATCCGTTGGGCTTCTTGGACGAAAGTGGTAAGGTTTCCGCGGTGGAGTGCCTGAGGATGGAGCTTGGGGAGCCGGACGCATCCGGACGTCGCCGGCCTGTGCCTGTACCCGGCTCCCACTTCGTCATTCCCGTGGACACTGTGATCGTGGCCATCGGCAACGATCCCCATCCCCTGGTGCCCCGCACTACCCCGGGGCTCCTCACCACCGCTCATGGGACGATCGTGGCCGATGAGGACGGCCGGACGCGCCGCGAGGGCGTGTTCGCTGGCGGGGACATTGTCACCGGCGCAGCCACGGTGATCTCCGCTATGGGCGCAGGAAAGCGCGCAGCCCGCGCCATTCATGAGTACATCCGCGCCCGCTACGGACGGGACGTTCCTGCCCGAAGCGGTTAAGATTTTTCGCCAAGAAGGAGGAAGTGTGGAGACCAAAGTGGCGTTGAATCCCTTCGCGATCGCTCAAAGGCAACTGGACGAGGCGGCCCGAATCCTGAGGTTGGACCGGGGGATGCACGAGCTTCTGCGCTGGCCCATGCGGGAGTTCCATGTGCGCATCCCCGTGAAGAGGGACGACGGCACGGTCCAGGTGTTCGAAGGTTTTCGAGTGCAATACAACTGGGCCCGCGGCCCCTGCAAGGGCGGAATCCGCTTCCATCCCGAGGAGACCTTCGACACCGTGCGGGCCCTCGCCGCCTGGATGACCTGGAAGACGGCGGTGATGGACCTCCCCCTGGGCGGCGGAAAAGGCGGCGTGGTCTGTAACCCCAAGGAGCTTTCTGAGCGCGAGCTGGAGAGGCTTTCCCGCGGATACATCCGGGCCATCGGCCACTACATCGGCCCGGAGGTCGACGTCCCCGCGCCCGACGTGTACACCAACCCCCAGATCATGGCCTGGATGATGGACGAATACGAAAAAATCGTGGGTCGGAGCGCGCCGGGGGTGATCACCGGGAAACCCCTTCCCCTTGGGGGCTCGGCCGGACGAGGCGACGCCACGGCCCGCGGCGGCATGTACTGCATCCGCGAGGCCTGCAAAGCTCTCGGGATCAACCCGAAGGGTGCGACCTGCGCCATCCAGGGCTACGGGAACGCCGGGCAATTCGCCCACGTTTTGGGCGAGGAACTTTTGGGCCTAAAAGTCGTGGCTGTCTCTGACTCCAAGGGCGGGATCTACAATCCCGCGGGTCTTTCCGCCAAGGAGGTCATCGCCCATAAAGAGAAAACGGGATCGGTGGTGGGCTTCCCCGGAGCGAAGAGCGTGAGCAACGCCGAGCTTTTGGAGCTGCCCGTGGACATCCTAATTCCCGCGGCCTTGGAGAACCAGATTACCGGGGAAAACGCGGGCCGGGTCAAGGCGAAGATCGTAGCAGAACTGGCCAATGGCCCCGCCACGCCCGAGGCCGACGAGATCCTCTTCAAAAACAAGGTCTACGTGATCCCCGACTTCCTGTGCAACGCGGGTGGGGTCACCGTGTCCTATTTTGAGCAGGTACAGAACGCCATGATGTACTACTGGACCGCGGAGGAAGTGCACCAAAAGCTCGACCAAAAGATGACCGCGGCCTTCCACGCCGTGCACAAGACCGCCCAGGAGCACAAAGTCCACAACCGCCTGGGCGCGTATCTTGTGGCCGTGCAGCGGGTGGCGGAGGCCGTGGGGCTCCGCGGCTGGGCTTAGTTAGAGATAGAGGCAGGCTAAGGATGGGGGGCCAGGCGGCCCCCTTTTTCTTTTCCGTGTGGTGAGATGATCGCAGTCCTGTAAAATCCTACGACAATGCCTAAGGTGGTGTACAAAGAGCCCGTAGCCCAATGTTTAGCCCACGCGTTCCCTTCGTTATCCCTCGAGGAAAGGGCACAGTTGGAAAAGCTCGCGATGGTTTTGCATTTCGACCCTGACGAGCTTGTGGCCCAGGAGGGCGCTTATTTTTCAGGCGTCTACGTGGTATGCCGCGGGCTTGTGTATATCGGAAAGCATTCGCCACGCACACAAGAGAAGCGGGTGCTGCGGTTTCTCGCCCCGGGAGAATGGTACGGCCTTGAACCGTTCTTCTTAGGGCGCGCCCAAGTCAATTTTCAATTCGCTCGAACCATTGTGGAGTCCACGCTTTTATTCTTCGATAGCGCCACGTTTCGCGCTTTTTTGGACCACCGTCCTCAGGCCTTGCGCGACCTTTGTCGCTGGTTCGCCCGGGAAGTGGCCATGCTCGAGTTCAAGCTTACGCGGGAAGCTACGGAATCCGCGGACCGCAATTTAGCCCTGCTCCTTTTGGCGTTGGGCAATAAATACGGCGAACCAAATCCTGATGGTTCCGTGTTTTTGAAACTCCCCCTCACCCGCCAAACCATGGCCGAGCTTTTGGGTGTCTCCGTGGAAACCTTGATGCGGCTGTTGCGTCGGTTCCGCGAGCGGGGATACGTGCAGACGCGACGGTCCGGCCTCGTGATCCGTTCCCGGCAGAGGCTGGAAGATTTAGCTAGCACTCCGGAACTTTACCTCGACATCATCGAGGAGACCCTGTGAGCGCGGGAACACGGGCACCGCGCTCCCCTTGGAGAACCAAAAATTCCCCGTCCTGAGCCACATCGAGATCGGCGAAAGCCTGTTTTAGGGCCGGCCGGGAAAGGCCAAGCACCGAGGCAAGAAGATGGGTACCTAGCGCGAGCTTGAGGCCTTCGGTCGATTCTTGCCCCCAGCGCTGAAAAGCCCAGAGCAGAGCGTTCTTAGCATCCCCTCTTCTCAGCTCTTGCTCCAAGAAATCGGTCCAAGTTTGCGCCACGGAGGCCAGAACGAGGCTCTGGAATTCCCGGTTGGCCCAGGCTCTCTCCCAAACGCACGGGGGGAAGAAAAGGAGTTCCACCTCCGTGAGGGCTCGCGCGGCAGTTCGGTACTGGGGCCGCTCCTCACCAAGCCACCCTTCCACTCCAAGGAACTCGCCCGGGCCGAGCACCCTCAAACAGGCCCGCAGGGAACCGGTATCCCGAAAGAGCCCCACCAGACCGCGGCTCACCAGATGGGCTCCGGTGGCGAAGCCGCCTTGGGGAAAAATCAGCTCCCGTGCCGCATACGATACCGTGAGAACTCCAGGCCACCTACGTGCCTGCTCGAGAAGCCCCGATAGCTTCTTAGACATCATCCTTAAGCATGCTCCCAGGCTTTCCCGGCCAACCCAACGCCGCCTGACAACCTCCGAATCGTTCATTTGACAGGCAAAATTCGCAGCGGGTCGCGCCTCCTATCCTTTCTTGGGACAGCTTATTTCTTGCCTTAGGAAAGCTGAGGTTTCGCGAATTTACGTGAGCCACATTGCCAGATGGAAGACCAGCTTCCGCTGTTTGCCAATGTGATTTTAGGGCCCAGCCCCTAGGTTTTCTCTGCGGAGGTGGTTGGAGATGACGTACCGGAAACAAGGGGCTGTGGCCGAGGCTCTCCAGGCTGTGGAGGCCAACCCCTATGAAATGTTCAAGACCCAGGTGCGCCTGGCCGGAGAAAAGCTGAAGCTTCCCGGGGATCTTCTGGAGCTTCTGGCTACTCCCGAGCGGGTGCTGGAAGTGTCCGTGCCCGTGCGCATGGATGACGGACACATCGAGGTGTTCACCGGTTATCGTGTCCAGCACTCTTCCGCCCGCGGACCTTGCAAGGGCGGCATCCGCTACCACCCAGCGGTAACCGTGGACGAGGTCAAGGCCCTCGCCGGTTGGATGACCCTCAAGTGCGCGGTGGTGGATATCCCCTTCGGCGGAGGCAAAGGCGGGATCGTTTGCGATCCTACGAAGCTCTCGGAAGGAGAACTGGAGCGCCTCACCCGCCGCTACACGGCGATGATCCTTCCCTTGATTGGTCCCAATCGCGATATCCCCGCACCGGATGTGAACACCAACGCCAAGATCATGAACTGGTTCATGGATACGGCCACGACGCTCCGGGGCGAACCCATGTACGCCGTGGTCACGGGAAAAGACGTGGCGGTGGGCGGGGCCCGGGGCCGACGGGAAGCCACCGGACGGGGAGTGATGATCGTCACCCAAGAGGTTTTGGCCCGCCTGGGCCGGAGGCTGGAGGGCGTCACGGTGGCCGTCCAGGGATTCGGAAACGTGGGCTCGGTGGCGGCCCTGCTCCTCCACCAAAGCGGAGCCAAGGTGGTGGGCGTGGCCGATGTCTCCGGCGGGCTCTATCACCCCACCGGGCTGAATATTCCGGAGCTCGTGGAGTACGTAGCCCACTCCCCGCAACGCCTCATTGCCGGTTATTCCGCACCCGGGAGCTCGCCCATCCCTGCCGAGGAAATCCTCACCCTGGATGTGGACGTGCTTATCCCCGCAGCCTTGGAGGGCCAGATCACCGAGCAGAACGCCGCCAGGGTCAAGGCACAGGTTATCGTGGAGGGGGCCAACGGGCCGACCACGCCCGAGGCGGACGTCATCTTGGAGGAACGCGGCCGTATTGTTGTCCCCGACATTCTGGCCAACGCCGGTGGGGTAGCGGTCTCCTACTTCGAGTGGGTCCAAAACCTCCAGTACTTCTACTGGGATGAGGCGGAGACCAACGCGAGGCTCGCCCGACTCCTGCGCCGCGCTTTCCAAGACGTTTGGGATATCGCCCAGGAGAACAAGGTCAACTTAAGGATTGCGGCGCAGATGCTGGCTTTGTCCCGGGTGGCCGAGGCCATCCGCTTGCGCGGGATCTTCCCATGATCGACACCCCGAGTTTGCTCCTCGGCCCCAAGGTCCAGGGTCTATTCGCCCGCGCCCTGGGACAGGCGCGCCGCAAAGGGTTTGGTCAGGAAGAGGAGCTGATAGAGGCCCTCCGCGGCGGGGACCCCTGGGCCCACTCCCTCTTCCGCTATGCGCTGGCGCAGGAATTCTCGAATTACTTAGCCCGCCTTTGCCCAGAAATACGCAGGGTGTACGTGTACGGAAGCACAGTAGATAACCGAGCCGGACCGGCATCCGACGTGGACCTGCTCGTATGGGTCCAAAGGAAAACCACAGCGTTGGAAAGCCTTCTATGGAGGCTGGATGCGATCCTTCTCCGGGGGTATCGCGCGCTCACCGGGTTCGTGGGACCCCATAACCTCTTCGATTTTCACCTGGTGGACGACGAGGAAGTGGAGGCACGAAGGGGGTACGGAGCGGTGGTGAGTTCCCTTTGGACGGCGCCCGTGCCCCTTCAGCTTCCGGAAAGAAAAAGCTTGGAAAGCCAGGCCTTCACCTGAGCGAGGTCCTCGGCCTCCTGAAATTGCGCGTCCTTTGGGAAAAAGCGGCGCATCCACGGGGCGGGCTTAACAAGGATCACGGTGCGAATCCCTGCGGCATGGGCGGCCTGAAGATCCAAGTGGGAGTCGCCCACCACCGCCGCCTCCTCCGGGCTTATTCCAAGCCGTCGCAACGGACCGAGAAACGCCTCCGGATCGGGCTTCAACGCCCCGTCCTCCCTGGTCCAGACAAGATCGAAAGGCAGGGGGTAATCCTGCAACACGCCCTCCGCGCTTTCCCGGGAATTGTTGGTCACAAGGATGCAATACACCTCGCGGGCGTGCAGAAACTCCAAAAGTTCACGGGTCCCGGGTTTTAGCCGACCGAACCGCACCCCTTCGGCTTCTTTCTCCCGCAAACGCGCCTCCGCCTGCTTCCTCTCAGCCTCAGGAAGCTGCGCAATATGCCAGTAGATGGGAAGACCATCCGGAGGAAGACCCAGTTCCCGCCGCAGTTCATCCCAGCGCACCGGGTTCTCCCAAAGCGTTCCGTCAAGATCAAAGAGAACAGCCCGGATCATCGGCACAATCGTACTATAATGGCCGGGAAAGGAGGAGAAGTGGAGGTATTCGAGGCCATTCGGACCCGGCGCTCGGTGCGCAGGTATCAGAGGGAATCCATTTCGGAAGAGGTTTTGACGGAGCTTCTTTCCGCGGCCATCCTTGCCCCAAGCGCGGGAAATGCCCAGCCTTGGCGGTTCCTCGTCGTGCGCGATCAAAAGCTCAAGGAGGGCCTGGTTTCCGCAGCCCACGGGCAGACCTTCTTGGCGGAGGCCCCGGTGGTGATCGTGGTTTGTGCGGATTTGGAGCGGGCTCGGCGGGCGTATCGCGAGCGGGGAGAGACCCTGTATTGCTTGCAGGACACGGCTGCGGCCATCCAGAACCTCCTTTTGGCCGCCACGGCCAAGGGCTTGGGCACATGCTGGGTAGGGGCCTTCGACGAGGGGAAAGCGGCGGATGTTTTGGGCCTTTCGCGGGGGCTGCGCCCGGTGGCCTTGATCCCGGTGGGGAAACCGGGGGAGGCGCCCCCGGCCCGACCCAGGCGCGCCCTTTCTGAGGTGGTGGAGTACCGCTAGCGGAGGGAGGGGGATTCGAACCCCCGAAGCCTTTGGGCTTACCGGTTTTCAAGACCGGCGGTTTCGGCCGCTCACCCATCCCTCCTGAAGAAAATTTTGGGCGGCTGATCGAAACTCCGCAAGGTCTGGACGTGTATATAATGCGGGAAGAGGAGGCCATGAGGCGAAGACGCGGGGGCCTGTGGCGCTGGGCGTGGATGGTGGTGGCTGCGCCTGTAGCCGTGGGGTTCATCCCGGGGATTCCCCATCCGGGCTTGCACCTTTTCCTGTGGTGGGTGCCCCTTCCCCCCCGAGCGGACGTGCCCCCGCCCGAAGAGGGGGTGGAAAGGGTTCTCGTGCTTGCGCCCCATCCCGACGACGAGGTGTTGGGCGCCGGCGGAGCTATCGTGGAGTTCCTTTCCCAAGGCCACCAGGTCCTCGTGGTCTTCCTCACCGCGGGGGATGCCAACACTGCCGCCAAGAGATTCTTCACCTGGAATCCCCTGAACAAAGCCGAGGATTTTCGGGCTTTGGGTTACCGGCGGATGAAAGAGGCGGGGCAGGCCATGCGTATCCTCGGCGTTTCCTGGGATCATCTTATCTTCTTGGGCTACCCCGATCGCGGCCTCTACCCCCTCTACACCACCTACCGCGAAAAAGCTTTCCTAAGCCCGTTTACCAAAATGGATCGCCCGTTTTACGCCAATGCCTTCAATTCCCAGGCTCGCTATACAGGCGAAGATCTGTTGAGGGATTTATGCACTATTTTGCAAGCCTACCAGCCCACGCTCGTTTATTGCCCGCACCCGGAGGATGCGCACTCCGATCATCAGGCCACGGCCCACTTTTTGCTGGAGGCGCTGCACGAGACCTCGTTGGCTCCAGAGGTCCGGTACTACCTGGTGCATGGCCACCGCTGGCCTTATCCCCTTCGGCTCATCCCCGATGCGGAGCTTCCCAGTCCCGTGGATTTCTTGGATCTATGGGATTGGCGTTCCCTTCCGTTGAGCGAGGAGACGGTGGAGATGAAGCTTGCGGCCCTACGGGGCTACAGTTCCCAACGGGTCACCAATGGCCGATTCCTCGCGGCCTTTGTGCGGCAAAACGAGCTGTACACCTACGAGTTCATGGACGTCGCTCGAGACAGGTGATGGCGTAGGGCCGCGTAGGATGAGGTTCCCGATGCTCAGCCACTACCGTAAATGCCGGGTGTCGCATAAACGGGCGGTGGAAAACGCGCGCCGCAGGCCAGGCACTCACCAGAACCAAGTGACCTCCGGGTTCCAATTTCTCGGCGAGTTCTCGGGCAAGGTTCCTTATGCGCCCGTAACCAAGGTAGTAGAGAACCTCGGAGCAGAAAACAAGGTCAAATTTTCCTGCGGGTAGCCTTTCCCCGATGTCCATTTCCTGATAGGTCACGGGCAGGTCACGGCTCTTTTCCCGAGCCCGGGTGAGGGCCCGCCCGGAAAAATCCACACCCACCGCTTGGGCCGCCACTCCCTCCTCCACCAATTTCCGGGTGAATAAGCCTTCCGCACATCCCAGATCCAACGCCTGTCGGTAGGGCGGCACGCCCCCCTCCTTTTTTCGGGGGAGAATGGCCAGCTTGAGCTCGTACTTCCGCTTTTCATACGGGCTTTCCTCGTAATCCCAGGGATCCTCGCGACGGAAGCGGAACTCGAACACGCGGGAGAGCACGCGCGGCCGAAGGAGCACTCCGTAGACAAGAAGGTTCCCGATCTCGGCAAGGCCGCGCAAGAGGCCAAGACCATGTTTCACCCTCCCGCGCACCCCGTGCCAGCCCATCACCGCGAATCCTGTGCCCACCAAAAGGAGCTCAAGGAAGCGGTAGGTGAGGGAGAAGGCAAGAGCCGTGGCCGCAGGTATTCCCAAGAGACCAAGGATCCCGACCCTGCCGCCTTCGGCCGTGCCCACACCGGCAGGCGTAACCCACAAGAACAGGGAAAGGAAGGCGTTAAGGTTGAAATACACTCCCATTTCCCGCCAGGAGAACCAGCGGCCTTGCCCAAGGCCGAAGTAGAAAAATGGTCGAAAGTAGTGGCAAAGAAAGCTCAAAAACTGGAGGAAAAACGCAGCAAAAAGGGCCCCGAAATGCCGCCGAAAAAGGAAACTCATGGAGGCCTC
>JBBIVL010000035.1:0-3870 GCA_037439765.1 Candidatus Bipolaricaulota bacterium
CAGTTCCGCATTCTCCGCGGCAAAACGCTTGAGGGCTCGGATGGCCACGGGTTTTTCGTAGTTCCAGCGCGTACAGCGTTCCTCGCAGAACGCCGGGCAAACGTAGCCGGTCACCGTGGGAAGAGGGTTTTTGGCGAGGATGGCCTCAAGGCTCTTTTTCGGATCGCCTTTGGCGATCCAGCCCACATATTCGGGCACATCCTGAGCGGCGGGGCAGGCGGCCACACATGGCGCGGCAATACAGTCAAAGAAGGAAAGCCCGTCGGGAATCTTCGGAAGCTCTCCCAAGAAAAAGTCCTTTTTGTACCGCGGGTTTTTGAGGCTTTCCTCCGCGGCCTTTTTGAGGTTTTCCGCCCGGTTTTTCGTGAATTCCTCAAGGCTTTTCGCCCCAGCCTTGGCCATGGCCTGGCGCAGCTCCCAAAGCCACTGGCCAAACCGGGCATACCCTCCGGGCTTGAGAAGGTCCGTGCAGGCCGTGACGGGAAGGGCCCCACAGGAAATGAGGGTGGGGAGGTTCAGGGCATCCGCGCCGCCGGAATAGGACACGTGAATATCACCGTCGAGGTCAGAGAAAAGACGCCAGAAAAGGTTCAGGGTGACGGGATAGAGGGCCCTTCCGGACATGTAGATCTCCCCGCCGGGAAGGACCCCACGATGGTTGGCCATGGCCAGGGTGTTGGTGAGCTTCACCCCGAAGGTCAGGCCCAATGCCCGGGCTTTTTCCCGTAGCCGCTGAATAAGGGGGATGGCGTCCTCATACTGGAGATCGTGCTCAAAAACCTCGTCGGGAATGTGGATCTCCTTGAAGCCCAGGTGATCATGGAGGATGCGCATGACTCGGTCCTGGCCAAGGAGGGTGGGATTGAGCTTCACGAAGGTATGGAAGCCGCGCGCTAGAAGAAATTCGGCGATGGCTTCGATCTCATGGGGCGGGCAGCCGTGCATGGTGGAAAGGGTCACACTTGTTGAGATCCTCGGAGGGATTTCCACATCCGCATATTCCGGGAGCTCCTGCACTAGGATCTCGCGAATCTCCTCAATGGCTTTGGTGGCGTCCGTCAGTTTACCGAGAAATTCCTGGATCTTCGGGCTTTTAATGCCCTCGAGGTTGTAGCCCACGCTCATGTTGAAAACCGTGCCCAACGGCCGTTCATCCCAGCCCAAGGCTTTCCGAAGCACGTGAACGAGGGCCCAGGCGTTGATGTACTCCTGGGCCGATTGGTGAAGCCGCAGTTCCTGGGACCACTCCACGTTGTAGCCCTCGTCGGCGGCGTCGATGCAGGGCCGGGGGATTTCTAGATCGTCGAGGATCTGCACGGTCTTGAGCTCGATGAAGCGTCCGCCACAAAGCCAAGCGGAGACGATGTTTTGGCTGAGCTGAGTGTGCGGTCCAGCCGAGGGCCCAATGGGCGTGGCCAGGAATTCTCCAAAGATCTCCGCAGCGAACGGTTCATCCTTGGGCTCATAGAAGAGAGCTCTGGGGATGCCGAAGATGGAGCCATTTTTCCGAAGCTCGGAGATCGCCCAGCACAGGAACTTGTCAAAGGGAAGGGGATAAAGGTCCGTGGGCATGATCGCCTCCTAGATTCGCTGCCAAATCTCCGCGGCCTTGGCCCGGGCCTTCGCTAAAATTCCGTCCTCGTCAAGATCGGGGATTTTTCCCTCCGCAAGACGCACCGTGCCGGCCACGATGACATAAATGGGGTGCAGGCCCTCGGTGATGTTGGCAAAAAGCAGGTGGGAAAGAATGTTGGCTGCATTTAGCGGAGTCGGCGGAACGTAATTCCAAAGGACTAAATCGGCAGCATAACCCTCCGCTACCTTGCCGAACGGCACAGAGAAAGCCTTCTCGGCCAGCGCGTAATTTCGGGCGAGGATCTTTTTGGCCACGTCGTCCCCAAATGCGGTGGGATCGCCCTGGGCATGGTGGGCCAAGAGCCGGGCGGAAAGGAGCTCCCCAAAAATGTCACACCCGAACCCGTCTGTGCCCACGGCCACTGGGATCCCGCGGGCCACCATTTTCTCCACCTGGGCCGCACCCACGGCGTTGTTCATGTTCGAGCGAGGGTTATGGGCAATCGTGGGCTTTCTTTCCGCAAGAAGCTCGAGTTCCGCCTGGGAAAGCTGGATCCCGTGAGCCAGAATAGAGCTTTCCCGCAAAATTCCGAATTGGGCGAGCCTCTCCGCCGTGCGCATCCCATATTTCTGGAGGGAATCGAGGGGATCCTCCTTCCCCTCGGCGAGGTGGCTATGGAACCCAAGGTTCAAGGGCTCCGCGGCCGCCCGGCATTTTTCGAGAGTTTCATCGGAAAGGGTGAAGGAGGCATGGAGCCCAAAATGGGCAGAAAATCTCCCCGGAACAACCTCCTCCTTGGCAAACTGCACGTTCTCCTCGATCCCTAAATCCCGCTCTTTCGCACCACCCCGATCGGTGACCTCATAGCAAAGATCCGCCCTAAGCCCAAGCTCGGAAAGGGCCTTTTTGATCTGGGAAAGGGAGCCCAGGATGGCCGTAGGGGAGGCATGATGGTCGAAGATCACGCTCACCCCGCGTTTTAGGTGGGCGATCCCTCCGACCAGCGCGGAGAAATAAACGTCCTCAATGGTGAGGGCGCGATCGAGTTTCCACCAAAGTTGCTCCAAGATTTGGCCGAAGCTTTTTGGGGAGAAGCTGCGGAGGGGGATTCCCCGAGCGAGGGAGGAGTAAAGATGGGCATGGGCGTTGACCAGGGCCGGGGTGAGGAGGCGTCCTTGGGCTTCGATGCGGAGGGCATCCGGGACATCGGGCGCCGGCCCGGTTCCAAGTTTCACGATCCTCTCCCCCTCCGCAAGGACGTACCCGGACTCCACGAATGTGCCGAAGAAGTCAGCAATACAGGCGTTTTCGACGAGGATTTTTCTCACGCCGCCTCCTTTTAAAAAGGGGGCCTGCTTTCGCAGGCCCCCTTCCCCCTCTCTTTACGGCTCGCCCGGCCAGGGGCCCACCACGCCCGCTACGGCCCACTCCATGGTGATGAGGCTGTCGTAGCTCATCCACATCCCTTCGGGCACCACGAGGTTGCCTTTGCGGTCATACACCGGGCCCTGGAACGGATCAAAAGTGATGCCCGGGTCGGCCATCTGGTTCAGGCGGATGAACACAAGGTCGTACACGGAGACCTCGCCCAAGCCGGGCACGTTCACCTTCTTGGCCTTCAAGGCTTCCTCGTACTCGGGGTTGATGACCATCCCCGGCTCGGCTCCTACCTCCACCGCGCCCTGGGCCAACAGCCACCAATAGTCCACGTGAGCCAGGTTCTTGTTAGTGTAGATTCCCTCGTGGATCTTCACGAGGAAGTCCTCGTAGATCTTCTCCCAATGCACGATCTGGCCGGAGACCACGTAGTCCGGGGCGAATTCGTACATGGGCGAGTAGTGGCCAAAGCTGGGAAGACCCTTTTCCGCGGCTACCTGGACCACGGTGGGCGAGTCCTCGGTGAAGGCAAATACGTCGCAGCCCTCGGCAATGAGGGCCTCCGTGGCCTCCTTGGCCGCCGCAGGGTTGAACCACTCGTAGATCCAACGCACATGCACCTCGGCGTTGGGGTTAACTGTGCGGACACCGATGGTGAAGGCGCTGATGTGGCGTTTCACCTCCGGAATGGGGAACGCCCCCACGTATCCGATTTTTCCGCTCTTGGTAAGGGCTCCGGCCATGAGGCCGTTCAGGTAATAGACCTGGTAGAAGTCGGCCATGTAGGTGGCCATGTTCGCCCAGCGCTTGAACCCGGAGGCATGGGCAAAGATCACGTTGGGATAGCGCTGAGCCGCAGCCAAAGTTCCGTCCATAAACCCGAAGCTCGTGGTGAAAATGACGTTGCAACCCTGGCG
>JBBIVL010000035.1:3910-11936 GCA_037439765.1 Candidatus Bipolaricaulota bacterium
GGGCACGCTCTCCACGTAAACCGTCTCCAGCCAATCGTACTTTTCGTCCACGATGCGCCGAGCAAGGTCATGGGCATGGGTCCAGCCGTAATCGCCGATGGGGCCGACATAGATGAACCCGGCCTTGATCTTCTCCGCGGAGAAGGCCAAGGCCCCCAAGGCTAATACCGCTAACACCGCCGCCAGAATGCGCTTCATCCTGCACCTCCTTTTTCAGGTTTTCCCTGGTTTCCTGCATTAAGCGCTTGCCCCTGATTCTTTTCGGCTCTCACCCCCTTTCACCGCTCGCCCCGCACATAGGGTACACCCAAGGCGCCGGGTGCGCGCCGACGATAGCGGGCCGTTCCGAACCCGCTTGCGGCCAAGACCACGACGGCAAAAAGGTAGGGCATAACTTTGAGGAGTTCCGGCGAAAGATAGGCCTGCAGGCGATAAGAGAGATGGTAAAGGGCCCCGAAGAAGAAGGCGCCCCAGATGGCCTGAAGGGGATCCCAGGCGGCGAAAATGGTGAGGGCGATGACGATCCAACCCATTCCGGCCGTCATTCCTTCCGTCCAGGAGGGCCGATAGGCCACGGAGAGATACCCTCCGCCCACTCCGGCCAAAACCCCACCGAAGACCACGCAAAGGTAGCGCACGAGGGTCACGTTGATCCCCAGGGCATCGGCGGTGCCCGGGTTTTCCCCCACGGAGCGGATGGCCACGCCCCAGCGCGTGCGGAAAAGCAAAAGCCAAAGGAGAAAAGCGAGGACGATCCCAAGGTAGGTGAGGATCGTCTGATCCTGGAAAAGCATGGGACCTAAGACCGGGATTCGGGAAAGGCCAGGGATGGTTAGGCTGGGAAGGGGGTTGCCCAAAGGCTTTCCCTCCCAGCCGCGGCCCAAAAGCCCGGCCAGACCCAAACCGAACATGGAAAGGGCCAGGCCCGACACATATTGATTGGCCCGGAGGGTCACGGTCATGAAGGCGTGCAACAAGGCGGCGATTCCGCCCACCACCGCCGCACCCAGAAGCCCAAGACCGGGATGTCCGGTGCTCTGCGTCACGGCAAAGGCCATGAACGCCCCGAGGATCATCATCCCCTCCACCCCAAGGTTCACCACCCCCGCCCGCTCGGCGTAGATCTCCCCGAGCGTCCCCCAAAGGAGGGGAACGCCGAAGGCCAAAGCCCGGCTCACCGTGCTTATGAGCCAGCTTGCGATGTCCATGCCTTCTCCCTTTGGGCAATCCGCACCCGCCAGAACATGAGGAGGTCAAAGCCGATGAGGAAAAAGAGGATAAGGCCGTTGAACACGCCGGTGATCTGAAAGGGAAGGCCTAGCACGGTTTTCATGTAGTCCCCCGCGGCGAAGATGAGGCCGAAAAGGAGGGCCGTGAAGATCGCGGCCACGGGGCTCCCCCGGGCCAGCCAGGCCACGATGATCGCCGTATACCCATAGCCCATGGAGATGTGGGAGGGGCTGCGCAGCCGCCAGTGGATCCCGGCCACCTCGCCCACCCCCGCCAGGCCCGCCAGTCCCCCGGAGATGAGCATGACTAAGGAAAGCACAGCCGTAAAACTGATCCCGGCGTAGCGGGCGGCATCGGGATTCTGCCCCACCACCCGGATCTCGTAGCCCAATTTGGTACGGGCCAAAATGAACGCCACGACGAACGCCAAAACCACACCCAGGACCAAGGTCAGCCAGTGCACGCGAGTTGTGGGCAGATACGAAAGACGGGCGGAGAGGGGGAATGCATCAGTGTAAGCAAACCCACGCATGGTTGGGCCCTTCCAGGGCCCGTGCACAAGCCACTCCACGATGTAGGCCATGACGTAATTCAACATGAGGGTGGAGATCACGTCGTTCACGCCGAGCCTTACGCGCAGAAGGGCGGGGATTAAGCCCCAAACGGAGCCGGCGAGGAAGCCGAAAAGGAACATGAGGGGAAGTTTCAGCCCATCCGGGACGGGGAGGAAGAGGGCCACGCCGGTGGCAGCCACGGCTCCCGCGAGGAGCTGCCCCTCCGCCCCGATGTTCCAAAACTGGGCTCGAAAAGCGAGGGTCAAGCCCACCCCGCACAGGATCAACGGAATCGCCCGGCGCAAGACCTCGGAGAAGCTCGGCCAGCTTCCGAAAACGCCCCGACCGATGGCCTCATAGGCCTTCCACGGGTTCACCCCGTATCCGGCAAAAACCGGGGCGGCCACAAGGAGGGCCACCACCACGGAAAGCACGGAAACGCCAAAAACCGCAGCCCGCGAGGGATGGAGCTTTCTTTCCAGAACGAAGGGCCCAATCCGTTTCATTCGCCCACCTTCACCCGTTTCTCCCCGGCCATCATGAGGCCAAGCTCCTCTAATGTCGCCTCCCCGGCCGGCACAATCCCCATGATCTCCCCGCGGAACATCACGGCGATCCGATCGGAAAGCTCCATGATCTCCTCCAGGTCCTCGGAGACAAGGAGCACGGCGGCACCCTCATCCCGGGCCCGAAGAAGGATTTGGCGGATCTGTTCCGTGGCCCCCACGTCCAAGCCGTACGTGGGATGGGCGGCGATGACCACCGCCGGATTTCCCGAAAGCTCCCGGGCCAGGATGAGGCGTTGGATGTTCCCGCCGGAGAGGAGCTTTGCGGGGGTGCGGGGGCTTGGGGTCATGATCCCGTACTCCTCAATGGCCTTGAGGGCAAAACTGCGCACAGAATGCAAATCAAGAAGAGATCGCCAACAGAACGGCGGGCGGTGGTGCTTTTTCAGGATGAGGTTTTCCTCCACGGGGAGGGCGGGGACGATGCCCATGCGGATGCGCTCCTCCGGGATATGGGCGCAGCCCAGATCCGAAAGGAAACGGGGAGAGCCATTAGTCACATCCTCACCGAGGAGGAGAATTTTTCCCCGCTCAGCGCGGCGAAGGCCGGTCAAAACCTCCACCAATTCCCGCTGGCCGTTTCCGGCGATTCCCGCGATCCCCAGGATCTCTCCCCGGCAGACGGCGAAGGACACGTCCTTCAGGGCCCAAAGACCGCGGTCGTTTTTCGCATAGAGGTTTTGCACAAGAAGCGCGGCCTCGCCCGGCCGGCACGTGCTCTTGGTGAGCCGGAACACCACCTCCCGCCCCACCATCATCCGCGCCAGCTCCTCTTTTGTAGCCTCGTTGGCCGGGACTGTCCCCACGACTTTTCCCCGCCGCATGACCGTGATCCGATCGGCTGCGGAAAGGACCTCGTCGAGTTTGTGGGAGATGAAAATGATCCCGTGCCCTTCAGCCTTCATGCGGGAAAGGACCTTGAAGAGCTCGTTGGCCTCTTGAGGGGTGAGTACGCTTGTGGGCTCATCGAGGATGAGGACCCCCGCCCCACGGATGAGGGCCTTGAGAATTTCCACGCGTTGTTGTTCGCCCGCGGAAAGCTCCCAGATCCTTCGGTCTGGATCCACAGGAAGGCCGTACCGTTCGGAAAGCTCGCGGAGCTTCTTGGCGATGGCCCGGGCTGGGGCCCAGAAAGGTGTCCCGGCAAGGCCCAGGGCCACGTTCTCCGCCACCGTGTGGGGAAGGACGAGCTTGAAGTGCTGGTGGACCATGCCGATCCCCAGCTGGATGGCGTCGCGGGGGGACCGGATCTCCACGCGTTTCCCCTGCACCCAGATCTCCCCGGAGTCCGGCCGATAAAGGCCGTAGAGGATGTTCATGAGGGTGGTCTTTCCCGCGCCGTTTTCGCCCAAAAGGGCGTGGACCTCGCCGGGACGGACCTCGAAGGTGACGTTGTCGTTGGCCACCACTCCGGGGAAGGTCTTGGTGATGTTGCGCAGAACCACAAGGGGGTGCTCGTTGGAGGCGGGTTTCTCCATGAACACCCCGGCCATAACGGTTCCAGTATACTGAGGGTAGGCTACCCGGTCAAGTTGTCTTACAGGGGGGCTGCGCAGTATACTCGCGGAAAGGAGGGGATGTGCGGCTGCGCGGTGTGCGGCGGTTCCACTGGGCACGGGATGTGGATGAGGCCCTCTCCCTTCTTGGGGCTTACGCGGGAAAAGGCGCAATCCTCGCGGGCGGCGTGGATCTCGCCCGCTCCCCACGCACCGACATCGAGGGCCTCATCGATGTCACCGGAATCGGCCTTTCGTACGTGCGCGAGGAGGACGGCGAGTTACGCATCGGTGCCACCACCACCCTCGCCGAACTTCTTTCCCATCCGTTGACCAAGGATTATGCGGGTGGAGTCCTCACGGAAACCCTGCGCCGGGTGGCCTATCCGGCTTTGCGGAACATGGCCACCCTCGGCGGGGCTGTGGTCTCCGCCCACCCTTGGGCGGACATTCCCACCGTCCTTGTGGCCCTGGGCGCGCAAGCCCGCTGGCAGGGAGAAAAAGAGGAGCGAGCAGATCTTGAAGATCTCTATCGCCAGTCCTTCCGCCAGATCTTCCGCGAGGCCGTCCTTTTAGAGGTGGCCCTTCCTCCTTGGGATGGGGCGTTTGCCTTCGAAAAAATCGGGCGGAACGCCGGAGATATTGCCCTTCTCAACGTTTGCGCCGGCCTTGGCCTTCGGGACGGGAAAATTTCCTGGCCGCGGGTCGCCGTGGGCGCCCGGCCGGAACGCGGGGAAAGGCTCCCCTGGTTGGAGGAGGCGCTGGTGGGCGAGCGGCCAAGCGAAGCCCTTTGGCAAAAGGTGGAGGAAGAGGTGCGGGCTCGAATCGAGGTGGGAAGCGACCGCCGTGCCGAGGCCTGGTGGCGGCGGGAGGTGGCCGGAACCTTAGTACGGCGGGCTCTCTCCCGGGCGGCAGGAAAGGCGGGCCTATGAAAATTTATTTTGAGCTCAACGGAAAACCCCAGTACGTGGATGTGGAGCCCGGCGAATCCCTCCTTTCCTTGCTTCGCCGGCTGGGGATGAAATCCGTGAAGGAAGGGTGCGGTACCGGCGAATGCGGAACTTGCACGGTGCTCCTTGAGGGAAAACCCGTTCGTTCCTGCCTAACATTTGCGCCCAAGGTGCAAGGAAAACGCGTGACCACGCTAGATGGCCTGGGTACTGTGGAGGATCCGCATCCCCTTCAGCGGGCATTTGTGGAAGCCGGGGCCGTGCAGTGCGGCTTTTGCACTCCCGGCATGATCCTCACCGCTTACGCCCTCCTTCAAGCTAATCCCGATCCCACACCCTATGAGGTACGGGAGACCCTTGTGGGCAATCTTTGCCGGTGCACCGGGTACAAAAAGATTGTGGATGCGGTCCTTTTGGCCGCGGAGTGGAAAAGGGAGGGGAAATGGCGGTGATCCTAAAGCCCAAGGAGGTTGTGGGACAGAACGTCCTCAAGGTGGATGGGATCCCTCTCGCCACGGGGCAGCCGAAATTCACCCTGGACATGGACCTTCCCGGAGCTTTGATTGGAAAAATCCTGTATTCCCCGCATGCCCACGCGGAGATCGTCTCCATCGATACCTCCGAGGCGGAGCAAGTTCCGGGCGTGGTCTGCATCCTCCACCACGGAAACGTCCCCCGTGTTCCCTACACCACCGCCGGCCAAGGCTGGCCCGAGCCCTCGCCCTACGACACCGTCCTTTTCGACAAAAAAGTGCGGTATGTGGGCGACCGGGTGGCGGCGGTGGCCGCGGAAACGGAGGAAGCCGCCCTGGAGGCCCTCCGCAAAATCAAGGTGGAGTACAAAATCCTTCCCGCCGTGTTCTCCATCGACGCGGCCTTGGCTCCCAGAGCGCCGGTGATCCACGACGAGCCCGATGCCCAAGGAATTTACGATGCTCAACGTAACATCGCCGCAGCCGTGGACATCCCCATCGGCGACGTGGACAAAGGCTTTGTGGAATCCGATGTAGTAGTGGAGGAGACCTGCGAAATCCCGTATTCCCAGCATTGCGCTCTTGAGCCGCACTGTGTGCTTGTGTACTTCGACGAGGACGGGCGTTTGGTGATTCGCACCTCCACCCAGGTGCCATTCCATGTGCGCAGGATCGTGTCCCGGGTGTTGGGGATCCCCATGTCCCGCATTCGCGTGATCAAGCCTAGGATTGGCGGAGGCTTTGGCTCCAAGCAGGAAGTTATTCTTGAACCGATTGCCGCAGCTTTAGCCCTGCGCGCCGGCCGACCAGTGAAAATGGTACTCACCCGGGAAGAAGTGCTCGTTTCCACCCGTACCTACCATCCTTATCGCGTGCGGGTGAAACTCGGAGCGAAGAAGGACGGGACCTTGCACGCCATCGAGATGGAAGCCCTGGCCAACACCGGGGCTTACGGAGCTCATGCGGGAACGGTTCTCTAAAACGTGGGCTCCAAATCCCTCCCCCTCTACAACAAGGCCAAGCACGTGCGGTTCCACGGGAAAGCCCTGTACACCAATCTTCCCGTGGCCGGGGCTTACCGCGGCTATGGGGCTAACCAAGGCTTTTTCGCCCTTGAGGTGGCCATGGACGAACTTGCGGAAATACTGGGCATGGATCCCCTCGAGCTTCGCCTCAAAAACCATATTCGTGAAGGGGAAACCTCGCCCATCTTCGAGAAGCTTGGGGAGGGCCGGGAAGGCAAACCGCAAATCGTACGGTCCTGTAAGCTTGCGGAGGCCATCCGTATCGGGGCGGAGCGCATCAGCTGGTACGAAAAAAGGAAAGCTCCTCGCCGCGAGGGATCTTGGGTCTATGGGGTGGGCATGGCCTGTGCCATGCAAGGCTCCGGCATCACCGGGGTCGACATGGCTGCGGCCACCATTATGATGAACGAGGACGGTTCCTTCAGGCTCCTCGTGGGCGCCACGGATTTGGGAACCGGTTCGGATACAGTTCTTGCCCAAATTGCTGGGGAGGCCCTCGCCGTGCCCGTGGAAAAAATCGTGGTCTATTCCTCAGATACGGATTTTACCCCCTTCGATAAAGGCGCCTACGCCTCAAGCACCACTTATGTTTCGGGAAACGCTGTTTTGCAGGCGGCCGAAAAGGTGAAGGAGCAAATATTGCTTGTGGCCTCGCAAATTTTGGAGGAACCGGTGGAGAACCTAGCTCTTGGCCGGGAGAAAGTTGTGAGCTTGCGCACGGGAAGGGAAGTGCCTTACTGGGAAATTGGCCACAGGGCTTTTTATGTGACTGAGCAGCAACACATCATGGCTAGCGCCTCCTTCGCTTGTCCCGAATCCCCGCCGCCTTTTGCTGCGTTTTTCTGTGAAGTTGGTGTGGACACGGAGACCGGCGTGGTGAAGGTGGAGCGGTTTGTGGCCGTAGCCGACTGCGGCCAGCCCATTCATCCAAAGCTTGCCGAAGGTCAGCTTGAGGGCGCCGTGGTTCAGGGGATCGGTCATGCCCTCTACGAGGAAGTGCTTTTCTCTGAGCGTGGGAGCTGTTTGAACCGCACGTTCTTTGATTATCGAGTTCCCACGTCATTGGATGTGCCGGAGATCGAGGCCATCCTCATTCCTTCTGAAGAGCCCACCGGCCCCTTTGGCGCCAAATCCATCGCGGAAATCGGGATCAACGGTCCCCTTCCCGCCATTTCCAACGCCATCTATCACGCGGTTGGGGTACGGCTCACCCATGCTCCCTTCACGCCCGCGCGCGTCCTCTCCGCGATACGAGCCAAGAAAGGGGGTGGTAGCTAACGAAAAAAGTGGTGGGAAATGAAGCAGGTTGAGTCGAATATCAGTTATCAGGAGGTGGGATGTATGAGGCGAGTGTTGTGGGTGTGTGCACTTTCACTTGCGCTTGGATTCTTTGGCACCGCTCAAATCGCGGTTAAATTTACCTTGGATTGGGCCTACCAAGGTCCGCAAGCTCCGTTCCTTGTAGCTTTGTACAAAGGTTATTTCGCCGCAGAGGGTCTGGATGTAACTATTGATCGAGGATACGGATCCGCTGATGCAGTGACGAAAATTGCTACCGGCGTTTATGATATCGGCTTTGCGGACATCAACTCCATGATCGAGTTCAACGTGCAAAATCCTGATAGGGCGCTGATTGCCGTGGCCATGCTCTACGATTACGCGCCTTTTTCCATCGTCACTTTGCGTGGACGGGGCATTGAAAAGCCTCAGGACCTGGTGGGACGGACGCTGG
>JBBIVL010000035.1:11957-14225 GCA_037439765.1 Candidatus Bipolaricaulota bacterium
CTGGGCGCGCCTGCTGGAGATGCTTCACGTCGGCTGTTCCCAGTGTTTGCCAAAGTGACAGGTATTGACCCAAACACGGTTACATGGGTCTCGGTGGAACCCGCCTTGCGCGAGCGCATTCTCGTGACAGGACAGGTGGATGCCATCAGCGCTCACTTCTTTACGGCCGTGCTCAACCTCAAGGCCATAGGGGTAGCCGAGGAAGATATTGTTGTTCTTCTCTATGCTGAGCACGGGTTGGATGTATATGGGAACGCCGTGATGTGCTCGCGAAAGTTTGCAGAGGAGCAGCCCGCGGTGGTCCGGGCGTTCATTCGGGCCCTGACCCGCGCATGGCAGGATGTGCTAGCCAACCCCGAAGAAGCCATTTCCTACGTGAAGCAGCGTGATCCCCTCATCGATTCTCAGGTGGAGTTGGAGCGGCTGCTTTTGACCATCAACGTGTGCATGCTGACCCCGGATGTTTTGGAGCGGGGGTTCGGCGACATTCGGCCTGAGCGACTCGCCCGCGCCATTGCTCTTGTTGCTGAAGGATTTGGTCTAGCCCAAGTGCCCCAGGCCGAGGAAGTGTTCACCTCAGAATTCCTTCCGCCCCTTGAGGAGCGGTTGCCTAGGAGGTGAAGGGATGCGGGGGCAGGGACTCTGCCCCCGCTTTTCCCATGGCCGAGCGCGGTGCACTGATTTCGTTCCGCTCCGTGTCTTTAGTTTACCCTTTGGCTGATAGTGTCACCCAGGCCCTCCAGGGCGTCAGCTTCGATGTTGTCCCTGGCACGTTTGCGGCCGTGGTCGGCCCTAGCGGGTGCGGGAAGACTACCCTCCTCAAGCTCGTCGCGGGACTAATTCCACCCACGGAGGGTGAAGTCTGGGTGGACGGGAATCAAGTGGTGCGACCGCTAAAGATTGTAGGCATGGCCTTCCAAAACGCTTCGCTTCTTCCCTGGCGTACGGCGTTGGGTAATGTCATCCTGCCCCTGGAAATCGTCCAGCCCCATGCCCGTCAATTTCACCAGAAAAGAGGCGAATACTTGGATCACGCCCGGGAACTGTTGGCCTTGGTTGGATTGGAAGGCTTCGAAAAACACTATCCTTGGCAGCTTTCCGGGGGCATGCAGCAACGAGTGTCCTTATGCCGCGCTCTCATCCATGGACCGAAGATCCTACTCTTGGACGAACCCTTTGGGGCTCTGGATGCTTTCACCCGGGAAGAACTATGGCTTGTACTGCAGCGGGTATGGTCGGATTTGGGGCCCACGGTGCTCCTCGTCACACATGACTTGCGCGAAGCAGTTTTCTTGGCCCGCACGGTCTATGTAATGAGTAACCGCCCCGGCCGCATCCTTGGGGAAAAGATCGTTGCCTTCGATTATCCCCGTGATCTAGAGCTCAGCTATAGTCCGGAATTCACAGAGCTTGTGCATACGCTGCGCAAGGCCATGGCCAAAGAGCCTGAAGAGAGCGTATGAACTGGCGAGAGAAACTGAGGGATTGGATGATTCCTACGGTAACTTTGGCCCTTTTCCTCGTGATTTGGGAAGGGGTTGTACTGGCTTTCCACATACCCAAGTTTGTTCTCCCTGCTCCCTCCATCGTTTTCCGCTCCCTTTGGCAATGGGGACGGATCATTGCCTGGCACTCCGGCCAAACACTGTACACCACGACCCTGGGCTTTGCCGGCGCCGTGCTTGTGGGCCTCTTCCTTGGTTGGATCGTAGGCTTCTCCGCCCTCGTATATAAAGCTGTCTACCCGATGCTGGTTGCGTTCAACAGCATTCCGAAAGTGGCCATTGTCCCCATTTTGGTTATCTGGTTTGGGATTGGCACCATCCCTGCCGTGCTTACGGCCTTCCTGATCTCTTTTTTCCCCATCGTGGTTAATGTAGCCACAGGTTTGGCCACATTGGAACCAGAGCTTCGCGACGTTCTTCGCTCCCTGGGAGCCACGCCGTTTCAAATTTTCCGCAAAGTTGGACTTCCCCGAACGCTTCCCTACTTTTTTGGATCACTCAAAGTGGCGGTGACCATGGCTTTTGTTGGGTCTGTGATCAGCGAGACCGTAGCCAGTGACCGCGGCATCGGCTATCTGATGATCGCCGCAAGTTCTCGGTTTGATGTGCCATTGGTTTTTGCAGGTCTTGTGGCCATTGCCGTGATGGGCGTGGCCCTTTACGCTCTGGCTGCCGCTCTGGAATCCCGCCTCACGAGTTGGGCCTATCGCCGCTAACGGCTTGGGCGATGCGCCAAAAGTCTTCGGGGTCGAGGGAGGCGCCG
>JBBIVL010000036.1:0-3834 GCA_037439765.1 Candidatus Bipolaricaulota bacterium
GGTCCGGCGCGAGGGGCGGGTTTGGGGTCCGGTGACGAGAGTTGCCGAGGCGTCTCCCGCAAGGCATGGCTGATACCCCAAAGTATTCGGAAGAAAGCCGGCGAATTTCGCCCCAGCCAGCCCTTCCCGAGGCGAAGCTCAAGAAGGTACCCCGCGAGGGGTTTGCGGTAGAATGTTTCCACAAGGAGGCCAAATGTTGGTTGGGTGGATTGTGCTTGGTATCGTGGTCCTGCTCTCCCTGTGGGTGGCGGCCACTTACAACAAGCTTGTGCGGCTGCAGGTGCGAGCGGAGGAGGCCTGGCGCGGGATCGACACGCTTCTCCGAAAACGGGCCGATCTCATCCCCAACCTCGTGGAGACGGTGAAGGGCTATGCCGGCCACGAACGCGAGATCTTCGAAAAAATTGCCCAGGCCCGCGCCGCATCGCTGGGGGCCAAGGATCCTCGCGAACAAGCCCAGGCCGATAATGCCCTGCGGGAAACGTTGAAAACCCTCTTTGCCGTGGTGGAAAACTACCCGGACCTCAAGGCCAACGAGAATTTCATGTCTCTGCAGCGATCTTTGGAGGGAGTGGAGGAGGAACTCGCCCGTTCCCGGCGGTACTACAACGCGGTGGTGCGGGACCTCAACTCCGCCATCAAGGTTTTCCCACAGAACCTGGTGGCCTCGCTCTTCCGCCTGCAGGGCCGAGAATTTTACATGCTGCCCGAGGAAGCTCTTGCCGAGCCCCCGAAGGTGAGCTTTTCCCGATGAGAAGGCTTCTTCTTGTTCTGATCCTCGTTCTCCCGCTTGGAGCTTGGGCCCAGGTCATCGAGGATTTCTCGGTAACGCTAAAGGTCGGTGCCGATGCTTCCCTTGAGGTAACCGAAAAAATCGCCGTTTACTTTGACCTGCCCCGCCACGGAATCCTTCGGGAGATCCCCGTTTCGTACCGTTTGCCCACGGGCGAACGCTATCGGCTGCGTCTTGAGCTTCTCGAGGTTTTCCAGGAAGGACGGACCGTTCCTTATCGGACGTACCGAGAAGGCGAAAATCTTGTGGTGAAAATTGGGGACCCTGAGGTCACCGTGTGGGGCCTGGTGGCCTACATCGTGCGCTATCGCGTTCTGCGGGCGGTGGGGGTCTACGATGAGGAAGCGGAGCTCTACTGGAACGCCATCGGTACGGAATGGGCTATGCCCATCCGCCAGGCCCGGGTGGAGATTTTCCTCCCCGAAGAAATTCCCCAGGAAAGCGTGCGGTTTGTGGGGTACCAAGGGCCTTACGGGAGCACGGAGCCATTCAGCCTAAATTGGGCCGAGGGCCGCCTTTGGGGGCAGACGAAGAACCTTCTTCCCGGCGAAGGTATCGCCGTAGCTCTACGCGTCCCCAAGAATTTCCTCGCTCTTCCGGGTTTAGGCCAGCGCATCCTTTGGTTTTTGGAGGACAACGCCTACGCGGCCATCCCCCTCTTCGTGCTTTTGGGGATGCTCCTTGTTTGGTGGCGATGGGGCCGGGATCCCCAGCTCGGGACGGTGGCCCCGGAGTTCACCCCGCCTCCGGGGATCGGGCCGGCCGAGGCCGGTGTTCTTGTGGACGACCGGTTTGATCCGCGCGATTTCACAGCCGGAATACTTTCCCTGGCTGCGAAGGGCTGGCTCAGAATTCGTGAGGTGGAAAAGGACTTTCAGCTCGTTCCCCAGGAAGGCGGAGCCCAACTCACGCCGTTTGAGGAGGCGCTGCGGGAGGCCCTTCTCGCCCAGAAGAAGGAGGGACCGAAATTTTCCGATCTCAAATATCATCTCTACGAAAAGGTCTCGGGCCTGCGCGCCCGGCTTTTTGTGTACCTGGTGGACCAAGGGCTTTACCCAGGCAATCCCGAGAACGTGCGAAGCGTTTGGCGAGCCCTGGGCGTGGGCGGCATCGTACTCGGGATCGCCCTCTTTTTCCTGTGGAGCCACGTGTACCTCACGGTGAGCGTGAGCCTCGCGGGCTTGATCGTGTTCCTGTTTGCGCCGTACATGCCGCGAAAGACGCCGAAAGGGGTGGCCATCCTGCGGCAGGTTTTGGGACTCGAGGAGTACATCCGACGGGCCGAGGTGGACCGCATGGAATTTGCGGCCAAAGAGAAGCACTTCGAGGAGCTTCTGCCTTATGCAGTGGCGTTCAACCTGTCGGAGGTGTGGGTGGAGAAATTCGCTGGGCTTCTGCGGGAGCCGCCCAGCTGGTACGAGCCGCGGGGGCCCTGGGTTCCTCTGGCTTTTCCCGCGAGACTCCTTCTCTTCCATCGTCTGAGCCAGACCGCGGCCCTCGCTGCCCCCCGCAGCGCTTCTGGACGGGGTGGTTGGAGCGGAGGATCGGGATTCGGCGGCCGGGGCTTCTCCGGCGGCGGCATGGGCGGGGGAGGCGGCCGGGCATGGTAGATCTCCTTGTTGCTGCGCTAGCCCTTCTCATGGTGGGGGGTATTGTCGTGATTTTGCGCGCACGACGGAGGCTTACGCGGCTCGTGGGCGAATTAGAAAAAGCTTGGCAGGGCGTGAGCTATGGGCTTCGGGCCCGTTTGGCCGCGTTGGAAGAATTGGCCTCCGCCCTGCGTCAAACTGGGTATGCTTCCGAAGGCGAGAGAAAGCTGCGCGAGGCTTTGTCTGCGCTGGAGAAAAACACCCTGGATCCACGGGCGCTGGCCGAAGCCGACGAGCGGGTGGAAGTGGTGCTGCGCGGGATCTACCGGGCCCTTCCCCGAGAGCGGGATGAACGCGTGCGGCAGGCGCAAAACCGGTTGGCCGAGGCCGACGAGGAACTCGATCTCCTCAAGAACAGCTACAACGAACTCGTGTTCGCATGGCACGAGCTGACCCGACGGTTCCCCTACAAGTTCCTTGCGCGGGGCCACAAAAAGCCCGAACCGTTGGCTTTGCCCGGGGAGGAACAAGACCTCTTCCACCGCTACTTGTTGACCTAGGGAGGGCGGGCGAGTATAGTTGGCCTAACTTTTGCCTGGGAGGTGGTTGCATGGCGCTACGGCAGTGCGTAGTGGGGCTTTTGGTTTTGGGCGTGATGAGCTTGATGGGAGTAGGTGCCGAGCGGTTTATCGTGGGCACGGACGCTGCTTGGCCTCCCTTCGAGTGGGTTTCCGCTAAAGGTCAAAAGCTGGGCTTCGATTTGGACGTCATGAGGATGATCGCCGTTTTGGAGGGCTATGAGATCGAGATCCAGGACATTGCCTTCGATTCCATCATTCCTGCGGTGATTGCTGGGAAAGTGGATATTGGGGCCTCGGGGTTCACCATCACTGCGGAGCGGGCCGAGGTGGTGGATTTCTCCTCGCCCTATTGGGTCTCCGACCAGACGGTGGTGGTGCGGGCTGATTCCGGGTTGAACGTGGTGACAGCCCTGCTGCCCGGCCGGCGGGTGGGGGCCCAGCGCGGCACCACCGGCGCCATGTGGGTGGAGGATAACCTCATCGCCCAGGGCGTGGCGGTGACGCTGGTCCTGTACGAGACCTATCCCGAAGCGATCATGGACCTCCTTGCAGGCCGGCTGGATGCGGTGATTCAGGATCAGGCTCCTTCGGAGCAGGCAGTGGGCCAGTATCCTGGAGAGCTCCTGATCGCCGGCGTCATCAAGACCTATGAGGAGTTCGGGTTCCTCGTGGCCAAGGGCGATCCCAACGGGATCCTGCCCAGGATCGAGCGGGGCATGAAAACCCTTAAGGAAACGGGGGCCTGGGGTAATCTGGTGGCGGCCTACTTCGGTACGCCCCTGGAGGCTGTGGAAGCCGCGTGGGAAGCATGCATTGACCTGCTCCTCGTGGGCAAAGACCCCGCGGCCTATGCGGCCTGCTTGGCCCAAAA
>JBBIVL010000036.1:3893-13988 GCA_037439765.1 Candidatus Bipolaricaulota bacterium
GGTTGAGCCTCCCCCCATGCCCTTGACCTCCGAACACTGGCTGCGCGTTTGGTCGTACTTCCCCATCCTGGTCCAGGGCCTCTCCGTGAACCTCGGGCTTCTGGGAGGGCTCCTGGGGGTGGGGTTTGTCCTGGGGATATTCGTGGCCCTGCTTGAGGTGTACGGGCCTTGGCCCTCGCGCATGTTGGCCTTCGGATACGCCTGGATCTTCCGCAGTATTCCGGAAATCCTCCTTCTTTTGCTCATGTGGTTTGGCCCAGCTCAGTTTGGCCTGCAAGTTTCCCCGTTCCTGGCAGCCGTGCTGGCCTTGGGACTGCGTTCCTCCGCGTACCAAGCGGAGATCTTTCGGGGTGCGTTGCAATCCCTCCCTGTGGGCCAGATGTTGGCCGCGCGGGCCCTGGGCCTCTCTCGCCCCGGCGCTATTCGCCATATCCTCCTTCCCCAAGCCCTGCGCCTCTCCTTGGTGGGATGGGGAAACGAGTTCGCCGTGGTGTTGAAGGACACCACACTGGCCTACGCCATTGGCGTGGTGGAAGTCATGCGCCAAGCCCGCTATATCAGCAGCCGCGAATTCCCCCTCACTCTGCCCGCCTACGTCCTGGTGGCCTTGCTGTTTCTTGCCGTGACCTATACGGGGCTCTTTATCCTTAGCCGCGCGGAAAAGAGATGGCGCATCCCAGGACTGGAGGCGCGGAGATAAGCGATGCTTTTGCGCGTGGAGGATCTGCATAAGCGTTACGGAAAGGAGGCGGTGATCCAGGGGGTCTCGTTCTCCCTGGACCAGGGCGAGACCAAGGTCATCATTGGGCCATCGGGAACGGGGAAATCCACACTTCTTCGCTGCATCAATCGTCTGACCGAGCCGGATCGGGGCCGAATTTGGTTGGAAGATCTGGAGATCACCTCGTTTAAGGTCAACCTCAACCACATCAGGGCCAAAATTGGCTTTGTGTTTCAGGATTTCAACCTGTTCACCCACCTCACGGCCCTGGACAACGTGCGGCTGGGGCTTCTACGGGTGAAGCGGATGAGCCGGAAGGCCGCCACGGAGCGAGCTTTGGCAGAACTCGCGCGGGTGGGGTTGGCGGACAAGGCCAAGGCCTATCCGGCGGAGCTCTCCGGAGGGCAGCAGCAGCGGGTATCCATTGCCCGAGCCCTAGCCATGGATCCGAAACTCATCCTCTTTGACGAGCCCACCAGCGCCCTCGACCCCGAGCTCATCGGCGAAGTGCTCTCGGTAATGGAAAATTTGGCGAAAAGCGGAATGACCATGCTTGTGGTAACCCACGAGATGGGGTTTGCTCGCAGCGTGGCTGACGAGATCCTGTTCATGGAAAAGGGCGTGATTGTGGAACAGGGGCCTCCTGACCAGCTTTTCCGCAGCCCCAAGCACCCCCGTACCGCAGAGTTTTTGCGACGCATCACGGACCTGTACGGAGGAGAACGGTGAACCTCGTGTTTTCGTGGGGCTGGCTTCCCCGGCTTTCCCAGGGCCTCCTCCTTACGGTGGAACTCACGCTTCTTTCCATGGCTTTGGGCGCTGCCCTGGGGCTCATCTTGGCCATGCTGCGGGTATACGGCCGCGGCCCTCTCCTGCCCCTGTATCTTGTGGCCTCCGCCTACGTCCACTTCTTCCGGGGAACCCCCCTTCTCGTACAGGTGATGGCCTTCTACTATGGCTTGCCCTCGGTGGGGGTGCAGCTTTCCCCATTTGTGGCCGGTCTTTTGGCTCTCACGCTGAACACCGCTGCCTACCAGGCGGAGTATTTCCGCGGGGCCATCCAGTCCGTGCGCGTTGGGCAGATGCAGGCCGCATTGGCCTTGGGCCTCTCCCGCCTGCAGGCCCTCCGCTACGTGGTCCTGCCCCAAGCCCTGCGCCTGGTGATCCCGCCCTGGACCAACGAGCTCATCTACATGGTGAAAGGCTCGGCCGTGGTGTACCTCATCGGGGTCCTGGAGCTCATGGGCCAGGCCAAAAACATCGCAGCCCGCACGTTCCGAAACTTCGAGGTCTATGTGGTCGTGGCCCTGTTTTATCTGGCCCTGATCTTTGTGCTCACCGTGGCCCTGCGCGCGGTGGAGCGGCGGATCCGCGTGCCCGGCTTGGGCGCTCCCAGCCGGGCCTGAAGGCCCTTCACCCGCAGTTTTTCCTTCACCGGTTCTCCCCAGAAACGCAGGTGAGAGAATTCCCAAAATAGGTTTCTACGAGCCCTCGGAGAGCCTCTTGGGAGCCAAAGAAGCTAAGAAGATCGCACCCGTGTGCGATCTTCCATCGGAAGTTTTCGCGAAACGCTCGCAAGGCTTCGAAGAAAACGGGATCACCCAGGACCCGTTGAACCTCCTCGAGAAAAAGCGCACCCCCGGCATAGACGTAGCCGGAATAACCCAAACCTCCAGGGAAAGCCCAAAGCGGGCTTCCCACAGAGGCCTGGGGATTCCCGCGTTGGGCCCGGGCATACCGTTCCCGCCAGGCCGCCACTACGCTCTCCAACTCGCCCCGCTGGTGGAAGTAGAGGGCGGAGGTGAACGTAGCCAGTCCTTCGTCCAACCAGGGTTCGGCCACCTGGTCGGTGCCCACCTCGCCATACCACCACTGGTGCGCGAGCTCGTGAGCCACGATCTCGGCGAAGAAGGGGGAAGAGGGGTCCTGGGCGTATTGTTGGCCGATGAGGATCAGCCCGGGGTATTCCACCCCACCGGCGCCGGACAAGGGCACAACTACGAAGTCCAAGTCCGGGTAGGGGAAAGTCCCGATGCAAGCCGTGAACAGGGCGAAACATTCCTGGGTCACCGCCAGGGCTTGCGCCGCTGCAAATTTGAGCTCGGGCGGAAAGAAAACGCGTAGCCTGAGGCCGGCGACCTCCGCCGCCATGGTTGCGTAGCCGGACACCAGCACCAGACCTAGCTCGCGGAGGTTTTCGCCTTGAATGCGCCAAGCACCTGAGCCTAGCTCAACTTCCTCACCGCTTGCCACTGGGATCCAACCCGGCGGAATCCTCAGGGTCACGGAATAGTCGGCCACCTCGGCCACAAGGTTGTCCCCGTGAGAAAAAGTGGGGTGCACAACCCAACCCTCCTCCCAGGGCGCAAGGATGGGGTAGCCCTGGCTAAGGGCCATGGCCTTGGGCGTGCGCGCGAAAATTCCGTAGCCAAGAAGCTCTGAAGGGAGAGCCCCAGAGAATTTGAGACGCAGGGAGCCCGTCTGGGAAGGATTCGCAGGCAAGAAAACCACCGCCACTGTGGGCTCCACCGAATCCAGGGCTACGGGCTGTTCCTGCCAAAAGGCTTCCTCGATGTGCAGGAAAGGACCGAAGTGATTGGGATAAAGCCGGAACAGGGCTTCCGTTTGGCCGGGGAAAACGGGCATGGTCACGGAGACTTCACCCTGAAAGGCGCCCGAGGCATCCACGGCCAGCATGAGGTCGTAGCGCAGAGCTGCGGGAAAAGCTAGCAGGGAGAAAACCCCCAACACCAGGAGGGGCCAAGGGAATTTCAACTTTCCTCTTTCGGGCGGCGGAGAAACGCGGGGAGGTCGTAGTTCTCCTCGGGGGAGCGGCGGGGCAGCACGGGACGGACCGGCTTGGGCGGCTCTTGCTCCTCGGCTGCGGGCGCGCGGAAATCCGTGGCGATCACGGTCACAGCCACTTTGCCGGTGAACTCGGGGCGGATGGCCGCGCCAAAGACCAGATCAGCCTCGGGGCTGGCAAGCTTGCGCACGAACTCCGCCACCTGGGTGACCTCGGAGAGGGTGAGGTCCTCCCCGCCGGTGACGTTGAGGAGGATGCGGCGGGCACCCTGGATGCTGCCGGCTTCAAGGAGGGGGTTGGTGGCCGCGGCCTTGGCCGCCTTCACGGCCCGACCCTCGCCCTGGCCCTCGCCCGTGCCCATCACGGCAGTTCCCGCGCCTCGCAGCACCGCCGCCACATCGGCAAAATCCAGGTTCACCAGGCCCGGGATGGTGATGAGGTCGGAGATCCCCCGCACGCCCCGGACCAACACCGCGTCCACGAGCTCGAAGGCCTGGGAAATGGGAACACCAGGAGAGAGTTCGAGCAGGCGATCATTGCGGATCACGATGAGCACGTCGGCTTCGGCCTTCAGGCGGGCGAGACCCTCCTGGGCCCGCTGGGCCCGCACCGATCCCTCAAAGGCAAAGGGCAGGGTGACCACGCCCACGGTGAGGGCCCCTTGGGTACGGGCGAGTTTGGCCACCACCGGCGCGGCCCCCGTGCCCGTGCCCCCGCCCAAGCCGCAGGCCAAGAACACAAGGTGAGCCTGGTTGATGACCCTTTCCACCTCGAACAGGGAATCCTCCGCCGCGCGTTTGCCCCGGTCGGGGTCACCGCCGGCGCTGCGGCCCCCGGTCACCTGCGGACCCAACATCACCTTCGAGGGCACCTTCCCTGCGGCAAGGGCTTGGGAATCCGTATCCATGGCTACCAGGCGCACGCCCTGCACCTGGGCCGCCCACATGCGCTCCACCGCATTCACCCCACCGCTGCCCAACCCAATCACAAGGAGGTCCGCGGTTTCTCCGGAAACTGGCTCCGCGCGACGCAACTCCTCCAAAAGGGGCAATTCGCCGACCCGAATCTCCACCGGGCCAAACACCTGGGCTGCGCACTCCCGAAGTTTTGGCAACTTGCGCAGCACGTAGTCGCGCTTGAATTGGGAGTCGAGCTCCAGGTAGAGGAGGCGGTGCTCCGCATCGTACCGCACTTTTTCGGGTGTGGAAGGAAGGCAAGAGCGCAAAACCATATCGGGAACAGCGTTTAAAAGCTGTCGCCACTTAAGCGAAAGCTCCTTCTCCCGCTCCATCCGCAAAAAGCATTTTGGTCGTCTTGGGCCCCTTCGTCAACTTTGGGGAAGGAGGCTGGGTATTTGGCGGAAGTCGTCCACTACAAACCGCGCGGCCTGGGTTACGGAAGCTTCCTTAGGGGCATAAGCGATCCCTACTCCCACGGCTTGCAGAACGGGGATGTCGTTCAAGTGGTCTCCGACGAAGGCGATCTCCTGCAATTCCAAATTTCGCTTCCTGGCCTCCGCCTGGACCACCGGGAGTTTGTCAGCCAGTCCCACCCGCACCACAGCCTCCCCGGTGAACACCCCGTCCGCGATAACAAGCTCGTTCGCTACGAAGAAGTCCAGGCCAAGTTCCTCTTGCACCCGCGCGGCCACCAGGGCCACCCCCGAGGAGACGATGCCCAACAGAAGCCCCCGGCGTTTGAGGAGGGGAAGAGTCTCCTCCACGCCCGGTGCGTACGGCGGGGGAAAGATTTTCTCGGCCACCACCTTCACGGGTATGCCCCGAAGGAGGCGAGCGTTTTCCCGCACCCAGTCCGGGTAGCGATCGGGCTTTCCCCGGTAGTATTGGAGGAGCTCATCCCACTCCTTTCCCACCCCGGCGGCAAGCCCAATCGCTCCCCAACTGGACTCGTACGCCACTCCCTGGTAGCGCACGAGCGTCCCATCGAGATCAAAGAGGACGGCGCGGATCCTCATTCGACCCCGAGGAGTCGCACCTCCCGGCCCAAGGAGGAGAGTTTCCCTTCGGGGGCCTCCAGGGCACTGAGGAAGGGGCTAGCCGCGCCGTAGCGGTCCTGGGTGTCGGGTTTCATAATGTTCCGCCCAAGGAAGGAGCCGTCCGCACCGAAGAACACGATTTCCAGGGGTAGGAACACATTTTGCATGTGGAACTGGCTCACCGAAGGCGACTCAAATAAGAAGAGAATGGCGAGATCCTGGCCGAGCTCCGGCGGCATCCCCATGAATCCTGCGAACCGCTCGTGGGCCTCATCAGCCAAAAGTGCGGGAAGGCGCAGGGTTTGCCCGGCAGCATCCGTGAGGATGACGACCCGTTTTTCCATGGTCCCCAGCACCCCGGGAAGCTGGGGCAGGATTTCCCTGGCCATGAGAGGGGCGGGATCGCGTCCACCACCGGTGAACTCCACGGGGCGATCGCCGATGCCGTCACTATTGGCATCCTGGCCCTGATAGTTGGAGTACCAGTTTCCGTGGCCATACGGAGCCCAGCTGTTTTGCCCGAAATCACGAGCCCAACGCTGGCAGTTCCAGACGAGGTTTTCGTAAATTTGGGTCTCCCGGCTCTCCCGGCCGAAGTAAAACCCGTCATAGGAGCGGTAGATCAGGTTGTACCGCACGATGTTCCCGGTGGGGAACGCTTCCTGATAAGCCTCTTCAAAGATGATCCCGATGTTGGCCCGGGTGATATGATTCAGCTCCAAAATACCCCCGGAGCCAAAGTTGGAGATCCCGTAGCCGTAGGCCACAAAGGAGTTCTGTGCTACTCGGGCATAGCGCGTTTCGCGGTCCAAAAACACGCCCACATCCCCCTCCCAAAAGGCGCAGGCCTCCACCACCGGCCCCAGGGCCGCCTCCAATTCCACCCCGTAGGAGTTTTGGTAGAAAAAGCTTTTGCGGATCACGGGCTCCCGGGAGGCCCCGGTGATTTGAACGCCTTTGGGTCCAGCGGCGAACGCGTTGTTTTCCGCAACAAAGTGATCGGAGGCGTTCACATAGATCCCCACAAGGTTCGCAAGGATCCAACAGTTCTCCACCCGGGCACCATCCGAGAGGATCACTGCAATTCCCGCGTTCTTGGAGTTCGCGATCCTTGGGGAGTCACGAACCACCGTATTGGGCGAGGAAAGGACGGTGATTCCGTTCCCACGGGGCCGAGAGATATCTGCGGCTTCGATGCGCACGTTTTCCGAAAAGACCACGTTGATCCCATCCGTTTGGTCAATCTTGGGTCCACGCAGCACCACGTTTTTTGCCCCGGCCAGGGTGATATGCCCGGCATCCAAATCCGATAGGGTTGTATCGGAAAGGCCAACCAAGTAGTACACGGGCTTTCCGTTCACGGAGTTCGTGGCCTCGATCACATGTTCATACTCCGCAAAAGAGGCGCCGAGGACGCGAAGGCCTACCCCGCTTACGGCCAAGAAGTTGTCGCGCAACACGAGGTTTCGGGAAGTTTGGATGACGATGCCGTTCAGGCTATCGCGGACGAAACAGTCTTCCACCACGGCATCTTGCACGTTGACCAAAGCGATGGCCGCGCCCTCGGGCTTTTGCGCGTCCTGCACGACGCAGCCCCGGATGACGAAGGGTTTTGTGGTGTTCTCCACGTAGATCCCGAAAGGTGCATCTGCGGGAACGCGGATCGTCCAGCCGGCGATGAGGTAGGGATCCTCAACGGTCCCAGATCCGGAAATAACCCCGTTTTCCGCGGTGAAATCGAGGTCCGAGCGGATGAGGATCGGACCCCGCTCTTGAGCCCATCCTAAAACTGCCACAAAGAGCACGACGAGAAGGCTTATTGCCTTGCGCATTTTCCCTCCTTAGACTTGGGCCACTGAGGATAGCGCCCGGTCCAAGTTTCGGCAAAGGTCTCGGAGAAAAGGAGGAGGAACGATGGAACTTTCGCGGATGAGCTGGAAGGAAGCGCGGGAGGCCATAAAGCAAGCGAAGGTGGCTCTTCTTCCCGTGGGTTCGACAGAGCAGCACGGACCGCATCTTCCGCTGGGCACGGACTGGATGACGGCCCAGGAGATCGCCCGCCGCGCCGGGAAAAAGGGCGGATGGCTCGTTCTTCCCACGATCCCTGTGGGCGTTTCCGAGCACCACCGGCATTTTTGGGGGACTCTCTGGGTCCCGCCGGAGACCCTGCGGGATTACGTGATGGGCGTGGCCCGCTCCCTGGCCTTTCATGGGTTGCGGAAACTCGTTTTGGTAAACGGTCATGGCGGGAACACTGCGGCCTTAGAGGAGGCGGCCCGGAGGCTTCGGGTTGAGGGGATCTACACCTTCGTCTACGTGTGGTGGCGGGCCATTCCCGAGATCATCGCCCAGGTCGTGGAAACCGGCGGCTCCCACGCGGCGGAGATGGAGACGGCCGTGGTTTTGGCCATCGCTCCGGAGCTTGTGCGGCCGGAAAACTACGGTGAAGCCGCGGCGAAAGGCGCGCCCGAATGGGGAAAGAAAATCGAGGGGATCGAGGTGGGCTTTGACACCGTGGATTTCTCCGCAAGCGGGGCCACCGGCGATCCCTCCCGGGCCACGGTGGAAAAGGGGGAGAAGATCCTCCAGGCCGCGGCGGAAAGGTTGGACGCGTTCTGCCGCTGGCTTTCCGCCCAGCCCGAGGAGGCCCTCGCCCCCAAACCCCACCTGCCTTAGGAGGGTCTCATGCCGGAAAAGAAAATCCCGCCTGGTCAGACTTTCCGCGAGGATTTGATCGTGTACGATATTGCGCCCGTTCCTCCCGTGGACCTTAAAAATTTCCGGCTCCGCGTGTTCGGGCGTGTCCGGCAGCCTCGGGAATTTTCCTGGGAGGAGATCCAAGGGCTTCCCCGCATTCAGGTGCGCGCGGATTTCCATTGCGTGGAGGGCTGGAGCGTGTCCGACCTCCTTTGGGAGGGAGTTCCCGCAAGCGCCATCCTCTACCTTGTGCAGCCGGAGCCCGAAGTCCAGTGGGTCTTGGCCCATAGCCTCGAGGGTTACACCACCAACATCCCCTTTTCCTACTTCGCCCGGCCTGATACGCTCCTCGCCTTTTCCCTAAACGGAAAGCCGCTTCCGCCCGAGCACGGCTGGCCCTTGAGATTGGTCGTCCCCTCCCTCTACGCCTGGAAAAGCGCGAAATACCTGACCGCGTTAGAGTTTCTGAGGGAGCTCAAACGCGGATATTGGGAGGAACGGGGCTATCACGATGTGGGCGACCCCTGGCGGGAGGAGCGCCGGCGCTAACCTTCGCCCAGCATTTTCTGCAACGCCTCCCACTCCTCCTGGGGCATTTTGTAGGTGTGCTCAGGGCCCGGGAATTTCCCTTCTTTCACTTCGCGCGTGTAGCTTTCGAAGGCCTGGCGCATGACGCTCGCCACGTCCGCGTAGCGCTTGACGAATTTGGGGGTGAAGGCCTCAAAGAGGCCAAGGATGTCGTGGACGATGAGGAGTTGCCCATGGCAGGCCGGGCCGGAGCCAATTCCTAGGATCGGGATTTTCGCGCGTCTCACAATGAGCTCCGCCACTCGGGCAGGGATGGCTTCAAGAAGGATGGAAAACGCGCCGGCTTCCTCGAGGATTTTGGCGTCCTCGATGAGTTGTTTTGCCGTCTGGGCGCTTCTTCCCTGGGCTTTGAGGCCGCCGATAAGACTTGCCGCTTGCGGGGTGAGGCCGATGTGCCCCATCACCGGAATCCCGGCCTTCACGATGGCCTCCACCCGCTCGGCCATGCGCGCCCCACCCTCAAGTTTTACGGCGTCCGCTCCGCCTTCGGCGATGAACCGGCCCGCGTTCTTTATGGCGATCTCGTTGGAGGGCTGATAGGACATGTAGGGCATATCGCCCACCACGAACGCCCGCGTCACCGCCCGGGAGACGGCGGCGGTGATGGTGACCATGAAATCCATCGTGGCCGGAAGCGTGGTTTTGTGGCCAAGAAGGCACATCGCTCCTGAATCGCCCACGAGGATCATGTCCATCCCCGCTCGATCCTCCAACAGGGCTGTGGGATAGTCGTAGGCCGTGAGGAACGTGATCTTCTCCCCGCGGGCCACCATGTCCCAAAGATCTGGAATTGTGACTTTCCTCCGCTCCTCCATTCATCCTCCTTTTCTCTATGGTACCCGATCAGTTGCAGACGACCCCGTTCCCTCTAAACTCCAAGTTCTGCCTAGGAGGTGACGGGATATGGCTGAGATTAAAAACTGGGACAAGGTATTGACGCGAGAAGGCTATGAATGGTTCAAAAAAGAGCTGGACCACTTGATTCACGTGAGGCGGCCGGAGATTGCGGAGAAGATCCGGCGGGCCCGGGAATACGGGGATCTCTCGGAGAACGCCGAATACCACGCAGCGAAAGAGGAGCAAGCCCTGGTGGAGGGCCGCATCGCCGAGCTTGAGCGTCTTCTTCGTGGAGCCCGCATCATCGACTAAGTCTGAATACCGGCGGGCTTCGTCCATCCCGCCCCACAATCGGGGTGGCGGCAAGAAGGGCGGAGTAAATGGCTTCTTCAGTAGCCTCCGCCGCGGCCCGGTAGAGCTCGCCCATCACTTTGGAACGATCGGGAATGA
>JBBIVL010000037.1:0-13737 GCA_037439765.1 Candidatus Bipolaricaulota bacterium
ATCCAGGAGGGCACGGGGTTGCCTCTCCTCTACGACTACTGGGATGGAACCTCCATGGCCTGCCCCCACGTCTCCGCGCTGGTGGCCCTGATCCTCCAGAAACACCCCGATGCCACCCCTTACCAAGTGAAAAAGCTCCTAGAAGGGACGGCCAAGGACATCGAGGCCCCCGGATTTGACCCGAAGACCGGCTACGGCCTGATCCAGGCCGATAAGGCCCTCACTACCGCGCTTCCCGCCCATAACGCCGGCTCCCTGCGCATTCACGTGGTCACCGCAAGCTCGTACGAAATTTGGGGCGAATGGTGGCCGGTGGCCTACATGGACATCACCCTCCGCCAAGGCGGGAGGACCATCGCTTTGGCCCAGACCGACATCGAGGGCTGGTACTACCTGGGCTTCCCAGTCGGCGACTACGCCTACGGCTACGGGCTCGCCTACTTCCCCATCCTTGAGCCCGGCACTTACGAGCTCCTTGTGGGCGGCGACGACACCAACCTTGCCAACTACCGCACGGCCAACCGCGTCACGGCGAAAACCACGGTCACGATCGAGCCTGGCCAGGTCACCACGGTCGACGTCCCTGTCTCCACCACCCTCAAGGTCACCCTCACCTGGACCGACGGTGGAGATGACACCGACATCGACCTCGCAGTATACGAGCCCTACCTCGAAACTTGGACTACAGCAAGTTCGCCTGGGCTCTGGGGCACGTGGAGCGCCGACGCCTCAGGCGCAAGCGGCACGGAAACCTACACCCTGAACCCGATCCATGGTGACGATGCCTTTTATCCGCTGGCCGTGGTGTTCAACGGTGGAACACCGGCCACGGTCACCGTGACGGTCGAGCAAAACACCGTGGTGGAGACCTACACCTTCACCTTGACAACACCGGGTTGGTACTACGCATATACGGCTGGGCCACCGGTCAGCCGATGGCCCGGCTGGTGGAACAACTACCGCGGACCCTACGTGTTCTAGGCGCAGCTGACGAGCAGGAGCGGGGCCAGGGAAACCTGGCCCCGTTTGTTTTTGCCCAAAGAAACAAAACTAAGTTCCACCCTAGGTCTAGCCCCCCTCGCACTGCTCACCCGACTATAATGCCGTTGAGGTGATCGAAAATGGGAGCAACCGAAGCCCTTTCCGAAGCTTGGGAATTCCTGAAGTCCAAGCCCAAGGTTCTTTTACCTTGGCTGGGGGTCCACGGAATCCTCCTGCTTGTGGCGGAGTTTTTGCCGGTGCTCGAGCTAGGAACCGGCCATGACGGGGCACTGGGTTCATGGGTGTGGATCATTGTCCTGTTTTATTTTTTTTTTGAACTCGCTCTCCTAGCTTGGGCTCGTGCTACCACCGTCCTTGCCGTGGACACAAAAGCTGCCGGCAAGGAGTTCGCGCTCCCTGGGACCTTGCGGGCGGCCCTGGCCCGCACGCCCGGGCTCTTCTTCCTCTACCTCGTTTCGCTCCTATTGGTTGGCGTGACTGTGGGGCTGCCCCTCGTTCTTACCTACTTTCTCTTCCGCGGGGTTGTTCCCCTCCTCATCATTTCCTGGATCGCGATCGGGTTAGGATGGGGCCTCTTGATTTTTGTACGCTTAACCATGGCAGAGGCAGCGTTTTTACTTGACCGGATGGGCATTGTGGAGGCGATAGCTTCCGCCTGGGAGGCCGCAAAGGGAAGGTTTTGGTCTTTGTTGGGACTCGTTATAGGGTTGGGGTTATTTTTGTTCATATGCGAGCTTTTGGGACGCATTCCCTCTGTGGGCCCGTTCCTTGAGCTCGCAGGCAATGTAGTGGGTTACTACCTCCGTGCGGCGGCGCTGGCTTGGATGTACTTAAGCGCGGCCGAGGGCGCGCTTGGCCCTCGCGAACCCTAGAGCGTTTTAAAAAGGATCCGCTGGGCCATAAACCGGTAAGGGTTGCGCGCGACGAACTCTAGGGGTAACCTAGGGCCCTGGTTCGCAGGCCCGGCAAGTTTTCGTTTTTGCCTTCCGCCTGAAACCCCACGGAGGAGAAGATGGACCGAAGGTTTGCTATGCCGAAAATTCGCAACATCGGAATCGCCGCGCACATCGATGCCGGCAAGACCACCCTTTCCGAAGCCATGCTCTTCCTTTCCGGGAAGAAGCATCGGTTCGGCGAGGTGGACGAGGGCCAGGCGGCCCTGGACTGGATGCCCCAAGAGCGCGAGCGGGGCATCACCATCACCGCCGCCGCCACCACCATCCCCTGGCGCGGCCACACCATCAACTTGATTGACACGCCTGGGCACGTGGATTTCACGGCGGAGGTGGAGCGGGCGCTGCGGGTCGTGGATGGCATGGTGGCCCTATTTTGCGCCGTGGGCGGGGTGGAACCCCAGTCCGAGACGGTTTGGCGCCAAGCCGAACGCTACGGCGTTCCCCGCATTGCCTTCGTGAACAAGATGGACCGGGTGGGCGCGGATTTCTTCGGAGTGGTGGAGGAGATGCGGGCCGAGCTGGGAGCCCATCCTGTGCCCGTGGTGATCCCCATCGGCGCCGAGGAGGAGTTCTCCGGAATTATTGATCTCCTCCGGATGGAAGCTATTTTCTTCCCCACGGGCGAGAACGGTGCCGAGCCCGAGCGTGGCCCGGTGCCCGCGGGAATGCTCGGCGAAGCCCAAAAGGCCCGGGAGAGGCTCGCGGAGGCTGTGGCCGAAGCCGATGACCAGTTTTTGGAGCTCTTCCTTTCCGGCGAGACGGGCGCTGAGGAACTGCGGGCCGGGCTGCGCCGGGCCACCCTAAGCGGAAAACTCGTTCCGGTCTTGGCCGGGTCCGCGGCCCGCCTCAAAGGCGTGCGCCGCCTTCTTGATGCAGTGGTGGAGTTTCTGCCTTCACCCGCAGATGTTCCCGCCATCCGGGGCCACTGGGAGGGCCAGGCGGTGGAGCGCGTGCCCGATCCCGCGGAGCCCCTCTCCGCCCTCATTTTCAAGATCCAGGCCGACCGCCACGTGGGAAAGATCTATTTCGTGCGGGTCTATTCGGGGGTTTTGCGCACGGGAGCCTCGGTGCTCAACCCGGGGCGGGGCCAGGCCCAGCGGGTGGGCCGGCTGTTCCAAGTCCACGCCAACGAACGGTTGCCGGTGGACGAGCTTTGGGCCGGCGAGGTGGGCGCGCTGGTGGGGCTGGAGGAGGCTCACACCGGCGACACCCTCTGCGCCCCGGAATCCCCAGTGATCCTGGAGGCCATGGAGTTTCCCGCGCCCGTGCTGGACCTAGCCGTGGCACCTTCCCAGCGTTCCGACGCCGACCGCCTCTCCCGCGCCATCGCTGCCCTCGCTGCCGAGGATCCCACCCTGTACCTGCGTGCCGATCCCGAGACAGGCGAGCTCGTGGTGTCCGGGATGGGCGAGTTGCACCTGGAAATCGTGGTGGACAGGCTCCGGCGGGAGTTCGGGGTGGAGGTGGTCACGGGCGCTCCTCAGGTGGCCTACCGGGAAACGCCGGTTCGTGCCGGGGACTTCGAGCACAAGCTGGTGAAGCAGACGGGGGGCCGCGGGCAGTATGCCCACATCCTGTTCCGGGTGGAGCCGGGTCAGCCCGGCTCCGGGCTGGAATTCGAAAGCCGGGTGGTGGGTGGCCGCATTCCCAAGGAATTCATCCCCGCGGTGCGCAAGGGGATCGTGGAGGCCATGGCCCAGGGCCCCCATGGATTTCCCGTGGTGGACCTCAAATTCTTCCTCCTCGACGGCTCCCACCACGAAGTGGACTCCTCCGAACACGCCTTTCGCACCTGTGCGAGCCAGGCCCTGCGCGAGGCCTTGAAGAGCTTGGGCACCCTGCTCCTCGAGCCCGTCATGGAGGTGGAGGTCAGCGTGCCCGCGGATTTCGTGGGTGCGGTGGTAGGGGACCTTTCCTCCCGACGGGGGAAGCTCTTAGGAATCGAGGACAAAGGGACCTTCTCCGTGGCGGTGGCCCGCGTGCCGCTCGCGGAGCTTTTTGGCTACGCCACCGTCCTGCGCAGCCTCACCAGTGGCCGGGGGACGTTCACCCTGCGCTTTGCCCACTACGAACGCGTGCCGGAGTCCTTGGTCTCCAAAGTTTCCCCCCGCGTGCCCGTGTATTCTGGGTAACCCGAGAGGAGAAGATCGTTTCCCGCCCATTCCAGGTGGAGGTCCCGGACACGTAAGCCTTGGGACGGGTCGGGAAAGCCCTGACCGCCCACGGCGGGAACCGCAGTCCTTCCGCCCAGGATGAGCGGGGCGTAGAAGAAGAAGATTTTTTGGACGAGTCCTTGGGAGAGGAAGGACCAGGCCACCTCCCCTCCGCCTTCCACAAGGAGGGCGTCCACACCGCGGCTGCCCAACGCCGCCAAAAGCTTCGCAAGATCCACGCCGCCCTCTTCGCCCGGCAGGCGTAGAACCTCCACCCCATGGGCCCGCAGAGCCTTTTCTTTTTCCGGGGCCATGTGTGCCGTGGCCACCAGGGTTTTCGCCGCGGCATGGAACACCCGAGCCGAAAGGGGAACCCGGCCCTCGCCATCCAACACAATGCGCAGGGGCTGCGGTCCTTCTACCTCGCGCACGGTGAGCTCAGGATCGTCGGCCAAAACGGTGCCCACGCCCACGAGCACTGCCCCGTACCGCCGCCGCAGAAGATGCACCTTTTTTCGCGCCTCTGGGCCCGTGATCCATCGGGATTTCCCGGAAAAACTCGCGATCTTTCCGTCTAGGGTGAGGGCGAGTTTCAGGGCCACAAATGGCTTCCCCGTGGTGACCCAATGGAAGAAAATCTCGTTCAGGCGGCGAGCTTCCTCGGCCAGCAACCCCTCCACCACCTCGATCCCCGCCTCGACGAGGCGGGCCACGCCTCGGCCGCAGACCTGGGGATTGGGGTCACGCGTAGCCAGCACCACCCGTCGGATCCCCGCGCGGACGATGGCCTCGGCGCAGGAGGGCGTTTTCTTTCCGGGAAAGTCCACGCACGGCTCGAGGTTCACGTAGAGTTCTGCGCCGCGCGCTTGTTCCCCAGCCTTCTCCAAAGCGAGGATTTCTGCATGGGGGCCGCCGAAACGCTCGTGATAGGCTTCGGCCACGATTTCGCCGTCCCGTACAACGACTGCGCCCACAAGGGGATTGGGCCGGGTGAAACCCTCGCCCCGGCCGGCCAGGGCGATCGCCCGGCGCATCAATTCCTCGGGTGTCCAGCGGCCTTCCACAGCGCGTGTACGGCCTCTCGCGGATCCGGAGCCAGAAAAATCGCAGCCCCGGCCACGATCACGTCCGCTCCGGCATCCAGCACCTGACGGACGTTCTCCGGGCCGATGCCCCCGTCTACGGCGATGAGAATTTCCCGGGTACCGATCTCTTTCCGCAGGGCCCGGATGCGCTCCAGCGATTCGGGCAGGAATTTTTGCCCACCGAATCCTGGCTCCACCGCCATCACCAGGACCCAATCCACCTCGTCCAAGTAAGGAAAAATCAGGGGAAGCGGGGTCCGCGGCCGCAAGGAAATCCCCACCCGGCATCCCAGCTTGCGAATGGCGGCGATGGTTTCCTCCGGACGATCCGAGGCTTCCACGTGAAAGGTCAGCACATCCTTCGGACGAACGCGGAAAGCGGGGGCATACAGGGCCGGCCGGTCGATCATGAGATGAATATCAAAGGGGATATCAAGCTTCTCCCGCAGGGCGTTGACGAGAGGGGGGCCGAAGGTGAGGTTGGGCACGAAATGCCCGTCCATGACGTCGAAATGGATGTAATCCACAAGGTCGGCGATGCGCCCGATGGCGTCAGGGACGCGGGCGAGATCGGCGTTGAGGATGGAGGGCGAGAGTTTCATTCACGAGCGGCGACGGTTTCCCCCGGCGATGAGAAGCATGCCCAGAAGCTGGGCCAGGGCCATGGCCGCGGAGGCCACATAGGTGAGGGCCGCCGCGGTGAGCACTTCTTTCACCCCACCGAGCTCCCCCTCCGTGACCAGCCCTGCCGACCGCAGGGCTGCCACTGCCCGCCGAGAAGCGTTGAACTCCACGGGCAGGGTCACAAGGGTGAAGAACACCGCCGCAGCAAAGAGGATGATCCCAATGTTCACCAGCAGCGTGGCCTGGAAGACGAGCCCGATGAAGAACAGGGGGAAAGCCAATTGGGAACCGAACATGGCCACGGGGACGACGGCCGAGCGCAGGGCCAACGGGGCATAACCCTGGGCATGCTGGAGGGCGTGCCCGGCCTCGTGGGCAGCCACGCCCACCGCCGCCACGGAAACGGATTCTGGTGCGGAGAGACGCAGCACGCGGCGGCGAGGGTCATAGTGGTCGCCCAACGGTTGGCGGGTGGATTCCAGGCGCACGTTGGCGATACCAGCGCCCTCGAGGATGTAGCGGGCCGCGTCAGCCGCGCTCACCCGGCGTTGGGTGGGCACCCGCAAATACTTGGCGTAGGCCGCACGCACCTTGTACTGGGCGTAGAAGGCCAGTAGCACGGCCGGAATGAGCAGGATCAGCGTTTCCGGATAGAAAAGCCAGATCATGCCATCACCTCCTGGCTTAGCCGGGCATTATAAAGAGGGATGGGGGAGAGGACCATAGGCCGGATTCTGTCTGTGGGGAGCCATTTCTCTTTGCGGCCTACCCGGAGGCATCGGGCGGGCCCACCCTCAGGCGCCTCCCTATTTGGCCTTGCTCCGGCCGGGGTTTGCCGTGCCCGGGAACCTCGCGGCCCCGGCGGTGGGCTCTTACCCCACCTTTTCACCCTTGCCTGGCCCTCACCCCGGCTTCTCCGCCCCTCTCCCGTCTAAACGGGAGAGGGGACAGGGGTGAGGGCCTTCGGCGGTGTGTTTTCTGTGGCACTTTCCAGGGATCACTCCCTCTCGGGTTTCCCCGAGCGACCGACCCTGCGGAGTCCGGACCTTCCTCAGGGGAAAACTCCCCTGCGGCTCCCTGACCGTCTCCCCCACCCGGCCCGGGTGTAACGACACCGCGGGCACACCCAAAGTATACCCCCGAAGGACTCCCGCCGCCGCAGAAACCAGCCGCACCGGGGGCAGATTCTCCGCCCGAGAAGAATCCCACCCCCAAGCAAAGCGGCGCCCAAGAGCACGTACTTCCAGGGAAACGGCCTTGGCGCCTCCGCCGCGCCCGTTGGTTGTTCGAGCGCGGACAGCAAGCCCGCGGCCAAGCGCAGGGCGGCGTAGCCTGGCCGGGCTCGATTGGCCTCGCTCTCCGCCTGGGTCAGAAGCGCGGACACCTCGGGGGGCACAGGCGCCGCGCTTCCCGCGTGGAAAGCCACACGCCAACGGCGATCCTCGCCCCGGGCAAAAACCAAAAGAGCGTGGTATTCGGACAATCCCCAGGCGTGGAACACCTCCTGGGCGTAGCGGCCAGGGTTGTTGAAGGGATCGCGCCAGGTGGCCAGGTATACCAGCCGAAGACCTTTTTCCTCCAGGCTGGCCATGTATCCCAGGAGCTGGGAGCGCTCCGCAGCCTCCAGGGTCTGGCCGTAGTCGTTGATCGGGCCCACCGGGAGGGGCAAAAGGGGTTGGGCTAACCCCAGGGCCCAACTAAGAAGCGCGAGCAGTGCTCGCAGGTGACCACCTCCCGCCCCTCGTGGAGTTTGAGGAGCGTGGCCTCGGAAAGTTTGAGGTGGCAGCCGCTGCAGGTCTGCCCATCCACATACACCACCGGATTGGGCAAGCGCGCCCGCAGCCGCTCGTAGTGCTGGCGGAGCTGGGCGGGAAGCTGAGCCACCAGTTCCTGCCGGCGCGCCTCCAGCCCCTCCCCCTCCCGCTGGATGGCCTCCCGCTTTTTCCCCAATTGCTGAATTTCCGAACCTAGCAGCTCCCGACGCTCCCGGTAGCTCGCCTCATCCTGGGTTAATTTTTTCGTGTCTTCCTCCACCGCCTCCATGAGCCGCAGGGCCTCCTCGCTCAGCTGATCCAACTTCGCCCGCAGGAGCTCCACTTGCTCGCGCAGGAACTCCATCTCCTTGTAGGGAACGATGTCGTGGTCCAGTTTCTTTTGGTACTCGCGAATTTTGGCGTCGGTGGCATCCACCTCAGCGGTGCGCTCCTGGGCCACCAGGCGGAGTTTCTTGTGCTCCTCTTTGCGATGGGCGAGGGCCTGGTCCACTTCGGCCAAGCGGGCTTGAAGCCGCTCCTCCTCGCGAGCTAGGTCGCTCAGCCGCCCCGAAATCTTGTGCAAGCCCGCATCCACCTCGGCCAGGGCCCGAAGGAGAGCGGAAGCCTCGCTCATCCCGGGATCACCTCCAGCTCCGGAAACTTTTCGCGCAAGAGCCCGGCCATGTGGGCCACAAAAGGCCGCTCCGTCGGGGCATGCCCAAACAGGGCCACGGTGAGGCCCAGCTCCTCGGCCTCTTGCAGACGGTGGTAGCCCGCCTCCCCCGTGAGGTAGAGCTCAGCACCACTGGCCACGGCCTGAGGGATAAGATCCCCGCCGCTTCCTCCGCACACCGCCACCCGGCGTACCACCCGATCTTCTGGCCCCACCACCCGCTCCGGCCCTGGAACACCGAGCACCCCGGCAAAGGCCTCCAGAACCTCCCCAAGGGAGCGCGGTTCCCGAAGATTACCCACCCGGCCCAAACCGTGGAGGGAAGCGGGATTGGCAAGGGGGTAGAGATCGTAGGCCACCTCTTCATAAGGGTGGGCCGCGCGCAGGGCCCTAAGCACGCGATCCAATCTTTCCGCCGGGAGGATGGTTTCCAACCGGACCTCCTCCACGTGCGCTTCTTGCCCGATCTGGCCCAAAAAGGGCCGCGCCCCTTCCTCGGGAAGGAAGGTGCCGGTTCCCTGGACACGGAACGAACAATGCCCATACTTCCCGATTTTTCCGGCGCCTGCGGAGAACAGCGCCTGGGCCACGCGATCCTCATAGCCCACGGGCACAAACACCACAAGCTTGAGCAGTTTTCCCCGGGGAAGAAGCGCCTGGGTTTCCTGCAGGTCCAAGGCTTGCGCGAGGATTTCGCCCAAGCCGCCTTGGGCCACATCGTACGGGGTGTGGAGGGAGAACAGGGTCACCTTGTGAGCCAACAGGGCCTGGAGTTTCTGGCCCAGCGGGGTTTGCGTAGAAACCTGGGTGAGCGGTCGAAAGAGGAGGGGATGATGGACGAGCGCCAAGTCCACCTGAGGAAGGAGAGGCAGGTGGTGAAGCTCCAGCTCCAAGGCCACGAGGACGGTGCGGCAAGGCTCGTCTCGCCGGCCCACCTCGAGCCCGGTGTGGTCCCATTCCTCGGAAAGACTTAGGGGGAAGCGCTCCTCCAGAAAGGCGATGACCTCTCCGCGCTCCATTCCCGTGCAGTTTAGCCCTTTCGCGGCAACGTGCAACGGCGCGGTATACTCGAACGATGGAGGCCCGCGCGCTTGGTCAGGGGATCTACGTGTTTCCCGGTGCGGTGAACCTCGGGGCCATTGTGACCGAGGGCTTTGCCGTGTTCGTGGATGCGGGTCTGGACGACGAACCCTCCCGAAAACTTTGGCGGTGGGCCGAGGAAAACGGCGTTCGTCCCGCAGCAGCCATCCTCACCCACGCCCATGCCGATCACTTCGGTGGCGCCCACCTTTGGGACCAGCGCGGGCTTCCTCTTTACTCCTCGCCTTGGGAAGGCGCGATGATGGCCCAGCCCCTGGCCGAGCCGGTGTTCCTCTTTTCTGGGGCCGCGCCTCTTCCTGAACTCCTTACGAAATTCACTCTGGCCAAGCCGTGTCGGGTGAACGCAACCCTAACCGCGGGCCCCGTGGAATTTGGTGCACTCCAGCTTGAGGTAGTACCGCTCCCCGGCCATGCCCCGGCCCAAATCGGCGTGCGCGCTCACCCCGTGCTCTTTTGCGCCGATGCCCTTTTCCCTCCGGAAATTCTTCAAAAGCATCCCATCCCCTTTTGCCACGATCTGGACCAGGCCTTGGCCTCCCTGGCAACCGTGGAGAAGGCGGAATGGGTGGTGCCAGGGCACGGACCCATCCTGCAAGGCGAGGAGGTGCGCCGCGCCTGCGAGGCCTTCCGGCAGCAACTCCAACGGCTCCGGGAAATCGTGTACGAAGAGCTCTCCGCCCCCAAAACGGCGGAGGAAATTCTGGTCCGAGTCGCTGAGGGACTGGGGGAAAACCTGGAAACTGTTACCGCGTTTTTGTTGGCCCACACCACAGTCCACGCGGCCCTAACCTCCCTCGTGCGGGAGGGACTGGCCGAGCCCTGCCCGGATGGGAACCGACTGCTTTGGCGGAGGCGGTAGGGTGGGCGCGCGCACGGGCTACGCCGATCTTCCCCTCCACGGGGGAAAAGCCCCACGTTGGCTTTTTGTGCGCATGGTACGGCTGGCCCGAGAGATCCTCGTCCTCATGGCCGAAGAGTTCGGGACAGCCGAGGTCCTGCGAAGACTTTCCGATCCACACGGGTTCCAGGCCCTGGGGTGTCTCTTGGGGTTCGATTGGCATTCCAGCGGCCTCACCACCACAACCTGCGGGGCCCTTAAGGAAGCCTTAAAGGAGGTGGGACCGGAGCTCGGGCTTTTTGCGGCCGGAGGAAAGGGCGCGGCCTCCCGCCAAACTCCCAACGAAATCATGGCATGGGCGGAAAAATTGGGAATCGAGGCCGTTCCCTTGGTGTACGCCTCACGGATGAGCGCCAAGGTAGATTCCGCCGCCCTTCAGGACGGATTCCAGATCTACCACCACACGTTTTTCTTCGACCAAAAAGGAAACTGGTGCGTGGTGCAGCAGGGAATGAAGGAAAGCGTGCACCTGGCTCGCCGCTATCACTGGCTCTCCGCGGGGCTTCAGAGTTTCGTGGTCGAACCTCACGCGGGAATCGTAGGAGAAAAGGCCTTCCTTGTGCTGAATTTGGTGGCCAAGGAGGCAGAGCCCGCGAGGGTGGTTATCCCTGAGCTGGCCCAACGGCCACCCGATGCGCTGGTGCGCGAGCTTGCGCACCTAAAGAGCCTGAAGCTTCCGGAGCGGCACGCCCTTTTGCTTTCCGACATCGACCCGCGGCATTTGGAGAGCGTTTTTCTCCGCGCCTACGAGGCGCAAGCGGAGAACTTCGAGACCTTGTTGGGGGTTCCCGGGCTGGGCGCTAAAGGCCTGCGCGCCTTGGCCCTGCTTTCCGAGCTTGTTTATGGAGCGCCCGCGTCCTTCCGCGATCCCGCCCGGTTCGCCTACGCGCACGGCGGTAAGGACGGCACGCCCTATCCCGTGGATCGCGCTACCTACGACTGCACTCTTGCTGTATTGGAGCGGGCGGTACACCGGGCCCGGTTGGGGGAGCGGGAGGAGCTTTCCGCCCTGCGCAGGCTTCCGCTCCTCTTCCGCTCCCCCTAGGGACCGGTGGTGCTGGTGGGTTGGCGGCGGCCCTAAAGGAGGTGGGCCAGCTTCTTGGCCTTCTTGGCCTTCTCGGCCATCGTTCCATTTCCCGCGCAGCCGTTCGCCCCCAAAAGAAGCGCATCGTCGCTGACCCCGGCCCGCCGGAAAAACCCCACCAGGTCCTCCACCCCCAAGCGGCGTTTCTCCTCCTCCCCCAGGTCCAGGACGATGTGACCCTTGTGCATCATGATCAAGCGGTTCCCCACGGCCAAGGCCTGGTCCATGCGGTGGGTCACCATGAGCGTGGTAAGGCCATGCTCAGCCACGAGTTTTTCCGTGATGGCCAAGACTTTTTCGGCGTTGGCCGGATCCAGCGCCGCAGTGTGCTCGTCCAAAAGGAGGAGTTTAGGGCGGGTGAGGACGGCCATGAGCACGGTGAGGGCCTGGCGTTCGCCACCGGAGAGGTGGGCCACTTTTTCCGAAAGCCTTTCCTCGAGCCCCATGCCCAGGGAGGCCGCTCCTTCCGCGAGGAAGCGGCGCCGGCGGCGGGTGAGAAGGGGAGCCAACCCCCGCCGGCCCTTTTTCCCGGCCAGGGCCAAATTCTCCGCCACCGTCATCTGGGCCGCCGTGCCCTGTAGGGGGTCCTGAAACACACGGCCAATGAGGGGCGCCCGGCGATGGGCCGGCCAGCGGGTCACATCCCGACCCGCTAATTTGACCCGGCCCCGGTCCGGTCGGCAGGTCCCGGCAATTACATTAAGAAGCGTGCTCTTCCCCGCTCCGTTGGAACCAATCACCGTGACAAAATCACCCTCCGCCAGAAGAAGGTCCAGCTCCTGCAGGGCCACCACCCGCTCCGCTCCCAAGGCAAAGGTTTTCGTAACCTTGAGAACTTCCAAGATCATGGCGTTTCCCCCTTCAAAGCCGCCCGCAGAGCCGGGGCCGCGAGGGCCCCTAGCACCACCAGAGCCGTGACCAGCCGTAGATCCGAAGGAGTGAACCCCAAGGTCGCCCCATAGCGCAGGGCCACGGAGATGGCCAACCGGTACACACAGGACCCGAAAACAGCGGCGAACACCGCGAAAAAGAGGGAACGCGGCCGAAGGAGAAGTTCACCCACGATCACCGAAGCAAGCCCGGCGATGATCGTGCCCACGCCCATGCCCACATCGGCGAACCCGGAGTACTGGGCAGCCAAGGCCCCAGAAAAACCCACAAGGCCGTTGGAGACGGCCAAACCGAGGACCAAGAGGTTATCGGGGTTCGTGCCCAGGGTCCGCACGAGCTGGGGGTTTTGGCCCACGGCGCGCAAGGCCCCACCCAATTCGGTGTGGAGAAAAAGGAGCACCAGCATGGCTGCAACCAGGCAAAAGATCCCCGCCGCCACCAGGTTTTCGTAGGGCCGGGGGGCGCCCACCGCCCGCGCAAGCGCCGGAAGGGCCGAGGGTTTCCCGAGCAGGGAAAGGTTAGGCCGGCCCATGATCCGCAAGTTCAGGGAGTAGAGCATGATCATAGTGAGGACGCCCGCGAGAAGGCCGGGAATGCGCAGGCGGGTGGCCAGGACCCCTGTGAGGGTCCCGGCCACCAGACCCGCGCCCGCGGCAACCAGCGCGGCCAGAATCGGGTTCATCCCCCGCAGGATCAAGATCCCAGCCACTGCTGCCCCCAGGGGAAACGTTCCATCCACGGAAAGATCCGGAAAGGCGAGGACCCGGAAGGAGAGATAAACCCCGAGGGCCATGAGGCCGTAGATCAGACCCTGCTCCACCGCATTTGCTACCAACATGGGCTACTCCCGCACGAACCTCTGCCCGCCGAACAGGATTCCCGTGATCAGGGCTTTCGCCTCCTCTGCAAGGCTAAATCCGATGGCATCGGCCATGTCCAGGTTCAACCAGACCTGGGTGCCGCTCTGGCGTACAAAGGGGATGTCTTGGGGCGCGACGCCCGAGAGAACTTTTAGAACGATCTCGCTGGTGAGAAGACCATGATCGAAGTAATCAAAACCCGTGCAGATTAGGGCCCCGCGCTCCAAGCTCGTGGGGTCGGCCATGAGGAATGGGATCTTGTGGGCCTGGGACACCGCCACGATCGCGTCCAGGGCGGCGGCCACGGTGTTGTCCGTGGTGCAGTAGATGGCGTCCACCCGGCCCACCAGGGACTGAGCAGCCAGAGGCACCTCCGCCGTGCCGTTGGCCGGGGCCACGATGAGGGTCAGGCCAAGTGCTGCAGCCGCCTCTTTCGTCATCTCCGTGAGCACCGCGGAGTTCACCTCCCCGGGGTTATAGATCTGCCCCACCCGCTTGAGCCCGGGAATCAGGGCTTGGAGGAGAGCCAGATCGGCCCGCACATCGATCATGTCCGATGCGCCGGTCACGTTGGGGTAGGCGGTGAGGCCGGCGGCCACGGGATCGGTCACCGCGGAGAAGATCACCGGAATCTTCGTATCCTTGAACACCTGCAC
>JBBIVL010000038.1:0-13423 GCA_037439765.1 Candidatus Bipolaricaulota bacterium
CAATCCCCGAGTCCTTGTTCCCGGTGCATGTGTTCGATTCCAGCGTCGGCTTCGCCTGCTTGTCCAGAACGATCCCAGACCATCCGTTATCAGTGCTTCGGTTCCGTTCAAGCAGAATTTGAACCGGCTCCTTGCCACCGCCCACAAGTATGCCCGCTCCTTCGTTTCGGAAGGACTCGCAATCCTTCACCGTTCCGCCGGTCGCCTGTCTTACCCATAGCCCATTGCCATCTAAACCCTTTACACTACCGTGCCCCCCAGAAAACCGGCAGTTCGTTACCTCGACCGTAGTCGCCTCGATAATCACTACACTGCAAGGCATTTCCCCAGAGTATTGGAAGGAGATCCCGCTCATCGAGAAGTGCCCGTCCACAGAGACACTGAGAACAGCTATGAGTGAGGTGCTTGAGACCACTTCGGTCTGATCGGGACCTTGGCCAACGAGCTTCAGAGGCTTGGTAACATGCAGGATGGGGGAAACCACTGTATAGCGACCAGCGGCAAGGACGATGGTCGCGTCTCGGGGAGCCAGAAGCAATGCGTTCTCCAGAGTGGGATAGTCACCGGTACCATCTGGTTTCAAGTAGACAACCACGCCTGCGGTGGTTGTTTGACCAAAGGCCATCACCTCGCAGACTAGCGCACAGGAAAGGACTGCGACGAGAGACACAAATCGAGGAACCGCGTTCCATTCCATCTTGTACCTCCCATTTGCAAAATAAACTTGCTTCTCTACAGCAAATTTGAACACCTCTGTCGATCACCCTTTTCCGGATATTCCTTAGCCAATAAGTCTACAACATACCTCCCTCGGCAGCCAAAACGGCAACTTGCCGCGGTGATTGTTGGGGCGGAGTGTAGGTTCCTCGGAATGGGGCTCACACCAGAAACCGTGCGCCGATGACCCAAGCGAGTGTGGACACCGTTGCAGAAGAGCTAAGCCCCCATTACCTGCGCGCAAGGCTTGGCGAGAAAACAAATACTCTCGACAAACTCGCGGTGCTCGCCACGGATTACCACAAGGCCATAATCCACACCCTTCCGGATGGTGCTTGACAAGTAGAAAATATCAAATACGCCCGGCAGGATTTGAACCTGCGACCTCTGGCTCCGGAGGCCAGCGCTCTGTCCGAGCTGAGCTACGGGCGCTACGGAGGGAGCGGGATTCGAACCCGCGGCCAGGGTTTTAGCCCCGGCTACGGCTTAGCAAGCCGTTCTCTTCGACCGCTCGAGCATCCCTCCTAAGCCCCATTCTATGCACTTGCCCCTCAGAGTCAAACCCGCCTCCCGCAAGAGACCGAGCCGGTTGTTTCCGGCAACGTGGGAAAAAAAGCGCCGTATTTTTTCAGTGGCGAGGTCCGGATAGGGTCGCACCTAAACGTGGGGCGGAGGGGCGATGTGGCCGGATTTCATGAGGATTTCCACCTGTTGGCGAGCCCGGCGGATCATGTGCTCCGCCTGCCGCACAAGTTCGTTCTCGGAGAGGATTCGGCGCGCCACTCCTTGCGCGATGGCCTTTTTCGCCACGGCCACGGCCTCGTTCACAAACACCTCCCACTCCTCCATGGTGGGAACGATGTAATCCTCGCGCAGTCCCTTTTCCTCGGCGGTTTGGGCAATGGCCTCGGCAGCGGCGATGGCCATCTCATCGGTGATGGTGCGGGCAAACACGTCCAACACGCCCCGGAAGATCCCCGGGAAGCCCAGGGAGTTGTTGATCTGGTTGGGAAAGTCGGAGCGGCCGGTGCCGACGATCCGTGCCCCGGCTTCCTTCGCCTCCCAGGGCCAGATTTCCGGAACAGGATTAGCACAGGCGAACAAAATGGCATCCTTCTTCATGCGCGCCACCCATTCGGGCTTGATCACGCCTGGTCCCGGTTGAGATGCGGCCACGCAAACATCCGCACTATCCAGGGCCTCAGGGATCCCACCCTTTCGCCGCTCCTTATTCGTGCGGTGGGCGTAGTCCCACTTGTAGGGGTTTTCGCGCTTTTGCGCTTCGATGTCCTCGCGGCCCGCATGGAGAATGCCTTTGGAATCCACCATGATCACATTACCTGCGGGCACACCGTAGGTAAGGAGCACCCGCACAAAGGCGATGTTGGCCGCGCCAGACCCAATCACGGCATAGGTCACGCGCTTGGGATCCTTCCCCACCACCTTAAGGGCATTCAGGACGCCAGCCAGGGTGATGGACGCGGTTCCCTGCTGATCGTCGTGCCAGACGGGGATATCCATTTCCGCACGTAACCTCTCCAAGATGTAAAAGCATTTGGGCGAAGCGATGTCCTCGAGGTTGATGCCGCCGAAGGCGGGGGCCAACAACTTCACCGCCTTGATGAATTCCTCCGGATCCTTGGTGTCGAGGGTGAGGGGGAAGGCATCCACGCCCCCGAGGTACTTGAAGAGGAGGGCCTTTCCTTCCATCACAGGCAAAGCCGCCAAGGGGCCAATATCCCCGAGGCCCAAAACGCGGGTGCCGTCGGAGACCACAGCCACGAAATTCCCTTTGTTCGTGTACTCAAAGACTTTCTCCGGGTCCTTCGCGATTTCCCGGCAGGGTTGGGCCACGCCCGGCGTGTACCAGATGGCAAAATCCTCGTAGGAGTGGACGGCGCACTTCGCGGTGACCTCCACCTTCCCCCTGTAAAAGGCGTGCAAGGGCGGTGCCTTTCGCGCCGGCTCCTTCGCTTTGGCCAAAAGTTCCTCCACGTTCGGTTTCTCTGCCATTTCCTCCTCCTTACTTCCCGCGGATGCGGGCCCGGATGGCCTCCATGTTCTTCTCCACCACCCCGGAAAGCTCTTTGTAGAGGGAGCGGCCATGGGAATCCATGGCCACCACCAGGGGCCCGAATTTTTCCACCTCGAAAACCCAAATGGCCTCGGGAATCCCCAGCTCCTCTAGCCAATGTACTTCCCGAACCTTCTTTATGGCCTGGGCCGCGAGGACTCCGGCGCCCCCGGTGAAATGGGCGTAGACCGCGCCGACCTCGGAGAGAGCGGCCAAGGTCTTTTCACCCATGCCGCCTTTGCCCACGATCACCCGTGGCTTAAAACGGCGCAGGAACTCGGCCTCAAAGAGCTCCATGCGTGCAGAAGTTGTGGGGCCGGCGGCCACCACTTCCCATTCTGCGCCCTTTTTCTGCACCACCGGCCCGCAGTGGAAGATAGCAAGCCCTTCCAAAGGAATGGGCGAGCCGCGCTCCAGGATTTTTTTGTGGGCCTCATCGCGGGCGGTGATCAAAAGACCGGTCAAATAAAAGACATCGCCAGCCCGTAGCCCGCGGGCTTCGCTGTCTCCAATCGGCGTGGTAAGAATCCGTTCCATTTTTACCCCCTCACCCTAGCCCTCTCCCCTTGGGGGAGAGGAGTTTCAGGATTGAAGCGCCCCCGTCCCCTTGAAACCTCCTCAACTCTGATTGTTTCAGAGTCACTGCGATACGGTGATAGAGCCGTCGGCGTGGATGCGCACGGTGGCGCGCCGATGGGCCCAGCACTGCACGGCGATCCCCAGAGGCAGGGAGGCCGGGTGCCGGTGGGCGTATTCCACGTGCACCGCAAGGACTGTGGTTTTGCCGCCCAATCCCATGGGACCAACGCCCGAGGCGTTGATGAGTTCCTCAAGCTCCGCCTCCATCGCCGCCACTTCCGGCTCGGGATGTCGTTCCTTGAGCGGCCGAAGGAGCGCAATTTTCCCAAGCTTTAGGGCTAGATCGGCCCCACCTCCGATGCCCACCCCCACAATCGTAGGCGGGCAGGGGAGTCCCCCGCAGCCCACCACGTGCTCCACCACCGCTTCTTTGATCCCCCTAAGGCCCACACCGGGAGTGAGCATCTTGAGAGCGCAGCAGTTTTCCGATCCACCGCCCTTGGGAAGAACGTGGATCTCCACAGAATTTCCAGGCATGGGCTCCCAGGTTACGGCTGGTATGTACTTGCCCGTGTTGTCACCCGGGTTTTTCCCGCTGAAAGGATGCACAGTATTGGGTCGTAAGGGCACTTCTTTCGTGGCCTTACGCACTGCCTCCGGAATGGCGGAGAAAATCTCCCCAAGGCGCGGGAAATCCAGGCCAAAGCGGACGAAAAACGTGGGGGTTCCGGTATCCTGGCAGATTGGGACCTTTCCGGCCTTAGCCCTCTCCACGTTGTTGAGAATGGCCTCAAGCTGAACCCGAGCCGGTCCTTCCTCGCGTTCCCTAGCCTGTTTCAGTGCCTGCACCACTTCCTCAGGAAGGTTCGTGGCCGCCCGGCCCAACGCCTCCGCCAACGCCTCCACCATCACCATTCATTCACCTCCCAGTTCCCTAGCCTTCTCTGCGTAGAGCTCCAAATATGTGGGCTTTTCGATATCCACGAATTTCCCCACCAGAAAAGGATTGCCTGGCATGATGTCCGCATCCTTGGGATCGGCTCCATGGCGGATGACCATGTGCTCTTGATAGTAACGGAGCTCGTCCAAGCCTTCGCCTAGGCGGTTCCGGCGGCCGTAGTTGGTCGGGCACGGGGAGAGGACCTCCACGAACGTGAATCCTTTGTGGGAAAGGGCCTCTACGAAGGCTTTTTCCAACCGTCGGCCATCGAGGGTGGTCCAGCGGGCCACATAGGTGGCGCCAGCGGACGCGGCCAAATGCACGAGGTTGAAGGGGTGCTCGAAATTGCCGAAGGGGCTGGTGGTGGTGCGGGCGCCCACGGGCGTGGTAGGGCCCAATTGTCCCCCGGTCATCCCGTAATTGAAGTTATTGACACAAATTACGGCGATGTCCATATTCCTGCGGGCTGCGTGAATGAAGTGGTTTCCGCCGATGGCGAAAAGGTCGCCATCGCCAGAGAACACGACCACGTGCAGATCGGGTTTCGCCAGCTTGAGCCCGGTGGCGAAAGGAATGGCCCGGCCGTGAGTGGTGTGGTAAGTGTCGAGTTTGAGATAGCCGGCCACCCGCCCCGTACAGCCAATCCCGGAAACTACGGCCACAGAATCGGGATCCCAGCCCAGCTGATCAAAGGAAAAAAGCAGCGCCGAAAGGGACGTGCCTAGGCCGCAACCGGAGCACCAAATGTGGGGGAAGCGTTCGGTGCGCAGCCAGCGCTCCAAGGGGTGGCGCACGCCGGACACGAATTCCGGTGGGGCCCTGAGCTCCTTCACCGGCATTGCCGATGCACCTCCTCGATTCCCTGGAAGACCTCTTCGGGGGTGTGGATGCGGCCGCCCGCGTGGAACACCCCGTGGACGGGAACTCGACCCCGCACAGCCCGCTCCACCTCCCGACTCATCTGGCCCAGGTTCAATTCCACCACAACGATCCCCTTGACTCGCTGGGCCACGCGGAAGACGGCCTCGTCCGGAAAAGGCCAGGCCGTGATGAGCCGGAAAAGGCCTGCCCTGATCCCGGCTTTCCGCGCAAGCTCAATGCCTCCCAAAGAAACGCGGGCGGAAATGCCGTAGGAAACCACGGCGATCTCCGCGTCCTCAAGCTGGACTTCTTCGAAGAACGTGTATTCGTGGGGAAACAGCCGGACTTTATCGACCAGGCGGCGGACCAGCCGGTCATGGGCCTCCGGGGACATATCGGGGTAGCCGCGCTCGTCGTGGGTGAGACCAGTGACATGCACACGGTAACCTTCTCCTGCGCAGGCCATGGGCGGGACAAGATCGGGATCGGGTTTGTAGGGCAGAAATTCCTCGGGCGGGACCTTGGGCTTTCGCCGCGCCGCCTCCGGAACTGCCGAAGGGATTTCCACCCGCTCGTACATATGGCCTACCACCTCGTCGGTCATGATAAGAACAGGGACGCGGAAACGTTCAGAAAGGGCAAAGGCCTTCACCGTGAGATCGAAAGCTTCCTGGGGGGAGGCGGGGCAGAGGGCGACGATCTCGTAGTGGCCATGGGAACCCCAGCGGGCCTGCATCATTTCCCCTTGGGCCACGAGGGTGGGAAGCCCTGTGGACGGCGCTCCCCGTTGGACATCCACGATCACGCACGGCGTTTCCGTCATCACCGCCAAGCCCAGGTTTTCCATCATGAGGGAGAAGCCCGGGCCGGAGGTGGCGGTCATGGCCTTCATTCCCGCCCAAGAGGCGCCCAAAATCGCCGTAATGGCGGCGATCTCGTCTTCCATCTGGATGAACATCCCGCCCACCCGGGGAAGCCGCCAGGAAAGCCGTTCCGCGATCTCCGACTGGGGCGTGATGGGATAGGCCGCGAAAAAGCGGCAGCCCGCGGCAATGGCCCCTTCGGCGATGGCCTCATCGCCGTTCATGAAGTGCACGCCCGACAAGATCGGGGAGACGCGACGCGTGCTCATGGCCCTTCCCCCTGCGCTTCTTCTTCACTTCTCTCGATCCAGACGGCGAAATCCGGGCAGATCCGCTCGCAAAAGCCGCAAAGAACGCAGGCCTCCGGCTCCACCACCTCCGGAGGGTGGTAGCCTTTATCGTTGAACTGGGAGGCCTGGGCCAAGACCTTCTTTGGGCAAAACTCCACGCAAAAGCCACAGCCCTTACAAAATTCCTCAAGCACGTAGATATAGCCCTTGGGCACCTTCCATCGTTTAGCCACCCGTTCTTGGATCTCGCTCATAGGAGGTCCACCACCCTGGCCAGCGTCTTTTTACCCCGGTAATCGGGGAGGAGGAGGGGCGCGCGGTGGGTCTCGGGGATCCCAGCGCGCCGAAGGTCCGCGGCGTACCGCTCCACGTGCCGCAGGGTGGGAGTTCCCAAACGAGCTTTCTGCACCCACTGGGCAGCCGCGTTCCCAGCCCGCTTTCCAAACACGTTGTAATCGAGAAGGGAATTCCCCATAAGCCGGTTCTTCCCGTGCACCCCGCCCTCCACCTCGCCCGCCGCGAAAAGCCCAGGAATCCCAGTCCAGCCGTGCTCGTCGATCACCACGCCGCCGTTTTGGTAGTGCAGGGTAGGATAAACGAGGATCGGCTCCTGCGTGGGGTCGATCTCAAACCGCACGTACATGCGGTAAATGGAGGAAAGGGCCCGCTGGAATGTGCCCTTGCCGTGAATCATGTCCACCATAGGGGTATCCAACCATACCCCCACCATCCCTGTGGGGGTGGCTAGACCCAAGCCCCGTCCGCCTTTCTCCGGAGGGAGACATTCTCGGATGAACGCCGCGGACTCCACGTCCCTTGGCTCCAGGGGGTGCACGAATAGCTCACCCGAGGCGTTCACCGGCTGCGCCCCCAGTCCTCGCACCTTTTCGGTGATGAGAAGGCCCACGAGCTGTTCAGGAAAGGCCGCGCCGGTGGGGTGATATTGCACGGCATCGAGATCCCGGAGTTTTGCGCCTACCCGGTACGCCAGGACCAGACCGTCGGCGGTAGCACCGTAGTGGTTGGTGGTGGGGAAGCCCTGGATGTGGAGCCGACCCCAACCGCCGGTGGCCAGAATCGTGGCCTTGGCCCGCACGATCTTGTACTCCTCCGTCTCCAAACTCCACACCACCGCGCCCGCCACCTGGCCAAATTCGTCCGTAAGAAGCTCCACAGCCGGATGGAATTCCAACACAGGGATCCCCAGGTTTCGCGCCTCGTCCCGCAAGACCCGCATGATCTCAAGCCCGGTGTAATCCTTGCAAGAATGCATGCGTTTTTTGGAGGTCCCACCGCCGTGGATGGTAAGCATCGTGCCATCCTCTTCCTTGTCGTACATCACGCCCAGTTCCTCATGCCACTTGACGATGAAAGGGGCGTCCTCCGCCAAAGCCCGCACGAGTTTGGGGTCGTTGGTGAAATGCCCACCGCCCAGGACATCGAGGAAGTGGATGGCCGGGGAATCGTGGGGTTTGGTGGCGGCTTGAATTCCCCCTTGGGCCATGATGGAGTTGGAGTCCCCGTGACGCAGCTTTGTGACGATCAAAATGCGCTCAGCGGGGATCCCCGCGGATTGGGCCCAGATCGCCGCAACTGTCCCCGCGCCGCCCCCTCCGATCACCAGCACGTCCACATCGTAGTCCACCTGGGAGAGGTCAATTTTTCCCGGGTCCACAAGAGGATAAGCCTCGAGGAGATCGGCCACCTCGTGGGGAACAAGTTCCCCGAAGGATGCGCCCACGCGGAGGGGCCGCTTTCCCTCGGGCTTATAGTCCGGGTGGTAGCGGCGCAGAAGCTCCTCCTGCTCGGCCAAAGAAAGCCTGGGGAAGTTTTTTCCCAAGCGGTCCGGCCGGGTCTCCTCCACCCGCCGGATCGATTCCTGCATGTACTCAGGATAGACGCTCATCGCTCCTCCTCACTCCGGCTCGATCTCCCGAGCTTTGTAGAGTTCGCGCAGCTCTTCCCTTGTAAGCCGCATCAGCCGCTCGAGCTCTTCTTTGCATTTCCCCTCCTCGATTTCCTGAACGCGGCGATGGAGGTGTTCGGCTTTGGGCGCAAGGTACGCTCCGTACAGACGGCGGGCGAGCTGCCACACATGGTAATGGGGGATCTCTGCCGGGCAGCGCATAGTGCAAAGGCCACAGGAAAGGCAATCAAACGTGAGCTCCGCGACCTTGGCGATATCCCCGCGCAACGCGGCTTGCACGGCATCCATCACCTCAAGCTTCTGCGGGCAGGATTTGGTGCAGGTGTTACAAGCCACACAACGGGCGAGCTCGGGATAAAGGGCGAGCAGGGTTTCGCCAGCGGGTTTGACCTTGCGAATATCGTAGGATCGGCGCTCCGCAGGGGTGGAGGGGAGGAGAGCAAGATACATCCCGTCCTTCACAGTGGTTTGGCACGCGAGATCCGCGTAAAGCCGATAATCGCCGGGAAGGCGGTATACGGTAGCGCAGGCCCCGCAAAACCCACCGCGACAGCCCACTCCCCGCACCAGGCGAAAACCCGCGTACTCCAAAGCCTTAAGAATGGTGAGCCCGGCCGGGACTTGATAGGCCTGGCCCATGATGTACACCGTCACCATCTCCGGCTTAACCTTCACCTGGACCTCGTCCATCAGCTCATCACCCCCGTGAGGGATTTCGCCAATTCCTCAGGAATTTCTTGAGTGCCCAAAGCCCAGGCCAACGCTTCCCCTACGTAGTAAACCAGGAGTTTTGGCGCTCCCAAAGGTCGCCGCTCCTCCAAATTGAACTTGCAGAGGGGACACACAGTGAGGAGAGCCTGGGCCCCGGCCTCGGCCGCGGAAAGAAGGATCTCTCCTGCCCGCTCTCGTACCACATCGGGTCGAGTCACGGTGAGGTAGGCTCCGCAGCATTCCACCCGCTCGGGGAAAAGCACCGGCTCCGCGCCCAGCGCCTGCAATATGCGTTCCATGATCTCCGGCCGGTCGGGATCGTCCACCCCCACCTCCTTGGGCCGAAGAAGTGTGCATCCATAATAAGCACCAAGGCGCAGCCCTTCTAGCGGCCGGACCATGGCCCGGGAAAGATCCTCCTCCCCGATCTCCTCTGCCAAAAATTGCACCAAGTGCAGAACGCGGACGCCACCGCGGTAGTCCTCCTCGTCATCCATGAAGGCGTTGATGCGCCGGAGGTTCTCGGGATCGTTCACGAACTCTGCGGAGCGGTGCAGGGTGTTATAGCACATGGCGCAGAGAGTGAGGAGCTTCTCCTCGCCGGCCTCTTGGACGCGAATGAGGTTTCGCACCGGCCCCACATGGCGCATGAGGTCGTCTTGAGCGAGGGAATAGACCGTCCCGCAGCAGTTCCAGCGCGGAAGCTCTTCGACCTTGTAGCCGAGCTTCGCTAACGCCGCCAACGTGGCCCGCTCGTATTCTTGGGCCTGATCCTTCAACGCGCATCCCGGAAAGTACAAAACGCGCTTCATTGCTCCCTCACGGAGTTAGTTTCCGATAGACCCCGACTAAGGCGATCTGGGGATAGGGGCGGTCGACATGGACTTCCACGGGCTTCATTCCTTGCCTTAAGGCAAGTTGCCGCAGAGCCTCCATGATTCTCGCGATATCCACGCCCTTTGGACAACGTACGGTGCACGCCAAGCACGAAGCGCACACCCACGGCGCCTTGGCCGCCAAAATCGATTCGTCCCCGAGCTGCACAAGCCGAATGACCTGGTTGGGAAGGAAATCCATGTGCTCAGCAAAAAGGCATCCGGCCGAGCATTTTCCGCATTGGTAGCAGGCAAACGGATTCTGTCCGGAAAGTTCTTCCACTTTGACCACAAACGGCGCGTTCAAAGTTGCTCGGGAAAGGCTCAGCTCGCCAGCCATTCTCTCACCACCTCTTGGGACTTGGGAAGAGCCTTGGCTACTTCCGGAGAAAGTCCGCGCCGGAACGGGAGATCCTTCGGTACCCCGATGAGCAAAACCCAGACCTCCGGCACAGGAAAACCCGCCCCATTAAGCACCGAAAAAGCAGCGAAAAGGTCAAAGCCATGGATGTATCCGCTGTTTTCGGAGTCCCTCAGTTCCGCAACCGGAAAGACGGCGACCTCGCCCACCGGCAAAAGTGGGGAGGCATCGATGATCAGGACTTTTTCGTAGCGGGAAAGGGACAAGGCCAGGTTCATGCCCGTCTTCAAAGCAGTGAACACTTCCACGTCCTTGGGAAAGCCGAGGCCCTGAAGCACGGCCAAGGCCACGCCATCGTCGGCGCGGTCGGGATTCCCCAGCGCCACCACGGCCCTAGCGGCCGAGACGGCGCACGAGTTTCCCGTGAGCATCATAAACCTCCACCGCCACCGGCATTTCGCCCGGCAAGAAATGGGTGGCGCAGGCCAGGCACGGATCGTAGGCCCGAAATGCCATTTCCACCCGGTTCAAAAGGATCTCGTCCGGCTCGCCTTTCTCTAAGACGGCCTTGGCCATCTGTTTCACGGAAAGGCCGATCCCGGGAGCGTTGTGGGTGGTGGCCACAATGAGGTTCACCTTTTCCACCAAACCCTCCGGCGAGAGAACGTAATGGTGGAAAAGGGTTCCGCGGGCGGCCTCGATCACGCCCACTCCCTCCCCAGGCTTTCCCAACTTTCCGCGTACCTCTATTCCGGTAAGCTCCGGATCAGCGCCTAACGCGGCCACGGTTTCCGCGGCCTGGACCATCTCGATGAGTCTGGCCCAGTGATAGGCGAAGGCGGCATGCACCGGCTTTTCTCCGAAGAAATCGAGGAATCGCTCGTACTCCTCCTGGGCCAAGGGGGTGGCCATCCTCTCCGCCACGTTGAGGCGCGCCAAAGGACCCACCCGGTAAATCCCGGAGTCCGGCCCGGCCTCAAAACCCCGCCAGCCCAGATCCACAAGGTACGGGAACTTCACATAGGTCCAAGGCTCCCAATGCTCGGCGATCCTTTGGAGCGCCTCAGCACTGGGAAGGACGAAGATCTCTTCTCCGCTTGCGGAGACCACCCGTACCCGGCCGTCGTAGAAGTTTGGGGCAAGGTTTTCGTCCACGAGGCCCATGTAATGCGTGGGAAGCCAAGCCTCCTCGGAAAGGAGGAGGGCCTGGAACTCCGGCCGCGGAAGGATTTCCTCGTGGAAAACCCGGATCATCGTTTTGCCGAGCTCCACCATGGCCTTCCCGGCCGCAGCGATGGTTTCCGGAGCTTCCTCGGTCAAGGGCTTTGCCACTCCTCCCGGGAGGGCAAACACCGGGTGGATGGCCTTTCCGCCGATGATCTCCAGGATCTTTTGGGCCTGGGCCCGCACCTCCACCACTTTTCGACCCAGCTCCGGAAAGCGCCGCAGGATCCCAAGGAGATTGCGCTCCTCCTTTTCCGCATCCCAAAGGAAAAGATCCGGGCCGCCCAGGAAAACGAGGTGTAGAAGGTGGTCGGAGAAAATGTAGGCGTTGTAGAAGAGTTCGCGCTGGAGTCGTGCGGGCTTAGGCACTTCCGCCTGGAACGCCGCATCCAGAGCCTTGGCCGAGGCCAGGTGATGGGCTTCGGGACAGACCCCGCAGATCCGCTCCGTGATCTGAGGCATCTCCTCGGCCCGCCTTCCCCGACAGAACGCCTCAAACCCCCGGAGCTCAGGAACCTGAAGCACCGCATCTCGAAGTTTTCCAGTCTCGTCCAAATAGAGCAGAATCTTTCCGTGGCCCTCGAGGCGCGTGATGGGGTCGATCGCAATCTTCTTCATGCCCGCACCACCTCCCGGTGCATCGCGAGTTTCTTAAGAGGCCGGGCGTATTTAGCAAACGCGTATTTGTAAAGGGTGCCGATGGGATCCACGAGGCCGTCGAGGATCCTGTTCTCTTCGGGGAAGGCGTTTTCTCCCTCCTCGCCGGCCCGCACCAGCGAAGCCAAAGCGGAAAGCATGGCCATTGCGGGATCACCGGCCTTGGGGGTGGGGCCAAGACAGCCGGTACAGGGCATCCCTGCCTTCGGGCACGCGGCCTCGCATCCGCCCCGCGTCACCGGACCGAGACAAACCATCCCCTGGTCCAAAAGGCATTTCTCTGGATCGGCCAAAACCTCATGGGGTCGCACCACCCGGGTGATCCGCCGTTCTTCCCTTTTCCTTGGGCATTCTTCGCACAGAGCTTTTTCTTCGGCGAAGATCTGGCCGGGCCCGATCTCGCCCGCGAGCGCGGCCGCGAAGAATCGGGCGATCAGCGGAGCCGGCGGCGGGCAGCCCGGCACCACGAAGTCCACGGAAACCACCTCTTCCACGGGCAAAGCCTCGGGAAGGAGGTTCGGAGGGGCATCCTCCTGATCACCCCCGGGCGGAGGAGCGGGTTGGAACCCCGGCCCGAACACGACCTCCGCCACCCCATTGACCGCGTTTGCCAGCGCCGGGATTCCTCCCAAATGGGCGCAGGCCCCATACGCCCCAAGGAAGCGGGATTTCTCCCGCAGGATCTCCACCATCTCCTTGTTCTCCGCGGTGCGGATGACGCCGTTCACGAGTGTGAAGTCGATGGAACGCGGCGGAAGTCTCTCCAGATCTCGACGCTTGGCGTCCACCAAGGCCGGCCAGAACACGATTTCCACATGGGAAAGAACGTCCAAAAGGCCTGGGCCAAGTTCCAAAAAGGAGACGTCGCAGCCGCCACAACCTCCTGTCCAATACACGGCGAGCTTGGCCCTCATCTGCTTCCTCCGTTTCCGTGAAGTGGTCCCAACTTTTTCAGTTCGGCCACGAATTCCGTCATCACTTGGACGAACCGCGCGCCCTCGGTGGCAGAGATCCATTCCAGGCGCACCCGTTCTGGTTCAATTCCCATTTCCCCAAGGACTTTGCGCAGAAGATAGATCCTGCGCCGGGTTTTATAGTTTCCCATCACGTAGTGGCAGTCACCCGGGTGACATCCGCCGATGAGGACCCCGTCAGCCCCGGCCTTGAGGGCCTCGACCACCCACTGCGGTTCCACCCTTCCTGAGCAATTCACCCGGATAGGGATGGCGTTCGGCGGGTACTGGAGCCGGCTTGTCCCGGCCAAATCCGCCCCGGCCGAGGCGCACCAGCGACAAAGGAAGGCCACGATCCGCGGCTCAAACTCCGACATCCGCCACCTCCAGG
>JBBIVL010000039.1:0-13418 GCA_037439765.1 Candidatus Bipolaricaulota bacterium
CCAGACGCTTCAGAATGGGAAAATCCTCGCGAATCCTTAGGGAGATCATGCGATGGCCCTTTCGAAGCTCATCTCCAAAAGGCGCCGCAACTCCACGGCATATTCGAGGGGGATCTCCTTGAGGATCGGGGAAACAAAGCCATTTATGATGAGGCTCATCGCCTGGGATTCATCCAAACCCCGGGACATGAGATAGAAAAGCTGTTCCTGGGAGACCCTTCCCACGGTAGCTTCGTGACCCAACTCCACTTCGTCATTTTCCGCGTTCAGGACGGGAATGGTCTCCGTGCGGGCCTCAGGAGAAAGGAGGAGGGTGGAGCACTCCACATGGGCCTTTGCGCCTCGGGCCTCAGGTGCCACATACACCGTGCCGCGGAAAACGCTTTTTGCTCGCCCTTGCACCACCGAGCGGGAGATGAGCCGGGAAGTGGCATCCGGCGCGCGATGGATGGCCCGCGCCCCCGTGTCCAGCCACATTCCCTCTTGAGCAAACGTAAACGAAAGGTTTTCTGTGCGCGCGCCTTTCCCCAAAAGGACGGTGGTGGGGTAAAGCATGGTCACTTTGCTTCCCAGGGAGCCGGAGACCCAGTCCACGCTGGCCCCCGCATAGGCCCAGGCCCGCTTGTTGTTGAGGTTGTACACGTTTTTTGACCAGTTTTGAATGGTGGTGAAGCGCACCCTCGCTTCCTCTTTGGCGTAGATCTCCACCATGCCGGAGTGGAGGCTCATGCGTGTGTAGCGAGGGGCGGAGCATCCCTCGATGTAGTGCACGGAGCTTCCGCGCTCAGCGATGATGAGGGTGTGCTCGAATTGGCCCACGCCCTCCGTCTGCATCCGGTAATAAGCCTGAAGCGGAATCTCCACCTCCACCCCCTCCGGGATCCAGATGAAGGTCCCGCCGCTCCACACCGCGCCGTGAAGGGCGGCGAACTTGTTGTCCTCGGGCGGGATGATCTTCATGAAATAGTCCTGGATCCAGGGATACTCCCCCACCGCTTTTTCCATGCTGGTGAAGATGACCCCTTTGGCTCGCAGCTCCGCAAGGAGCGAGCGGTAGACCTCTTCGGAGTCCACCTGGGCACCGAGGCCGGCCAGGGCCCTCTGCTCGGCCTCAGGGAGTCCCAGGGCCTGGAAGGTGCGGCGGAGCTCATCGGGAAGCTCGTCCCAGCTCTGCACGGGCTCCACCGGCCGGGCATAGTACGTGAGGTCTCCCAAATCCAACTCAGAAAGATCTGGACCGAACCGGGGCATGGGAAGTTTTTCGAAAATTTCTAGGCACCGCAGGCGGTGCTCCCGCATCCAGGCGGGCTCGTTCTTCTCCCGGGAAAGCTGCTCCACGAACGCTTTGGAGAGGCGTGCCCCCTGCTTGTTCATTTTCGCACCACCTCAAAACCGGCCTCGCCGATGCGCCAGGCCAGCTCCGGCCCGTCGTGATCCACGATCCTTCCGTCCAAAAGAACGAAGACCTTCTCCGGCGGAACGTATTCCAAAAGGCGGGGGTAGTGGGTGATGATGAGCACCGCAGTGCCGGAGTCCGCCATTTCCCTTATGACCTCCGCAATGAGACGCAACGCATCCACGTCCACCCCGGAGTCCGGCTCGTCCAACAGGGCCACTTTGGGGCGAAGCATGTAAAGCTGGAGGAGCTCAGCGCGCTTTTTCTCGCCCCCGGAGAAACCCACGTTGAGCTCGCGGTCACGAAAAACCTCCATTTTTAGGCGGGCGAGGGCCTGGGGAAAAGCCTTTTGGAACTCGCAGAACCCTTTTCCGCGTTCGCCGCAGGCCAGGCGCAGGAACTCCCGCATCTTCACCCCTTCCACTTCCGGAGGGTATTGGAAGGCCACGAACAGCCCGGCCCGGGCCCGTTCATGGGGGGAAAGGACCAGCAGATCTTGGCCGTCCAGGGTGGCCTGGCCCTGCCCCACCTGGTAGGCGGGATGCCCGGCGAGGGCCAAGGCCAAGGTGCTCTTTCCCGAGCCGTTGGGGCCCATCAGGGCATGGATTTGGCCCGCTTCCAAGTCCAAATCCACCCCGCGCAGGATGGGCCGTCCTTCCACCGTCACGTGCAGGTTGCGCACGGTCAAGATGCTCATGGGCGAAAATCATACCTTGGGGTCCGATTATCCGCAACGTGCTATACTCGTGTGTATGGAGTGCGTGATCGGCCTGGAAATTCACGTGCAACTGCGCACGCGCACCAAGCTTTTTTGTTCTTGCTCCGCGGATTACTTCGCGGCCCCGCCCAACGCCCTCACCTGCCCGGTGTGCCTGGGCCTTCCGGGCGCGCTCCCCGTGCTGAATCGGGAGGCGGTGGAACTAGCCCTGCGGGTGGCCTTGGCCCTAGGCGCCCAAATTCAGGAAATCTCCCAATTCGATCGTAAAAACTACTTCTACCCTGACCTTCCCAAGGGCTACCAAATCACCCAGCGGCAGGTTCCCTTAGCTTCGGGCGGGAGCTTGGCCTTCAAAGTGGGCGGGGAGACCCAAACCGTGCGCATCCGTGAGCTCCACCTTGAGGAGGACGCAGGGAAACTTATGCACACGGAGTCCCGCACCCTTGTGGATTTCAACCGCTGTGGTCTTCCCCTGGTGGAGATCGTTACGGAGCCGGATCTCCGGTCCCCCCGAGACGCTCGCGAATTCTTGCGAGCCCTGCGCACCCTCCTCCGCCATCTCGGGGTGTCCAATGCCGACATGGAGAAGGGGGAGCTGCGCTGCGACGCCAACATCTCCCTCGCGGTGGACGGCCGACCCGGCACAAAAACGGAGATCAAGAACCTCAACTCCTTCCGGGCACTGGAGAAAGCCCTGACCGCCGCCGTGGACTACCACCGCACAAAACTGGCCCAGGGAGAAAAGGTGGAGCAAGTTACGTTCGGCTGGGACGACAGCCGCAACGAGCTCCTCGTCCAGCGCAGCAAGGAGGAGGCCCATGATTACCGATACTTTCCCGATCCCGACCTCGTACCGTTGGTGATTTCCCCGGAATGGTTGGCGCAGGTGCGGGTGAACATGCCGGAGCTTCCCTGGGAGCGGGCTGCTCGCTGGGCCCGGGACTACGGAGTTCCGGAGCGGGAGGCCGAGGCCCTGCTGGCCGAGCCCAGCCGCGCCGATTTCTTCGAAGCGGTGGCCCAAGCCGTGCCCAACCCCAAGGCCGCGGTGGGCTGGGTTCTCTCCGAACTCTGGCCGCTCTGGACCGCGGAAGCTCCTCCCCTCACCGCTCAGGACCTTGCCCTCCTCATCCGCCGAGTGGAGGAGGGAGCCTGTCCCCGCGCCCAGGCCAAAGAAATTTTGGAACGAGTGGCGCGTGGGGAGGGGTCGGTCGCGGAGTTGCTCCGGGGCGCGGAGGCCGGGCTCCTGCGCGACGACCAGGAGCTACGTCGGCTGGCGGAGGAGGTCCTCGCCGCCCACCCCCAGGCTGTGGCGGACTTCCGGGCCGGAAAAAACCAGGCCCTGGGATTCTTGGTGGGCCAGGCGATGCGGAAGGCCCAAGGCAAAGCCGACCCCAAGCGCCTGGCCCAAGTCTTCGCTCAAATCCTCAACGAATAACTAGATTGTTGGGATCCGAAAGCTCGATCTCTGGTCCCCCTTGGTACTCCTCGATCGTTCCCAGAGCCCGCACGGTCCGCCCCTGAAGCGTCGTCCAGAAACGCGGCCCGAAAACGGCTTCAAACTTGCCCACGTGGCGGGCGGGGATGAACAGGGTGAACCGGCCCGGATCGGGATAGGGTTTGCCCAAGTTCAAAAAGACGTCCCCACCCCGGCTCGTGCCCACACTGGCCACCGGACCCTCCACGCAAGCCGTCTCGCCCAAGTGGCGTCTTCCCTCCTCCCAGGAATACACCACCGGACAGGCCAACTTGGGCTGACCCCAGGGCGTCCCATCGAGGTAAGACAGGACCGCATCGTACCGACTGGCGCCGGCGCGAGGGGCATGGGAAAAAAGCTCTGTGGCCACGAGGATCGCGTTGACCATGAGCTTTCCCTCTTTGTCCAGGTACACGTAGGCCAAAAGGTTTCCAGCCTCATCCCGTACGGTGTTATCCAGCTCCAGGAACACGGGTTTCCCCTCCACAAGGAGGGTCTGGAGGGCCCGTGCCGCGGCGGGGTCGGTTCCGGGGGCAACCTGAACGCCAATGTAGCGGACGCTCACCTGGCTTCCTGTGGTGAGTCCCGCTGGGGCTGGAATGGGCAGCGCCTCGATCCGCACGGTGATCGTAAGCGCATCCTTGACCTCCGCCACCTGCGCCACGATCGCAGGGGCTCCGAAACCGCCAAACACCCCAGTGAGAACCGCGATCAGTAAACCCAAGCGCTTCATCACCAACGTCCTCCTTGGGGAGGATCCTACCCCAGGCGTCAAAAATCTCTACGGCAGGCCCACAAGTGTGTACAGCTCGTCCAGGGGTTCCGCATGATGGATGAGACCGGCGTTGAGGAGAAAGGCCTGCATGGCTTCCCAACGGGCCTGGTCGTCGTGCCGCAGGCCCGGGGCGTAAAGGGAGAGCGTGGCCTCAAAGCTTCGGCGGTTCAGCTCGTCCGCAAGCTCCGGAAAAATTTCGGTGAACACGGCAAAGCTCTCCTGGGGATGCTGGACAGTATGGGACAAACCGCGCGCGAGCGCCCGGAGCACCGCGCGCAACTCCGGGAGGCGCTCCACCAGGAGATCGGGATGGACGATGAATACCAGCTCGTAGGTGTTGGGTACGCCGTAGGCTTCCTGGGCAAAGAAGATGGGGGTGAAACCAAAAAGTTCCACGGCCAAGGGCTCGTAATTCCGGAAGGCACCAATGGCCGCGACAGCTCCGCTCAAAAGCGCCGGAAGCGTGCCCACCCCCGTGTAGATGAGCTCATACTCCGAGGGCAGGAGACCGGCCGAGGCCAGCATGGTGCGCCAAAGGACCGGCTCCAGGGGCTCCAGGGAGTAGCCAATGCATTTCCCGTGCAAATCGGAGAGTTTTTCGATTCCGTACTCCCCCAGGCTCAATAGCCCACCGAGCGCCCCGTCGATGAGCGCTCCCACGGCCACCAGGGGCAAACCCTCGTCCCGAGCAAGGAGGAAGTTCATCTGGGGAGTGAGCCCCATCTCCACCGCTCTCGTGGCCACGAGCTTCGCGGGCGCGCTGGGGTCCGAGGGCACCACGAGCTCCACTTCCACCCCCTCCGCCGCGAAAAATCCCAGCTTCTCAGCGACATACAACGGAACATGATTCGGATTGGGATAGAAGTCCAGAATGAGGCGGAATCCCCAAGCGCTCCAGGCCAACCCCATCACCAATACCAAAGTTCCCAGCCACCGCATGGCCTTGGGATTCTACCGACGTCGAAGGAGGAGGCGTTCCCCCACCCCTACGGCCCAAAACAACCCCCAGCCGAGGAGGGTGAGGGTGAGGACCGCGGCGAACACGCGGTCCAGGCGAAGACGGGCATTGGCTTGGATCATGAAGTAGCCCAGGCCCCGGCTTGCGCCCACCCACTCGCCGATTGTGGCCCCCACCAGGGCCAAAGTGGCACCCAGGCGCAGCCCGGAAAAAAGGAAGGGCAAGGCCGCAGGAGCCCGCACGATCCGGAAGATGCGGGGCTCAGGGGTTCCCAGGGCCTGGAAGAACTCCACAAGCTCCGGTCCCAGGGACCGCAGGCCGTCGAGGAAGTTCACGGCCACGGGGAAGAACACGATCATGGCGGCCACAGCGACCTTTGGCCAAATCCCAAACCCAAACCAGAGCACAAACAGGGGGGCCACGGCGAACACCGGGATCACCTGGGAGCCCACCAAGAATGGGGTCAACGCCCGGCCCAAGGGCCGCACATAATAGGCCAGCACCGCCACTCCCCCACCCGCGACCGCACCGAAACCCAACCCCAGAGCCACTTCTAAAAGCGTGACGGCTGCGTGCCCAAGAAGCAAAGGGAAATCGCTGACCCAGGTGTGGAAAACCTGGCTGGGTGGAGGAAGTACGTATGCGGGAAGTTGGAAAAGACGCACCAGGCCTTCCCAAAGACCGAGAAGCAAGATCACCAGGCCTAACGCGGGAAATTCAGGTTTCCTTCGCATGGTTCTTGGCGGCGGCCAACGCGTCCAGGACAGCCAGGCGGGCTTGTTGCACCTCCGAGGAGGATCTCGACCGGGGCCAGGGAAGTTCAACCGCGAAACTCGCCGCAACCTGTGCCGGCCGGGCCGTGAGCACCGCCACCTGGTCAGAGAGGAGCACCGCCTCCTCCACGTCGTGGGTCACCCACACCACCGTTTTCCCCAGGCTCTGCCGCACCTGCCCAAGCCAGTCCTGGATCTCCGCGCGGGTCAGGGCATCCAAGGCTCCCAAGGGCTCGTCCAAAAGGAGGAGATCCCGGCGGGCGAAAAACGTGCGCAGAAGGGCAACGCGCTGGCGCATGCCTCCGGAAAGCTGGGAAGGGAACTGCTGGGCAAACGGGGCGAGGCCAAAGGCCGCGAGAAGCGCGTGGGCTTCTTCGCCGCTCGCCGGATCCCTCCCGCCGTCGGCCTCCCGGGCGGCCAGGATATTGCCCAGCACGGTACGCCAGGGGAGGAGGGTATCGCCCTGAGGCATGTAAGCCGCCTGGCCCTGGGGCGCCCTGCCCGCCACCTGAACCAGGCCCCGCTGGGGTCGAAGCAGCCCAGCGGAAACCCGCAACAGCGTCGTCTTCCCACATCCTGAAGACCCGACCACGCTCACCCACTCCCCGGGACGCACCACGAGCGAGAGATTTTCCAAAACGGGGAAAATCCCGCGCGGGCCAGGAAAGCCGAAGTCCACGTGGAGAAGCTCCAGCGCAGGTCTCACGGAGAACGAAAATGCGCGCGGCAGCGGGGTTCGTAGGTTTCCAAGCCGCCGATGAGGACCTCCGGGCCCTCGATCACTGGGCGCCCGTCCACCAGGCGCTGGGAACGGGTCGCAGGGTTCCCGCACACCGTGCACACCGCGGAAAGCTTCTGCACCTCGTCGGCCAGGGCCAGGAGAGCGGGCATGGGGCCGAAGGGCTCACCGCGGAAGTTCAGATCCAGTCCAGCCACGATGACCCTTTTTCCCCTCGCGACCAGAGCCTCACAGAGAACCGGAAACGCAGTGCCGAAGAAGTGGGCCTCGTCGAAGGCCAGTACCTCCGCGTTCTCCCACTCCTTGGGCGCCCGGGCGGCGAAAGTCTGCGGATCCAGGGCGGAGGGAAGGAGGAAACACGGGAAGGCCCGGCCGTTGTGGGTCACCACCTGCTCGCGGGCGTAGCGGGTATCCAGCTCTGGTTTGAACAGGATCACCGTTTTTTTGGCGATGCGGGCGCGTTCCACGCGGCGCAGAAGTTCCTCGGTCTTGCCGGCGAACATGGGGCCCGTGATGACCTCCAGTTTTCCCGCCATGGCCACGGCGATTGTAGCGCGGCCCTGCGGCCCGGCCACACACGGCAAGCCTTGTTCCACCGCGACCCTTAGGGTAAAGTCGAGCACCGGATGCCTAGGGCAAAGGGAACGGCGAGCTATCGCGTGCGCCGTGCGATTTGGCTTGTTTTGGTCTACTCGGTGCTGTTCCTCCTGGTGACGATCATGGCATTGCCCTTCTTCTGGATGGTCACCACGTCCCTCAAGGACACAGTCCAGGCCTTGCGTATTCCGCCCATGTGGTTTCCCAACCCCGTGCACTGGGAGAACTACCTCACCGCGTGGAACGCAGCCCCGTTTGGCCGTTATTTCTTCAACTCCTTCTTGATCGCCATTACGACCACCGTGGGGGAGGTCCTCACCACCATTTTTGCCGCTTACGCCTTTGCAAAGATGAACTTCTTCGGGAAAAGCGTGCTCTTCAACCTGCTTTTGGGCACGCTCATGATCCCCGGTCAAATGCTCCTGGTGCCCAGCTTCGTCCTCATCAACCGCCTGGGTTGGTACAACACGTACTGGGCGTTGATCATTCCTTGGATCGTGTCCGTGTTCGGGATCTTCCTCCTACGCCAGTTTTTCCGCACGATCCCCGACGAATTCTGGGATTCCGCGCGGATCGATGGCTGCTCCCGGGTGCGCTACATCTTACAAATCGCCGTTCCCCAAGTGCGGCCGGGCATCGCCACCGTGGCCCTCTTCAAGTTCGTGGGCTCTTGGAACGCCTTCCTTTGGGTCATCATCATGACGGACAAAGTGCATCTTCGCACGGTTCCCGTAGGTCTGCGCTATTTCATGCAGCAGTTCAACGAGGACTATCATCTCCTCATGGCCGCGGCGACGATGGCCATCATCCCCGTACTGGTCTTGTTCTTCTTCGCGCAAAAGCAGTTCATCCAAGGTATCGCCCGCACGGGGCTGCGCTAAGGAGGTGAGAGGGGGTAGAAAAAAGTTGCTACGCAAGAGGGAGAACAAACTCAAGGAGGTGGAATCATGCGGCGAATGGGTGTGGTGTTGTTGGTTTTGGCGCTCGGCAGCGTGGGCTTCGCCCAGGTCACCATCAGTTTCTGGCATGCGATGTCTGGGGCGTTGGGCGAGACCCTCGCCTTCCTTGTGCAGAAGTTCCAGGATGAGCACCCAGATATTGTGGTGGACCTCGTGTACCAGGGAGCCTATAGCGCGCTGCAGCAAAAGCTGATCGCTGCGGTGGCCGCGGGCCAGCCGCCGACCCTGGCTCAGCAGTATGAAAACTGGACCACCCAGTGGTTGGATGCCTTGGTGGACCTCGATCTTTTCCTGCCGGAGGAGGTGCTGAACGATGTCCTGCCCGCGTTTGATCAGAAGTTCGATGGCCGCATTATCACCGTGCCCTTCAATAAATCCATCCTCGTCCTTTACTACCGCCCGGATCTCATCCCTAACCCTCCTACCACCTGGGAGGATTTTGAGCGCTTGACCTGCGCCATCGCCAAGGACACAGACGGAGACGGTGTCCTAAATGAGTACGGCACAGCATTCCGGCCCCCGAACCCCGAGATTTTCCTCACCTTTCTCACCCAGGCTGGCGGAGCCATCCTCTCCGAGGATTGGACGGAAGTCACCATCAACAACGCCGCGGGCTTGGAGGCCGCGGAGTTCGCCGCGCGGCTTGCCAAGTGCGCCCTGGTCCAGAGCGCCTACATCTCCGATGCCATTCAGAAGGGCATCGTCGTGGGCGCGTGGATCGATACCTCGGCCGGCTACACCTACAACATGAACGCTGCGAAGACCGCAGGGGTGCCGCTCGCAGTGGTTCCCCTCCCCTGCTACAAGAACTGCGCTTCCATGATCCAGGGCACAAACCTGGCCATCTTTTCCATGAACCAATCCAAGGCCCAAATCGAGGCAGCAGCCAAATTGATTGCCTTCCTCCTTCGGGAGGACAACATCGTTGAGTGGGCCATGAAAACCGGGTATGTCCCGGTGACGAAGACCGCGGTGGAAAGTCAAGCCTGGCAGGAGTACATGGAGGCCAACCCCTACGCTCGGGTCATGACCGAGCAGCTTCTCGCGGGCGGGTTTGGCCAGCTTCTCCACCCCAAGTACATGGACATCCGCAGCCTCCTCATCACCTACTGGGAGTTGCTCCTCAAGGGTGAGGGCACGCCCAAGGAGATCATGGACGCGCTGGCGGCGGAGATCGAGAGCCTCATCAGCGAGTAAGGCAGCGGCGGGGGAGGAAGAACCCTCCCCCGCCTTTCTCTATGCGGATCCCGGCGCATCTTCGCAGCAAACGCTTTTGGGGGGAGACCCTCGAGGCCTACCTCTTCCTCCTCCCCATCCTACTGGTGCTAGGTGTGTTCACGTTTTACCCCTTTGTGAACGCGTTTGTTTATAGCCTCTACGACATCCGTACCCGCACCGTCCCCGGGCCGGTGGTGTATACCCTTACCGAAGGTATAGAAACCTGGACCGCACAGCTTGCGCGCGGACGCCTTCCCGAGGACTTGGTCGAGGTGTTGGAAAGGGCGGGAGCGAGCCGAGAAAGCCTTTGGGTCCGCCTGCGCCAGACGACCCGCTGGGTGCTCAAGGACGATGAAAATCAGCAGGAATACATCGTGGTCAAAGAGGGAGACGCTCTCCTCGTGTATCGGGCCACCACCCAGTGGGCCCTGAGCCCGGTGGGCTGGGACAATTTCCGCACGGCCTTCCGCGATCCCGACTTCCCGAAGGCCCTGTTCATCACTCTAAAATACGTGGGGATAAGCGTCCCCGTAACCCTGGCACTTGCCCTTCTCATCGCCACCGTCCTAAATCAAGCCTTGGTCGGTCGGGCATTCTTTCGCCTGGCCCATTTTCTACCCTACATCACGCCCATCGTGGCCATCACCATGGTGTGGCGCTGGATCTACGACCGAGATGTGGGCCTTTTGAACTACATTTTCTCTTCGGTGGCCAAGGCTTTTGGCGCCAATGTAAGTCTCTTGACCTGGCTGGATGATCCTCAGCTTGCTCTCCCTGCTCTCATCATCATGAACGTTTGGCGGTTTGTGGGCTATCAAGCCCTCATTCTTCTGGCGGGGATGCAGGGGATCGATCGCGAGTATTACGAAGCGGCTCGGGTGGACGGGGCTGGAGGATTGCAGGTCTGGCGCCGCATCACCCTACCCCTCCTGACCCCCCAGATCTTCTTCCTCCTCATCATCTCCTTGATCGGCTCGTTCAAGATCTTTGAGGAGGTCTTCGTTCTGTTTATGGGCCCCGGCCCCCAGAAAGCAGGCCTGACCATCGTGTACTACGTGTTCACCAAGGCCTTCGATTCCGGGCACTACGGTTTGGCCTCCGCGGCGTCCGTGATCCTCTTTGCCATCATCTTCGCCCTGTCCTTGTTCCAGCTCACCGTGGTGCAGCGCCGCGTGCACTATGAACGCTAAAGGAGGAGGCATGGTTCGCAAATTTCTGGTCCTAGGGCTCCTGGTCTTGCTCAGCCTTGGGGCCTGGGCTCAGCCCCCCGAGGGCGCTTTTCCCGCGCGGATCCAGCGCTGGTTCGATGGGGATACCGCGTACCTCCGGGTGGTGAGCGGCGCGCCAAGCTGGGTGGGCCATTACGAGACGATCCGGCTTTTGGGGGTCAATGCCCCGGAGGTGGGCGAACCTTTTTCCGAAGAAGCCACCCGGCACTTTCGCACCCTGACCATGGGAAAAACGGTGTACGTGGAACTGAGCCCATGGGAGCGGCGGGACATTCACAGCCGGCTTCTGGCCTACGTGTGGGTGGAAACCTCCGAAGGTTGGGTGATGGTGAACGAGGAACTCGTGAGGGCCGGTCTGGCCCGCCTCCTCGTTTATTATCCCGAGCGGGAGCGCTACTACTGCCGGTTCCTGCATGCCCTGGTGCTCGCCCAGTGCGCAGGCCGCGGCCTTTGGCACACCGCGGAAACGCCGGTCGCCCTGGAGGTCATCGAAGCGGACCCTGTTTCCTATGTCACCCAGGCCGTTACTGTGATCCTGGAGGTATCCCGCGTGGGGCTGGATTCTCTGGGTTGGTCCCTCTGGGCCAGCTCCAGCCGCTACGGTTTCCGCGCGGTGCTTCAGCCCGAACTGTGCCGAAATTTCTGGAACCTGGATGGGTTTGACCCCGCAACCCTCGTGGGGCAAACGCTCGCCGTTACCGGGGAGTTGTTGTGGGATAGCCTGCGCGGGGGACCCCGCATCGTCGTGTGGTTCCCCGAACAACTGCGAACCTGGGAGGAACAGCCGTGAGAGCCTGTGTATTGGCGATTCTCTTAGGATTTGGGGGCTTCGGAGCTCCGCTTCTGTACGGACCGTGGACGGGGGCTCCGCAATCCACATCCATCACGTTGAGCTGGGCCGCCAGTCCGCCCACCCCATTCACGGTGGAGTTCGCCCCGCTTCCTGCGTACCTGGAGATCGGAGAATTCACCGCGCGCGTTTCCTACACCCCCGACGTCTCCTTGGAGAAAGAGATCGGTCATCTCGAGCTCGCGGGACTTATGCCTTCCACCTGGTATGTGTATCGCCTGGTGTTCCCGGATGGGAGCGAAACGCCTTTGGGCACATTCCGCACCGCGCCTGCGCCGGATGAGCCCGTGGCCTTTGGCGTGATTTCCGATACCCAGTGGCAGTGGACTGGGGTGAACCGGGTGGAGCTTGTGGCTCAGGCCATGGCCCTGGACCCCTGGGCCTTCCACTTCGTTTTGCACGCGGGGGATCTTGTGGAAACCCCTATTCCCTCGCACTGGGAGTTCTTCTTCTCCTCCATGTCCCCTCTCCTGCGTTGGGCCCCCCTCCTCCCCGTTTTGGGGAACCACGAGCGAGATAGCCTCAGTTATTATCAACATTTCACCCTACCTCCGGGTGGGGGGCGATTGGGCAAGCGCTGGTGGTCGTTTTCCTGGGGAGATGTGGTCATCGTGGGTCTTGACTCCAACGCTAAATCGCCGCGCGACTACCAGGAGCAGGTGGATTGGCTACGCAAAGCCCTTTCGGGCGCAGAACCCCACAAGATCGTGATCTTTCACCACCCCGTGTTTTCCTCGGACGCGAGCTACGGCCCCGGCTCCGAAGGTCTCCAGACCCTTTGGCATCCGGTGTTCGTGGAGCTTGGAGTCGATTTGGTTTTCAACGGCCATGCCCATAACTACGAGCGCATCGAGCGAGAGGGTGTCACATACCTCGTGGTGGGCGGGGGCGGAGCTAATCTGTATCGCCTTTCCGCGGAGCGGGTGCCGGGCTCAATGGTGGGGGCGGAGGGCTGGCATTTCTATGTGGCCGTGCGGACCGACGCCTGCGGGATCGCCGTGCGCGTGATGGGGGTGGGGGAAGCAGAGCCTGCAGGAGTTCTGCCCAGGGTCAAGGTTTTGGACGCCTTCACGCTTCCCGAGGACTAGCCTGGTCGGAGCGACCGGATTTGAACCGGTGACCTCTGGCCCCCCATGCCAGCGCGCTGCCAGGCTGCGCTACGCTCCGTCTAAACCAATCGTACCCCTCTTTGTAGATGATCGCCAACCGCCAGTCCCTGCCATCCCTCGCCTAGCAAAGGGGGTTAAGAAAAGCTTTTCGGATGTAAACGGGCGCTTTGTGTTCTGCGTGCCGTGCGAGAGCCGTTGAACAAGAAGCCCAAGAACGTTGACCGTGAAGCCCTGATCGAGGTCCTCGAGAAAGTCTACCGGATCGGGACACAAGAAGAAGCCAAGAGAGGCCTATGGAAGCTGTGAGAGCAGTGGGGGCAGGAAGTATCTCAAGATCGCGGAACGACGTGCGACCCACGCCTAAGCGCTCTTGGCGCTTCTGCATCATCCCAAACCCCGTTCAAAGATCTTCACACCAAGAACCACCGGGAACGTTTAGCGAAGGAGATGAGACGATGGACGAACGTAGTGGAGGGATCTTGTGGGGAGAGGAGGTGGAAAAGCCCTTGTACCTCGTTTTGCGTCACTTGGACGAGGCATGGGGAGCGCGAAGGCTCCGGGAATTCGAGGAAATCGAGATGGGAAGCTATCATGCTGACCAGACACACTGAACGGGACACTAT
>JBBIVL010000040.1:0-13399 GCA_037439765.1 Candidatus Bipolaricaulota bacterium
GAATGCAGGAAAGAAGGCTTCCGCTTATCGGTGATCCGGCTCCGGAGTTCAAGGCCCAAACCACCCACGGCCCCATCGAGTTCCCCCAGGACTTCAAGGGGAAATGGGTCGTGTTCTTCTCGCATCCCGCGGACTTCACCCCCGTGTGCACCACGGAGTTTGTGGCCTTCGCCAAGCGCTACAAGGACTTTCAGGCCCTGAACACCGAGCTTCTCGGGCTCTCCGTGGATCACGTGTATTCCCACATCGAGTGGGTGGAGTGGATCAAGGATAAGCTGGGGGTGGAGATCCCCTTCCCCATTGTGGCCGACACCACAGGGAAAATCGCCGAGCTTTACGGGATGATCCATCCGGGCGCGTCGGAAGCGGCCACGGTACGGGCCGTGTTCCTCATCTGCCCCCAGGGGATCGTGCGGGCCATCCTCTACTACCCCCTCAACATCGGCCGCAACATCGACGAGATCCTCCGCCTCCTTCGGGCCTTCCAGACAGCGGTGAAGGAGGGAGTGGCCATACCGGCCAACTGGCCCAATAACGAACTCATCGGAGATCACGTCATCGTTCCCCCTCCGGCCGACATCCAGGGCGCGCAAAAGCGCTTGGAGGAGGCCAAACAAGGGAAGGTGGAGTGCTACGCCTGGTGGCTCTGCCACAAGAAGGTCTGAAAAGAAGGGGTGCGGGCTCTAGGCCCGCCCCTAAAACTAAAAAGGAGGGAAGATGATCGGGAAAAACATGGAAAAAGCCCTGAACGAACAAATCCGCGAGGAGTTGGGCTCTGCCTACCTCTATCTTTCCATGGCCGCGTTTTTCCACAGCCAGGGCCTTCCGGGCATGGCCCGGTGGATGGAGCTCCAGGTAACCGAGGAGTACGAGCATGCCTTGCGGATCTACAAGCACGTGGTGGAGCGGGGCGGAAGGGTGAAGCTCGAGGCCCTTCCTGAGCCCAAATTCGAGTGGGCCTCTCCCCTTGAGGCCTGGAAAGCTGCCCACGAGCACGAGCGTTACATTTCCGACCGCATACACAACCTCGTGGAGCTTGCCCGGAAGGAGCGGGATTATCCGGCGGAGGTCATGCTTCAATGGTTTGTCGCCGAGCAGGTGGAGGAAGAAGATCAAACGCGGCGGGTGGTGGAGATGCTCGAGCGCCTGGGAGAGTCAGGCCGCGGGCTCCTTTGGCTCGATAAGGAGCTTGGGAAGCGCGGAAAGGAGGAAGAATGAGGATTTGCGAGAAGATCCAAGAGGCGGATTGGCAGAAGGAGAAGCACGTTCCGGTCATTGAGTGCCCGGAGCGGGTGAAGCCGGATGAATGGGTCCAGGTGAAGATCTCCCTTGGCAAGGCCATTGCCCATCCGAATACCACGGAGCACCACATTCGCTGGATCGCTGCGTACTTCTCCCCGGATGGAGATAAATTCACCTACGACCTTGGGAAGTTCGAGTTCAACGCCCATGGCGAGGCCGTGGCCGGGCCGAACCAGGGTCCGGTGTACACCCACCACGAGGTGACCTTCGCCTTCAGGACGAACAAATCCGGGACCCTTCATGCCCTTGCGTACTGCAACATCCACGGCCTTTGGGAGTCGCAGAAGCGCATCGAGGTCGGGTAAGAGGCGGGGCGGCCCGCGCGGCCGCCCCGTTCAGCGAGGTTTAACCTGAACTTCCTTCTTTGGCACGAGTGGTCACTGGCCGGATTCCTCCTCGTCCTCCTTGCGTTTGCCTTCTTAAACCTCTTCGGTTTTCCCAAACTTCGGCGCGGGAAACCTCAGGAACATCTGAAAATATCTGTGCTCATTCCGGTACGCGACGAGGCCCGAAACATCGCGGAATGCCTTTCTTCCCTTCTTCGGCAGGACTGTCCATGTTACGAAATCCTCGTGTACGAAGAGGGCTCAAAAGACGGGACCAAGGAAATCCTCTCCTCATTCGGCGACCCAAGGGTTGAGGTGATCTTTGGGGACGGTCCTCCGCCGGGATGGCTGGGAAAACCTTGGGCTTGCGCGCAACTGGCAAAAAGAGCTACCGGGGAACTTCTCCTTTTCCTCGATGCCGATGTACGTTTGGCTTCCGAGGCTCTTTCTTCGGCCGTGGCCGTGTTGGAAAAGGAGAATGTGGACTTTCTTTCCCTCCTCCCGAAGCAAGAAATGCCCAGCCCAGGAGCAGCTTTACATGTGGCCATTATTCCCTGGAGCTTGAGCTCCTTCTTTCCGCTTTTCCGGAGGAAATTGCGGAGGGTAGCGGTGGGGCAATTCATCCTGGTGCGGCGGGAGACCTATGCCACGATCGGTGGGCACGAGGCGGTGCGGGCGGAGGTTTTGGAGGACCAAGCCCTCGCGGCTCAAGCTGCGGCTGCAGGGCTGCGCATAAAACTTGCCTTCGCCGGAAATCTTGCGCGCTGCCGCATGTATCAGGGCTTCTGGGATGCCAATCGTGGCTTGGCGAAAAACCTTTTCCCCTTGTTCAAGAAAAAGCTTGTTCCATTTGCCTTTGTGTGGAGCTGGCTCGTTTATGTGGCCTGGCAGCCCCTTTTTCTCCTGCCCTTAAGCCTCTCCGGACACATTTCTGTGGCGTTTGCGCGGCCAGCGGCGTGGGCGTTGGGCGGGCTCTTCGCCCTCTGGACTTTCACCGCAGTGCGATTTCGCTTGCCTTTCTGGCTTCCCATTGCCTATCCTTTGGTGCACCTTGTGGCTTTCTTTACCGCGGCCCGCTCGGCCTTCTGGCACCTTTCTCGACGCGGGACCTGGAAAGGACGCTCCATCCACGTGAAAGGAGGAAACCGATGAAAACTTTCTGGGCACTGGTTCTTGTCCTGGCGCTCAGTCCTTGGCCTGCGCTGGGCCAAGTTGAATGGCCCGATCTTTCCGGATCCTGGGCATTGTTTCAGGTGATCTCCGACTACTGGGAGGCCCCGCTTCTTGGGGAGCGTCCCCGCCGTATCTACCAGATCGCGAAAATTTGGGTCGACCAGGACGGAGCAAACCTCGTCCTTAGCTCCGAGGAAGTCTGCACCATGATCTTCGACATGGGCACGTCCCTGGTGCAGATCTCCGTCACGCCCGCGTTCCTCAGCGCTGTGCGCATTGACGCCTTAAAGGGGAGGCTTTCCCAAAGCGGGGAGGCCATCATTTTGGAGATCCCGGAATTCGTCATCGCAAACGGCGTCATCCTCGCTGACCTAAATCTCGAGTCTTTGCCCAACACAGCGGACGATCCGCGGGTTGTGGATCTCGACAGCGACGGGAAACCCGGGTTCACCGTGAAAATCCGGGTGTTCGGCCTCATCCCCGGCGAGACCTATGTGGTTCAACGGCTGCGTCAAAGCTATCGAGGAACCTTGGTGGGAGAGGATCTTGTGCGGGGAACGATCTCTTGGGTGGATGAGCAAGTGACCTTGGGCGCCTCCGCAAGCTTCTTCCTCCTTTCCGGAAAAGGCCGGCCCGATCCCGACCCAAACCGCTCGTTCTTCGTGATGCGCCGAATAAGCGGAAGCGAAACGTGCACGGAACTTTCCAAGCTTTTTCGGGAGGAACTTGGGCGATGATGGGCTTTCCGCGACCGCGGGTGGTGGTGAGCCGCTGCCTGGGATTTGCCGCCTGTCGATACGACGGAAGCGTGATCCCTGACGCGGTGGTGGCGGCCTTAAAACCCTATGTGGAGTTCATTCCCGTGTGCCCCGAGGTGGAGATCGGGTTAGGAGTGCCGCGGCCCCCCATACGTCTTGTCCAAGGGCAAAGGTTGCGCCTTGTGCAGCCCGATACCGGCCTAGATCTGACGGATAAGATGGAGGCTTTCGCTGCTCGGTTTCTGGCCAGCCTGTCCGAAGTCGACGGTTTCATCCTCAAAAATCGGTCGCCAAGCTGTGCCCTGCGGGATGCCAAGATTCATGTGTCGGATACCGGGCCGGCGGTGGGGCGCGGGCCCGGAATTTTCGGGGCCGCCGTACGTAACCGCTTTCCCACAATCCCCGCGGAAGACGAGGGCCGCCTCACGAACCGGACTTTGCGCGAGCACTTTTTTACCACAATTTTCGCCTGCGCCACTTTCCGGGAGGTGGAAAAGACCGGGGAAATGGACGAGCTCATCCGCTTTCATAGCCGACAAAAATTCCTTCTCATGGCCCATGGACAAGCTAAGCTTCGGGAGCTCGGCAGGATCGTGGCCAACCCTGAAAAACTTCCGCCCAAAGAGGTCATCCGTCGTTATGGGGAAAAGTTTCGGGAAGCCTTTCTTCGGCCGCCGCGCCGGCCCTCGGTGATCAACGTCTTTGAACACGCGTTCGGCTACGTGAGCCATGGGCTCAGTCCTAAAGAGCGCCGCTATTTCCTCGGGCTCCTTGAGGAGTATCGCGCCGAACGTGTCCCCGCCAGCGTCCCCCGCGAGGTTTTGCGCGCCTGGATCATCCGCTTCGACGTCAAATACTTGGCCGAACAGGCTTTCTTTACCCCATTTCCCCCAGAGCTTCTCCTCCCCTTGGACTCCGGAAGGGGCGAGGGATGAGGATCGGTTATCCTTGCATAAATCTCGGGCTTCCTTGTCGGCCGAGCCGCACCTTTCGTTTGGCCTCCCTCTCTTGGGAGAAGCTCCGGGAGACCGTTGCCGGAAACCTCACATGCCTGGCGGAAATTGTGCGGTGGAACGCTCAGCATGGCCTTCTTTTCCTGCGCATCACCTCTGACCTTGTGCCACTTGCTTCCCATCCGGCCAATCGCTTCCCGTGGGATGAGGAGTTCGCCGAGGAGTTCTCAAAAATTGGGGCGTTAATCCGAAGTTTGGACATGCGAATTTCCATGCATCCCGGCCAATATACCCTTCTCAACTCCCCGCGGCCGAAAGTGGTCAAGGCCGCGGTGGCCGACCTCCTTTACCACGCCCGCGTCCTTGCTCTCCTGGGGCTCGACCGTTCTGCCAAAATCCAAATCCATGTGGGCGGAGTTTACGGGGACAAAAAGCGAGCCATGGAGCGGTTTACGCGCGCGGTGGATCAGCTTCCCCCGGAAGTTCGGGAAAGGCTCGTGGTGGAAAACGACGAGCGCTTTTACACCCTATCCGACGTCTTAGCCATTCACCGGAAAACGGGCCTTCCCGTGGTGTTTGATGCCTTCCACCACGAGCTCAACCCTGATGAAAAAGGGCTTTCGGAGGCCTTGGAAGCGCAAAAGGAGACGTGGCGTCCGGAGGATGGGCTTCCCATCGTGGACTATTCCTCGCCCCTTCCCGGTGGGCGCATGGGAAGCCACGCCCGGAGCTTGGATGAAGCACACTTTCTCCGGTTCCTGAAAGAAAGCTGGCCCCACGATTTCGATCTCATGCTGGAGGTGAAGGACAAGGAGCGCAGCGCTCTCCGGGCTTTGACGCTAGCCCAAAACGATCCGCGCCTGGTGCACCATGTTTCGCGGAAATCCCGTTGAGCCAGAAAGAATTCGGGCAGTAAATAGGCGGCCATTTCGGCCCGGCCGCTATGTGCTTTATTGGATGCAGGCTTCCCAACGAGCGGAGTGGAACCCGGCCCTCACCACCGCCGTTTCTTTGGCTAACGCTCAAAACTTGCCCGTGGTCACGGTCTTCGGGCTCACCCCGAAATATCCCGAGGCCAATCTCCGCCACTATTGGTTCATGGTGAACGGCCTGCGGGAGGTCCAGGAAAAGCTAACTGACCGGCGAATCCATTTTGTAGCGCGCGTCGGGGACCCCCCGGAGGTGGCGTTGGCGCTGGCTCAGGACGCCGCCGCCGTGGTCATGGATGTGGGATATCTCCGCCACCAGCGGGCCTGGCGAACGGAGGTGGCCGAACGGGCTCCGTGCCTTGCGGTGGAGGTCGAGGGAGATGTGGTGATTCCCGTGCACCTCGCTTACCCCCGAGAGGCCTGGAATGCTTTGGCCCTACGCCGAAGGATCTCACCCCTTCTGGATCGTTTCCTTCGGCCCCTTGCCGAACTTGAGCCGGAGAAAACCGCCCTTGGGCTGGACCTGGAGAGCCTTGACCTCAGGGAGCCAGCCGCGGTTTTGGCCGAGCTTCCTGTGGATCGCGCGGTTCCACCGGTGGAGCTTCCGGCGGGAACAGAGGCGGCGCGGGCCCGCCTCGCAGAATTTCTTGAGAAACAGCTTCCGCGGTACCATGAAGAGCGAAACAACCCGGCCTTGGGCGGAACCTCTGGCCTCAGTCCCTATCTTCATTTCGGCCAGATATCCCCGGTGGAGGTGGCCTGGCGCACAGCCCAGGTGGGCGGACCAGGCGCTTCCGCGTTCCTTGAGGAATTGATCGTGCGCCGGGAGCTCGCCGTGAATTTCGTGTTTTACAACCCCAATTGCGATTGGTTCTCTGGCCTTCCTGTTTGGGCCAAGGAGACGTTGAAGAAACACGCAGCGGACCCCCGGCCGGCCAAATACTCCCTAGAGGAACTGGAACTCGCTCGCGCCCACGACCCCCTTTGGAATGCCGCCCAAAACGAACTCCTCCGCACCGGAAGGATCCACGGATACATGCGCATGTACTGGGGAAAACAGTTCATCCTTTGGACAAATGATCCGGAGGAGGCTTTTCGGTATGCCCTTTATCTCAACAACAAGTACGCCCTGGATGGCCGGGATCCCGCGAGTTACGCCGGGGTGGGCTGGTGTTTTGGCCTGCACGACCGGCCTTTCCCGGAGCGCCCTATTTTCGGGCGGGTGCGGCCCATGACCGGCGCGGGCTTGCGCCGAAAATTTTCGATGGATGCGTACCTTGCACGCTGGAAAAAGGAGACGCCATGAGCAAAAGAAAGACCGTTTGGCTTCTTTTGGGCTTGCTGGGCTTCCTTTCTTTGGCCGCCGAGCGCGGTCCGTTCACTGTGGGCGAGCTCGCTTTATCCCTTCAGGACACGACTCGCGGCCGCCGGGTGGAGGCTCTCCTCCTCTATCCGGTGGGCCAAAGCCCAGCTCCCCTTGTGGTGTTCAGCCCAGGATTTCTCTTCAGTGGACCCGCCTATCGTTCTTGGGGAGAATTTTTTGCCTCCCACGGGCTGGCCACGGCCCTTATCTCTTATGCGTACAGCCTGTTCAATCCCGATCATCGCGCCTGGGCCATGGATCTTCTGTTTCTTTTGGACGCCCTTCCCGGGGAGGCCGCACGGCGCGGGGTTGATCTGGACCCAACTCGGGTGGCCTTGGTGGGCCACTCCCTGGGCGGAAAGCTCTCGTTCCTTGTGGCCGCAGAGCGACCGGTTCAGGCCGTGGTGGGCCTGGATCCCGTGGACGGCGGCGCTCCAGGGGTAACCGACCTGGTGCGGTTTCCTTCCGCCATCGCCGTAATGGGCTCTGTTCGCGCTCCAATCCTTATTTTGGGCACAGAATATGGGGAACGGGTGCGATTTGGCATGCCCTGCGCCCCGCCTGAGGCCAACTTTCGGAGGTTCTTCGAGGCCGCCCCTGGACCGGCTCTGGAAATTGTCCAGCGCGGCGCCGGCCACGTCGATTATCTCGATGACCCCAACTGTGGGTTCCTTTGCAGCGTGTGCTGGCCCGGTGAAGATCCCTGGGCCACACGGGCCGCCGCTCAAATCTACGTATTATTCTTTCTTCAAGGGCACCTTTGGGAGCAAGAGGAGGGGCTTGGGGCGCTTCGCGCCCGCCTTGCCCAGGAGGCTCAGGTCCAGCGCGTAAGTGTCCAGGAGAAACCCGGTCCTACCCCCTGAGGTTTGCCGGGCTAAGCCCTCCTGCGCTTGGGCGGGCACGGGGTCCGTTAAGGACCCGGAAGACACAGAGCCCAAGTTTTTCCCTAAGCCACCCTTGCGCTTGGGTTTCTCGCTCACATGGCGGGTGCGACGGAGCCCCGGGGATGCCCGGTCTACCCCTTTCGGGGCGATTTTCTGTATCCGCGCCCCAAAATCTTGCGGGCCTCCACGAGGAGCAAGGGCATCGACGCCAAGGGCAAGAGCGTCGCCCACATGGGGAGCGTGAGGGGGAGCGTGTTGAACACCGGCTGCAGGAAGGGCACGTACACCACTGCAAGAATTACAAGAAGCGAGGAGAGAAATGCCCATTGCATCCAGCGGTTGGTGAAAAGGCCGAGCCGGAAGAGGGGGATCCACTCGGAACGGGCAGCGTAGGCCCGGAAGAGCTCGGCCACCACCAGGGTCACGAAGGCCAAGGTGTCCGCATCCTCCCGCCAAGCGCCGTGATAGGCGAGGGCAAAGACGCCCAACACGGCAACAGTGAGCGCGCCGGCTTGGTAGAAAAGGCCCCAGGCCATCTCTCGATTGATGATCCGTTCTTTGGGCGAGCGGGGCGGTCGTTCCATGATCCCCGGCTCCGCTGGCTCCACCCCCAAGGCCAAGGCTGGCGCACCGTCGGTGAGCAGGTTCAAAAGGAGAAGCTGAATGGCCGTGAGCGGCACAGGCCATCCCAATAACACGGCTCCAAAAATAATAGCGATCTCAGCAAAGTTGCAGGAAAGCAGGTAATAAATGGTCTTGCGGATGTTGGCATAGATCACGCGGCCTTGCTCTACGGCGGCCACGATGGAGGCGTAGTTGTCGTCCAAGAGGACCATGTCCGCCGTGGCCTTGGCCACATCCGTCCCGGTGATGCCCATGGCGATCCCAATGTCCGCGCGCTTGAGGGCGGGTGCATCGTTCACCCCATCCCCGGTCATGGCCACGATCTCGCCCCTGGCCCGCAGGGCATCCACAATGCGCACCTTGTGATGCGGTGAAACACGGGCAAAAACGTCCACCTCACTCACCAAGCGGAGCAGCTCCTCATCGCTCATGCGATCGAGCTCATTTCCCGTGATGACCCGGCCGTTTGGGCGGAGGAGGCCAATTTGTTGGGCGATGGCCGTGGCGGTGGCCACGTGATCCCCGGTGATCATAATCGTGCGCAATCCCGCGTGTCGGGCGGTTTCCAAGGCTTGGCGAACTTCTGGCCGCGGCGGGTCCTGCATCCCCAAGAGCCCCAGAAAGATAAGATCCCGCTCGATCTCCTCCGGCACGGGATCCTCGGGGAGGGAAGGAATTGGCCGATAGGCCACGGCCAGGACCCGCAGGCCCTGCCCAGCGAGCTCCTCGTTGGCCCGGCTGATCTTCTCCCTCTCTGCGGAAGTAAGAGGGGCAGAGCCCGTTCTAGTAGCCACGGTCGCAGAATGAGCCAGCACCACGTCGGGCGCTCCCTTTACCACCGCGACATACGGGGTGGAAAGAGGAAGGGGAAAGGCTTCTGCCGGATGGATCGTGGTCATCCTTTTGCGGTCCGAGTCGAAGGGGAGTTCGCTCAGGCGCGGAATGGCATTTCGAAAAAGGCCGGCCTTGCGGGCGGCCACCACCAGCGCCCCTTCCGTGGGGTCACCCACCACACGATGAACCCCGTTCTCCTCCCGGAGCTCCGCATCACCACAAAGAAGACCAACCCAAAGGGCACCAAGAAGAAGGGGATAGTCCTGCGGTCCTATGGGCTGTCCATCCTTAAGGAATTGCCCCTCCGGCTTGTAGCCTTGCCCAGTTACAGAGACCAGTTCCCCATCAACCCAGATCCTTGTAACCGTCATCTGGTTCTGGGTGAGGGTTCCGGTCTTGTCCGCGCAGATCACGGTGGCTGAACCCAGGGTTTCCACGGAGGGAAGACGGCGCACAAGTGCATTCCTCCGGAGCATCTCTCGCATCCCCACTGCCAAACACATGGTGACGATGGCCGGAAGACCCTCGGGCACGGCTGCCACCGCCAAGCTCACAGCGATGATGAAAAAGCCGAGGATCGCGTTTCGCGAGGCCCGTAAATAGGCAAGAAAACCATCATCTAGAAGAATGTGGAGATTGGGATCGCGCAGGATCTCCACGAAAAACACAATGCCGCACACCACAAGGATGAGAATCCCCAAAACGCGGCCGAACTCCTCGAGTTTGCGCTGGAGCGGCGTCTCCTCCTGGGGCTCCTCGATGACGCCCGCGATCTCTCCCAGGACCGTGGCCGGCCCAGTAGCCACCACCACGCCCACCCCCCGGCCGTACACCACGGTGGTCCCCAAGAAGGCCATGTTCGCCCGATCGGCCAGGGGCGTCTCCTCGGGAAGAACCGCGGAGGCATCTTTATCCACCGGCACGGACTCCCCGGTGAGGGAGGACTCGTCCACCCGAAGCTGGGCGGTCTCCAAGAGCCGGAGATCCGCGGGAACAATGGACCCGGCTTCCAAAAGGACGATATCGCCTGGAACGAGCTCGCGAGCGGGGATCGTCTGGCGCACGCCATCGCGGAGGACCTGGGCCTCCGGCGCCGCCATTTTCTTCAGGCTCTGGAGAGCCTGCTCGGCCCGGCTTTCCTGGATTGCCCCGATGAACGCATTGAGGACAACGATGGCCAAGATGGCCCCCGCCTCGATCCAGTCCCCCAGGAGCATGGAGAGTGCCGTGGCCGCAAGCAGGATGATGACGAGGAAACTTCGTAACTGGCCGAGGAACTTCCGCCAAAACGGAACCGGCGGGACTTCAGGAAGGGCATTGGGTCCATACCGAGCCAGCCGCTTTTTCGCTTCCTCGGAGGTGATGCCCCAAAAGGGGTCGGTCTCGAAGATTCTCAAGATTTCGGTGATGGGCTGCACGTACGCGAGGTTGGTCTCTTTCCCCATGACCAGATGGGACCCTACCCCAACTACCCAGGGTGTTCAAACTCCGCGCAGGTTTCGCGGAAGAAGATCCGTGCGGGCCTGCTTGAGCTTTTCGGCCATGAGGACGAGGTCATAGGAGTAGACGAGGAAATTCATGCCCCGCTCATGCCACCGTGCGAGTTCCTGAAGATTTCCCGTGTGCAACCCTACGGAAACGCCATGTTTGGAAGCCTCAACCAGCACTTTGGTGATCGCCGCCTCCACCGCGGGGTGGGAAAATTCGCCGGGGAAGCCCAAGTCCAAGGAAAGATCCAAGGGCCCAATGACCACAGCGTCCAGTAGGCCGGTAGCTAAAATGGAAGCGACGTTGTTCACGGCATCTTGGCTTTCGATTTGTCCGACCAAAATCACCTCCTGATCCAGGGCTGCAAAGAATTCCCGCAAGTTTGGGAAGCTTTGGGATTGGGCCCGCTTGAGCCAGGGGATGGTGCCTCCCCGCCCTCCCGTCGGGGGATAGTGGGAGAGGAAGGAAAGTTGCCGAGCGTCTTGCACATTGTCCAAATGGGGAAGCCAAACGCCGCTTGCACCGCAATCCAACACACGGCCGATGAAAGCCCTGTCCTGGTTGGGCACCCGCACAAGGGTCGCTAGATCACGGGCCTGGGCATACTGCAAAAGGGGTGCAACCAGCGCCATATCCAGTGCCGTGTGTTCCATGTCCAAAACAAAAAAGTCGGCGCCTGCCCACTTCACCGCGTCCACCACATTCAGCGTGAGGGCGTCCCGTACCATTGTGCCCAGCACAACATCCCTTTTTTTCAGTCGCTCTCGAAAGTTCATGATGGTTTCCTCCTGGCCTGAGCTCGCTTCCATAGGCCCCAAAGCACCGGGATGATCACGCTGGCTAGCCCGAGGGAGAGAAGGGCTGCGGAAATGGGGCGATGAAAGAAAATCGTGGGATCGCCGCGGGAAAGAGCCATGGATTGGCGGAAGGATTTTTCTGCGAGAGGGCCAAGCACCAGCCCCAAGATGAGGGGGGAAAGCGGAAGGCCGGTACGTCGCATGACGTACCCCAGAACTCCAAACAACAGAGCTACCCAGACATCCGCGATGTTGTTGTTCAGGGCGTAGGCCCCAACAAAACCGGTCACCAAGATGAACGCAGACATGACCGGTGTGGGCAGGCGGAGGATCTGGGTCAAGGGTCGTACACCAGCGGTAGCCAGGGCAAATCCCAAGAAATTGGCAAGCCAGAGGGAGGCGATGAGGCCCCACACCAAGCTCGCCTGCTTTGTGTAAAGGAGAGGACCGGGCTGTATCCCGTGAATCATGAGGACCCCGAGCAGGACGGCGGTGGTTTCCGAGCCAGGTATCCCCAGACTCAGCATGGGAACAAGGGACCCTCCCGCGGCGGCGTTGTCCGCAGACCCCGGCCCGGCTACACAACGCAAGTCGCCTTTGCCCACCTTGGTCCTGTCCCGCGCCAACCTCGCCTCCAAAGAATAGGAAAGGAAGGCAGCTGTGGTGGCCCCGACTCCCGGAAGGATTCCCACGATGGTGCCAAGTACGGATCCACGCACGATTGCTCCCAACGACTCCCTAAGCTCCCGCCAGCGGGGCAACAGGCCCGTGAGCTTTCCCCGATAAAGCTCAAGCGGCTTGATTCTTTCTAAATTGATGAGGGCCTGGCTTATGGCAAAAAGACCAACCAACACGGCAATAAAATCAATCCCATCCAAAAGCTCGATCCGGCCAAACGTGAACCGGCTTACGCCGGTCACAGGGTCAATTCCGATCGTCCCCAAAAGAAGACCAAAGCAACCAGTAATGAGACCCCGCACGATCCCGTCGGACTCTAGTCCGGCAATGGCCAGAAGCCCGAAGAAGATGAGGGCAAAATACTCAGGAGGGGCGAAGGCCAGGGCAGCCCGCGCCAATGTAGGACCAAGGGTCATCAACACAAGAAGAGAAAAAGTGCCGGCGAGGAACGACCCAACTGCCGTTACTCCCAGGGCCAGGCCCGCCCGGCCCTGACGCGTGAGTTCATGGCCATCCAAGCAGATAACCGAGGCAGTCGAAGTTCCGGGAACACGCATCAAGATCGAAGTTATCGAGCCGCCGTACATTGTGCCCATATAGATTCCGGCGAGGAGCATGAGAGCCGTCTCCGGCGCGAGGCCGAAAGAAAGGGGAAGCAATACGGAAACAGCCATGGAGGCATTGACTCCGGGAAGGATTCCTACAAGAATACCGATGAACTGGCCCAAAACTGTGGCCAAAATGTTCTGGGGCTGAAATACTGCGGTGAATCCGGTCAGCAGGTTAGCCCAGAGATTCATGTTTATCTCCCGAATAGGCCCAACATCCCGGTGGGCAGAGGGACCCCTAGCCATTTTTGGAAAATAGCCCATTCCACACCAGCGATAAGGAGAGCTGCAAGCACGGCTTTGCCCAGGCGGCGTGTCCATCCGCCTTTCGCTTTGATCCCCACTACCGCGCCGGCAAAGAAAAACGTGGCCGGAACAAAGCCCAACACGGGGCTGAGGGCCACATACGCTCCGTACCCGAGGTACCACAGAAGAAGTCGCCGGGTCTTGGCCTCTTGTTCTTCCTCTTTGGCACGATGCTCGCGAATGAGCCAAACGATCACCAAGACGGCAAGAAGGGAGGCAACCAAAAGGGGAAAGTGAGCCGGTCCTACCTTAGCCGTGCGGGCAAAGGCTGGAAAGGGAAGAGCCAAGGCTAAAGCGATCCATAATGCCGCAAGAGAAAGAAACGCGAGACCGGTGCCAAGCTTTAGCCAACTCATTCGCCACCCTTTTTCGGGAC